>WGNS01000011.1 GCA_016124415.1 Gammaproteobacteria bacterium | reverse complement strand
TCCGGAAACTGTTTCAAGAATTCGTAGGTGCTAACTGTGATTTTGCCCATGACAACTGCCTTTCTGCCTGTATCTTGTCATCATAGGCTCAATGCAAAGGCAAGTCAAGTATATAATTCCCTTTTTTATCGCTCATGCCTCATCGTCACGCCACCATTCTCCTGATCCTGATCGCGAGCGCGGTCGTCCTCGGCATCCTATCGGGATGGTTCTGGGGCACGGCCATGACCGAAATCGCCTGGATCGGCCGTTTGTTCCTCGACGCCCTGAAGATGCTGATCGTGCCGCTGATCCTGGCCGCGGTCATCAGCGGCGTCGCCTCGCTCGGCGATGTGCGCCGCCTGGGACGAACCGGCGGCATCACGGTGAGTTATTACGCCCTGACTACGGCGATCGCCGTGTTTACCGGGCTCGTCATGGTCAACCTGATCCAACCGGGCATCGGCATCGATCTCAGCGGCGCGGCCTCGACCGAGCACATCACCGGGCGTGAGCCTGCGGGCATCTCCGACATCCTGCTGTCGCTGATCTCGCCCAACATCGTCGCCGCGGCCGCGAATGCCCAGTTGCTGCCGTTGATCCTGTTCGCGATCCTGTTCTCGGCCGCCGTGACGACGCTGGGCGATCGCGGGGAGCCGGTCATCGCGTTCTTCAATGGCGTCAACGAGGCCATGATGAAGCTCGCGATCTGGCTCATGTATCTGGCGCCGGTCGGCATCTATGCCCTAGTCGCCTCCCGGCTGGGCACGGCCGGCGGAGGCCAAGCCTTTTTGGACCAGTTGATCGCCGTCGGCTGGTACGTGCTGACCGTGATCGGCGGGCTCACGGTCCACTTCATCGTGCCGTGCCTGATCCTGTTCTTCGTCGCCGGTCGCGGCAGGGACTACGTCGTGACGATGTTACGCGCCCTGCTCACGGCCTTCGGCACGGCCAGTTCTTCGGCCACGCTGTCGATGACCATGGAGTGCGTGCGAGAGAACGGCGTGGACGATCGCGCGGCGCGATTCGTGCTGCCGCTCGGCAGCACGGTCAATATGGACGGCACGGCGCTCTACGAGGCCGTAGCGGTCATGTTCATCGCCCAGGCCTACGGCGTTGCCCTCTCGGTTGGACAGCAGGCCGTTGTCTTCGTCACGGCCACGCTGGCTGCGATCGGGGCGGCCGGCATCCCGGAGGCCGGGCTGGTCACGATGATCCTGGTCCTGAACGCCGTCCACCTGCCGCTCGAAGGCATCGGCCTGCTGCTGACCGTCGACTGGTTCCTGGATCGCTTCCGCACGACCATCAATGTATGGGGGGACGCCGTAGGCGCCGCCGTGGTGCATCGTTTCCTGCCGAACGGGGAACCTAACGTGGATCAAACGGCGCCGCGATCATAGGGCACGGCACGCCGTGCCCCTACGAAAAAATATTCGCGACACACTGCGCGTCTCGAGACATGCCTCTGTCGGTAGGGGCACGGCGTGCCGTGCCCGTAAGGCTGATTCGCTTCCAAAGGCGATGTACTACCTGCCCAAACGCAGGCGAACGCGCAACCGCCGCACCTCATCTTGATCGGCGTTATCGTCGATCAATACGACGTTGAATCCCCGTCGCGGGCCGCGAAAATTCAGGACCATGAGGCGGGGATGGATCAAGGCGCCGGGCTTGAGCTTAGCGACGAATACGCGCCCGTCGGCAAGTGCCAAGGACCACCCGCCGTTGCGATCGCACGTCAATCCGACCACCGCCCCGGGCGACAACAGCAGGACCCGGCGAAGGCCAAGCACAAGACTTGCGCCGAGCAGCAAATACGAAGCGAACGCCAAGGAGACGGATAACGGAGAGGCGACGATACCGACCGCGGCAACGCCGTGGATCAGGATCAGATAGGCCGCGAGTGCTCGCGAAGGCCGCACGCGAATCGACTGCCGAGTCCATACCATCCTTCCCCTCCTCCCTGAGGCTCATGAGACGCCGTCCCTTTATACCGCTTGCGGACCCAATCAGGTAAGATGTCCCGATGCTAGAGCCCAACGCCGCCACGACCCGAATCGCCACATGGAACGTCAATTCGCTGCGCGTCCGCCTGCCCCACGTCCTGCAGTGGCTCGAATCGAACCCTGTCGACATCCTGGCCCTTCAGGAGACCAAGCTCAACGACCCCGACTTCCCGATCGACGAAATCACGAGCGCCGGTTACAAGGTCGTCTACAGCGGTCAAAAGACCTACAACGGGGTCGCGATCCTGAGCCGTCAGGACGCGGCCGATGTCCTGACCGAAGTCCCCGGCCTAGACGATCCCCAACGCCGTTTTTTGGCCGCGAATTTCGGAGACATCCACGTCGTCAATCTCTATGTCCCGAACGGCGAGAGTCCCGAATCGGATAAATATACCTATAAGCTGAACTGGCTTGAACATGTGCGTGCGTATCTCGAAGGGGCGCTTGCCGCGCATTCCCGGGTCGTCGTGGTCGGCGACTTCAACATCGCCCCGGACGATCGCGACGTCTACGATCCCGAAGCCTGGCGCGAGCGCATCCTGTGCACTACGACCGAGCGCAACGCCTTCCGGGGCCTGCTCGACACCGGCCTACAGGATACCTTTCGCCGCTTCAATGACGCAGCCGGCAACTTCAGTTGGTGGGACTACCGCGCCGCCGCGTTCCGGCGCCGGATGGGGCTTCGCATCGATCATATTCTGAGCAGCGCCGCGCTGATCGAACGCTGTAGCGAATGCGTCATCGATACGGTACCGCGAGGTTGGGAGCGTCCGTCCGACCATACGCCCGTCGTTGCCACCTATACTTAGACCTCGAGCGAAACAGGAGTCCGATCGTGAAATATGCCGATTTGCGTGATTTCATCGCCCAGCTTGAGGCCAGAGGCGAACTTCAGCGCATTCGCACGCCGATCGATCCCGCGCTCGAGATGACCGAAGTCTGCGACCGGACCCTGCGGGGGCAAGGCCCCGCCCTCCTGTTCGAAAACCCGAAGGGACACGACATCCCCGTACTCGCCAATCTGTTCGGCACCCCCGAACGCGTCGCGCTCGGCATGGGAGAAGACTCCGTCTCGGCATTGCGCGAAATCGGCAAGCTCCTCGCCTACCTCAAGGAACCGGAACCACCCAAGGGGCTCAAGGATGCCTGGGACAAGTGGCCGGTCCTGAAACAGGTCCTGAACATGTCTCCCAAAACGGTGCGTCAGGCCCCCTGCCAGGAAGTCCGATACGAAGGCGACGACGTCGACCTGACCAAGCTGCCGATCCAGACCTGCTGGCCCGGCGACGCCGCGCCGCTGATCACCTGGGCCTTGGTCGTCACGCGCGGTCCGAACAAAGAACGCCAGAATCTCGGCATCTACCGCCAACAACTCATCGGACGCAATAAGCTCATCATGCGCTGGCTCTCGCATCGCGGCGGCGCGCTCGATTTCCGCGACTGGCAGCTCGCCCATCCCGGCAAACCATTCCCGGTCAGCGTCGTGCTCGGGACCGACCCGGCGACGCTGCTCGCGGCCGTGACCCCGATCCCCGACACGCTGTCCGAATATGCCTTTGCGGGCCTCCTCCGAGGCGACAAGACCATCTTGACGGAATGCGTTAGCAATAATCTGCAAGTGCCTGCGAATGCAGAAATTATTCTCGAGGGACATATCCATCCCGGAGAGGAAGCGCTGGAAGGTCCGTTCGGCGATCACACCGGCTACTACAACGAACAAGAACGCTTCCCCGTGTTCACGGTCGAGCGTATGACCCATCGCCGCGATCCGATCTATCACAGCACCTATACGGGCCGTCCGCCGGATGAACCCGCGGTACTGGGCGTCGCGCTGAACGAGGTCTTCGTACCGATCCTGCAACGACAGTTCCCCGAAATCCAGGACTTCTACCTGCCGCCCGAAGGTTGTTCCTATCGGCTGGCCTGCGTGAGTATTCGCAAGCAGTACCCCGGACACGCGAAACGGGTCATGTTCGGGGTCTGGTCGTTCCTGCGACAATTCATGTACACCAAGTTCGTGATCGTGACCGACGACGATATCGACGTGCGCAACTGGAAGGACGTCATCTGGGCCATGACCACGCGCATGGATCCGGTTCGCGACACGACCCTCATTGAACACACGCCCATCGACTACCTCGACTTCGCGTCCCCGGTCTCGGGTCTTGGCGGCAAGATGGGGTTTGACGCGACCAACAAGTGGCCGGGCGAGACCCAACGCGAATGGGGCACGCCCATCGTCATGAAGGACGAGGTCAAGCGGCACGTCGACGAGATCTGGTCGACGCTGGATATCAAACTGAAACCGCAGGCTTGAGCGGCGGTTTCCGAGCCGGCCAAAGAGGCCGATGCGCGGACAAAACGGGCGCGGCGATTTGGGATAGCCCACCTTCGGACCGATATAAGGAGTAATGACAGCGCTTTCAGGTCAAAACGGATGAACCCTGCCACATCCAACACCCCACCGAAAATCGGGCTGGTCTTGCCCGGCGGCGGCGCGCGAGCCGCTTATCAGACCGGCGTGCTGCGCGCGATCGCGCACCTCATGCCCAAGGGTTCGCACAACCCTTTCAAAGTCATCACCGGGACCTCAGCCGGGGCTTTCAATGCCACGGCGCTGGCGATCCACGCCCAGGATTTCCGCAAGGGCGTGCTGCTGATCAACAAGGTCTGGAAGAACTTTCACGTCGATCAGGTCTTTCGCGCGGATACGATCGGCGTCATGCGCAAAGGCGGTCACTGGCTGCTGACCCTCATGGCGGGCGGCCTGGGGCGTTACACGCCGAATGCCCTGCTCGACCGCACGCCGCTGAACGAGCTATTCCGGGCCTACCTGCCCTGCGAGCGCATTCAACCCGCCATCGACAGCGGCGCATTGCACGCGCTCGGCATCACTGCTTCGAGCTACCGAACGGGACACTCCGTAACCTTTTTTCAGGGTCATCACGGCATCCACCCCTGGGATCGCCAGCGCCGCATCGGGGTGCCGTCCATGATTGACATCCGTCACCTGCTCGCCTCGTCGGCGATTCCTTTCGTGTTCTCTGCGGAACGCATCAACAACGAGTACTTCGGCGACGGCTCGATCCGCCAGATCGCCCCGGTCAGTCCGGCGCTGCATCTCGGCGCGGACAAAGTCCTGATCGTGGGCATCCGCAAGGAAGAGGCGGAGTTGGGCGCACATGAGCACAACGGGCATTACCCGAGCCTGGCAGAGATTGCCGGACACGTCCTGGACAGCATCTTCCTCGACAGCCTGGACGTCGACATCGAACGTGTTCAACGGATCAACAAGACCCTGAGCCTGATCCCCGATGGCCAGCTCGAACAAGGCGGCATTAAATTGCGGCCGATCGAGATCCTGACCATCTCGCCGAGTCGCCGTATCGATTTGATCGCCAGACGCCACGGCGGCGCCCTGCCGTTGGCGCTTCGTTTCTTCCTGCGCGGCATCGGCGCATACGGGCATCACGGAGCGACCCTGTTGAGCTATCTGCTGTTCGAACAGGCTTATTGCCGTGAACTCATCGCGCTGGGCTATCGGGACGCCATGCAAAAGCGTGACGACATCCGGAAATTCCTGGATATCGAAGACCCCTACGCGAACTGCAAAAAATAGAGCCCGCCCCGAAAACATCGCGACGCGTAGCGCGCGACACTTCGGGACAGGCCCCTATTTCGGCACGATCTTAAAATCCGGACGTATGCATAGCGCCCAGGCGGCTCCAAACGCGTTTCTTAACCTTGTAGAGCAGGAAACTCAGCACGGCCAGATAGCCCAACACGTACCAGCCGATATGATGCCGCTTCTCGGCATTGGGGTCGGACGCCCATTCCAGAAACGCCGCGACGTGCGTCACCTGGTCCTCGATCGCGCGCCGCTCCTCGGCATTCGCGCCGGCGTAACCCAGGATGTCGGGCATCCGCACGCCCGGGAATAAGGTGTTGTCGAGCTTGCCTTCCGCATCGGTATGGAAGCTCGTCAGCAGCGTATAGATGTAACGCGCCCCGCCTTCCCTTGCCCGCGCCATGAGCGATAGGTCCGGCGGCACCACGCCGTAGGTCGCATGTCTGGCCTCGGCCGGCACATAGCTCATGAGCCGGTCCGCCGGCTTGGCGTCTCCGCGCAGATCGTCGATCTCCTGTGTGGTGAGACCTATCCCCTCAAGCGAAGCAAAAGAGATGAATTTGAGGTCGTGACAACCGCGACAAACATTGTTGACGGTCTCCACGCCCTGCTTCAGGCTCGCCGGACTCATATCCAGCTTCAGATCCTTGAGTTCGTGTTCCTCAATGGCCAGGGCCGCGCCCCAGTGCAATACCATGAGGCACAGCAATAAGCGAATCATGCCGCACCACGCCTGCGGCGTCGGGCCGCTTTCTGCCGTTCGATTTCGGCCTGTTCGGCCTCGATAAACGCCTCCACCGCCTTGGGCAAACCCCGTTTTCTGAGCCAGCGATCCTCGCGAATGGAGATGCTCGGCAACAGGAAGAACATGGCGAAATAGAGCAGGCTCGCGAGTCGTCCGTAGAGCAGCATCTCATCGCTCGGCGGTTGCGCGCCGACGTATCCCAACGCAAGAACATCGAGCACGAAGACAAGGAACATGACCCGGTAAACGGGCCGATAATGGGCCCCCGCCGGTATCGTCGAACGATCGAGATACGGCAGGGCCGCGAATATCAGCACCGACGCACCCATCGCTACGACGCCGCCCACGAGATCCGGAATCGATCTGAGAATCGCGTAGAACGGCAGAAAATACCATTCCGGCACGATATGCGGCGGCGTCTTCATGGGGTTGGCGGGGATATTGTTGGCCGGCTCGATGAACATATCCGGTTTGAAGAACACGAACGCGCAGAACACGATCAGGAACAGGCCCAAGCCGTAGAGGTCCTTGATCGTGAAATACGGATGGAACGGAATCTTGTCCTCCTTATCCAGCTCGATGCCGAGCGGATTGCTGCTCTTGATGTAGTGCAGGGCCACCAAGTGCACGAACACCCCTCCGAAGATCACGAACGGGAACAGGAAGTGCAGGACGAAGAAACGGTTCAACGTAGCGTCGCCGATCGAGAAATCGCCGCGCAGCCAGATCACGATCTGGTCTCCGAAATACGGTGTGGCCCGGAACAGGTTCGTGATGACCTGTGCGCCCCAGAAAGACATCTGGCCCCAGGGCAGCAGATATCCCATGAAAGCGGTCGCCATGAGCAGCAACAGCAAGACCTGCCCGGACCACCACATGAGTTCGCGCGGAGGTCGGAAACACGTGTAATAGAGCGATCGCGCCATATGAATATAGATGATGGCGAAAAAGGCCGACGCGCCCGTCGAATGCATGTAACGGATCAACCAGCCGTAATTGACGCTCCGCATGATGTGCTCGACGGAATCGAAGGCAAGCTGGGAATCCGGCTTGTAGTGCATGGCCAGAAAGACGCCGCTGATGATCTGCACGACGAGCATGAATCCGGCAAGAAAACCGAAGTTCCACCACGAAGTCAGATTTCTCGGCGTCGGATAGTCCGTCAGTTCGTGTTTGATAAACGTCGACAGCGGAAAACGGCGGTCGATCCATTGGATGGCGTTACCCATGACTGATCTCCCGGCTGTCAGGCCTTCTTGATGACAATCTTGTTTTCGGACAGGAATTCGTAGGGAGGAACCACGAGGTTTTTGGGCGCCGGCCCACGCAGGATGCGGCCACTGTTGTCGTACACGCTGCCGTGACAGGGACATACCCAACCCTCGGGCTTCCGGGCAGGCACGCAACCCAAATGGGTGCATATGCCGACCACGATCAACCATTCGGGATGCTCGACGCGGTCCGCATCCGGCTGAGGATCCTTACCTCCCCCATCGCCCTTCATCGTGGCGATTTGCTCCACCGTCCGATGCACGATGAACACGGGCTTGCCCTGCCAGTTCACGGTGCGGGTATGCCCGACCGCGATGCCGGAGAGATCGACCTCCGTCGATGCCTTTGCAACCACGTCGGTCGTAGGGTTCATACTGCTGATAAACGGCCATGAGGCCGCAACCAAGCCCACGCCGGCAACCGCCATCGTGGTCTGTTCGAGAAAATCGCGCCGCCCCTGGTCTTCCAGATGGTCGGCATCTCCTTCTGGCGTAATGCCGTCTTGGTGACTCACCGTACAACTCCTCCAGTCATCAAAGCACCTCCCCTTATCGTTCGGGGAAGAAAAATCTGAAGTTCGTCACACTTTGGAATATTTTAGATGGCGCCGACGGTTGGATGTCGTCGCGTTGCGACAACGATACGCCGTTTCACCGCGTAGTGTAAGATGCTTCCTGAAAATGCGACCAAGCCCTATTCTCGCGCAGGCGAGAGATTAAACGATCGATTCCAAGTCACCCCGGATAGGCGCCATGCATAACACCTTGCCGTTACTCAAACAAACCTCTTTCCCCGCACTCGCCCGCAAGCGCCTCGATACCCTGCAGATCAATCTCGGTTATCTTTGCAACCAATCCTGCCTGCACTGCCATGTCAACGCGGGCCCAAAACGCAAGGAACTCATGGATCGGGAAACCATCGATACCGTGCTCGCGTTTCTGGATGCAAACGAAATCGGACTCGTCGATCTGACCGGCGGCGCACCGGAGATGAACCCGTACTTCAGAACGCTGGTCGGTGAGCTCCGTCAACGAGGTTGCCGCGTGATGGACCGCTGCAATCTGACGATTCTCGAGGAGCCGGGACAGGAGGGACTGGCCGAGTTTTTGGCCCGGCAAAGCGTCGAGATCACCGCCTCTCTACCCTGTTACCTGGAAGACAACGTCGACCGCCAACGCGGTAAAGGCACTTTTGCATCCAGTATCCGCGCCTTAAAGCGACTCAACGGATGTGGTTACGGACAAACCGGCAGCGGTCTCGAACTCAACCTGGTCTATAACCCTCAGGGGCCGGTGCTGCCCCCTCCGCAAGCGGCGCTGGAAGCGGACTATAAGCGACACCTTGCGGAAGAATACGGCATCGTCTTCAACCGCCTGTTCACATTGACCAATATGCCGATCCAGCGTTTCGGCAGTACGCTGATCTCAAAAGGACGGTTTGATGAATACATGGAGTTGCTTCGCAACGCGTACCAGGAGCAAAACCGTGAATCCGTCATGTGCCGGAACCTGCTCAGCGTTGACTGGCAAGGTTACGTCTACGATTGCGATTTCAACC
Organism: Gammaproteobacteria bacterium; assembly: GCA_016124415.1. Lineage (GTDB taxonomy): Bacteria > Pseudomonadota > Gammaproteobacteria > SZUA-140 > SZUA-140 > RI-283. The sequence continues at coordinate 25,607 of WGNS01000011.1, read as the reverse complement.
AGATGCTCGGGCTGCCCCTACGTGACGGCGCAAAGCCCCGCGTCCATCTCAGGGACATGATCGGGCGCGCCCTGGAGGGTCACCCCATCGTCGTGGGGGACCACTGTTACGGATGCACCGCAGGCCAGGGCAGCAGTTGCGGAGGCTCCCTGGATAAGTAGGCGCCAGAGGGCCGCTAGCGGCCCAGCCCGAGCGGGTCGTTGGGATCGATCCCTTCCATAAACGGGGAACGCCGATCGTTGCTCGTGACGTGATACACACGCCCGATCCAGTTGTTCACCACGGCCTCCGCCGTATCATGCCAGGCGTTCTCCAGGGTGCCGGTAATCAATTCCTCGGGAAAATGAGGCAGTTCGCCGCCTGCGTCCAAAGCGGAGATCAACTGTTCCCGATATTCGTCCAGTATGGCCTCGGTCCGCATGCTGAAGTAGTTCTCGGGAAACGGCGGATAGGTGTCCCTGAGACCTTGCGCGAACAAGCGGACCTCGCGTTTATACTCCTTGATCAGGCTGATCGTGTCGTATTCCGGGTGCCCCTGGAAATACACCACGCGGAACAGGTCCTCACTGACGGCCAGATGGACCCCTGCCTGCTCGCTCTCGACGAGCACGTGCAGCCCCGCGGCATCGAACTGGTCGCGACCGATCTCGTTGAAACGCGAATGGGGGACATCGAAACGCGTGTTGACGTCCTTGACCAGAGGATGCTCCCGGTCGACGACGCGATGGGGATAGACGCCCCAGCGCTTGCCCGGCAGCGGACGCCGCCGCTGCCCGTGTTTGAACTGCAACACGGCATGGGTCGCAAGGCAGGAACACAAAGTCGACGTGACATTGGTGACGGCCCAGTCGATGACCTCGATGAGCGGATTCCAGAAGGGCTCCTCGGCGAGGTCCTGACCGGTAACGTTGGCGCCGGTGATGATCAGCGCATCCAAGCCGTCGGCTTGGAGCTGCTCGAAGGTCTCGTAATAGGTATCGATATACTCGCGCGCCTCGGGACTGCGCGGGATCTCCGCCAGCGTAAACGGATGCATATAAAACTGGGCAATCTGGTTGCTTTCGGCGACGAGCCGGAAAAACTGGCGTTCCGTCGCCTCGAGCGCCGCATCCGGCATCATGTTGAGGAGACCGATATGGAGCTCGCGAATATCCTGGTGCCGGGCATCCGTCGGGTCGAGGACCGTTTCGCCCTCCATCCGAAGGCGGTCAAAAGTCGGCAGATTCGATGGTGCGACCAAAGGCATTATGGCGTTCCCTTAGCTTGAGATTCGTCCGCCGACTCTTTGCGGGCCACCGCAGCCGCAACCAAATCCAGAAAATCGTCTTCGCTCTGGACCCGGGCGAGTTCATCCGTCGTTATCGTATAGCCGTGAGTCTCGGCGATGGATTCGTAACGGGGGATCCGCGAGTAGAACAGCTTGGTAAAGATCCAGCGCACGAAGTCGTCCGGCTCGATCATCGCGACATAGGGCAAGTGACGTTCCTTCATATAGACCGCCAGTTGCTCCTCCAGGAATTCATCACGATAGAACAGCGGCTTAGGATATTTCAACGCACGCTGAATCAACGCCTGCTCATCCTTCTCGCTGGCTTTGATATAGAGAATCAGCGTATGTTCCGCGAGACACTCGATGACGCCGTCCCGGTGATCCAGCTCGCAGATACTACCACCCGCATCGTTGATGAAATGCTGGTAACCGTAGATCTCGCGGGCCTTGTGGATGAACAACGGAACGTCCCGCATAGCCTCGACCTCCGCCTGATAATGGAGACGCTGACGACGTTTAAACTCGCGCAACGGCAAGCCGCCCTGTTCCGGATCGCCGAGCTTGCCGAGAAAACTCGACACCGGCTGCAGATTGTGCACCGTGATGTTGTTGTTGATGTAAATCGAATCCGAACGCAACAGGTCGCTCAGGAAAGGAACCTGCATGGCCTTTTGCTTGATGTTGTCCAGGATGGGTTCGTCGAGATAACGGGTGCCGATCCGGTAATCGCCGGAGTAGTGGAACCAATTTCCCTTCATGAGCATGTCCGCCAGCCGCGTCTTGCCGACACCGGACATTCCCATCAAGGTAATACGTTTGTTTTGCCAGGCGCGAAAGGCCTCCGCAGTAAACTTCACTCACCGCCTCCGACGTGGGCCTGGGCGACAGGCCAACAAAAAAGGGGACTATCCGTCCCCCGGTAACACCGGACCCGGAGCCCGGGTCGATATCCTAGCGCCCTCCTTCACAAGAGCCCCGCACTTGGCGGGGCCCTCGATGATTGGAGCGTCCAAGGGAGAGAAAGTTTCTCCTCCCTTGGTCATATCTCATTTAACACTGATGTCAGGCCACTTGCCATTGTGATTGCGTAGCGTGATCAGGGTGTTTCCGACCGTGTGGACGTTCACGACGACTTCGCGGAAATTATCGCCGTTGTAGCTCCATTCACGCGCCGTGCGCACCTCGCAGTCCATGCGGTCCTCGCCGCATTCCACGACAGCATCGATGATATCCGTCTGCAAAGACTTCTCGATGGCTGCCTTGATACTCTTGAGCTGACCGTCATCCAAGCCCAGCGTACCCAGCACGTTGGGCGCGCTCAGATGGATCGTGCCGTTGGCCGCAAACACGGGCATCGCACAAAAAACGGTAAATACGCAACAAAAAGTGAGTAGTAGACGTCTGTACATGTATCCCCCCAGGATCGCTCTTCTTGAATATAAGCCGAGTGCCGATATTGCACTGTAAAATGGATTAGCCGTCAAGAATGATCGGATTTAACTCTTAGTGTTATTGGAGCCATTAAGACTACCACATTTTAATCTTTTCTTAATAATGCTCTGTCATGGTGGCATCGAATAAATCAACGGACATATCAAGTACTCCCCTACCAAACCTCATGGAGCCTGCATAGATGAAACCATCCGCTTTCAACACCTGTTCGCTGGGCATCACCGGTCTTCTGTTCGCCGCTGCGTCCCAAGCCAGCGTGAGCCCTGCGACCTTGATGCCGATCGGCTCGCCGATTCAATATCAGTCGATAGCCGCCGCGCCGCAAAAGTCCGCGACGATCCAGCTTGCCGCCCGGGTCGTCACGAGGTCGACGACCAATGCGTCGGTCAATACGACCAACGGTGGCAGCAGCTCCATCACCAGCGTTTTCTTTACCCCCTACATTCCGTCGACCGCTGTCGGCGCGACGATACCGGCGCCGGGAACGGGCATCACGCCGACGCCTCGCCCCGTCGCCTCGGGGGCCAGCAAGAGCCAGGGATTCGTCCGCCAATATACCGTGATCAAGAAGCGCGCGACCTTTATCCCTCCGGCACCGTAATCTTCGCCGGCCGAAACCGGATCGCACCAAACAGAAACGGGAGGCCTGTGGCCTCCCGTTTCTGTTTGGGTGGGCTACTTGAAAACCCGCCGACTCAGATCTGCTTGACCTGCTGAATGAGCTCTCCCAGGACAGCCTGGGCGTCCCCGTAGAGCATGCGGGTCTGATCGCGGTAGAACAATTCGTTCTCGATACCCGCGAAACCGGTACCCTGACCGCGCTTGATGACGATGACGTTCTTGGCCTGATCCACGTTCAGGATCGGCATGCCGTAGATCGGGCTGGACTTTTCGGTCCGCGCCCGCGGATTGACGACGTCATTGGCGCCGATCACGACCGCCACGTCGGCGCTCGTAAACTCGGCGTTGATCTCCTCGAGATCGTAGAGGCTCTCGTAGGGCACGCCGGCCTCGGCCAGCAGAACGTTCATGTGCCCGGGCATGCGGCCCGCCACCGGATGGATCGCGTACTTGACGATCACGTTCTTCTCCTGGAGCAGATCGGCGAGTTCACGCAGCTTGTGCTGCGCCTGAGCGACCGCCATGCCGTAACCGGGAACGATGATGACCTTGGCGGCATATCCCATCATGATCGCCGCGTCCTCGCTCTCGATCGGCTTGAGAGCGCCCTGAATTCCGCTGGCTCCGGCCTCTTCGACCTCTTTGCCAAAGCTGCCGAACAGGACGTTGGCGATCGAGCGGTTCATGGCCTTGGCCATCATCTGGGTCAGCAGTGTACCCGCCGCGCCAACCACCGTACCGGCCACGATCATGGCCTCGTTACCGAGCGCGAAACCTTCGAAACCGACCGCCATACCCGTCAGGGCGTTGAACAGCGAAATTACGACCGGCATGTCGGCACCGCCGATCGGCAGCGTCATGAGGATACCGAAAGTGAGCGCCAAACCGAAAAAGGTCAACGTGCCGGCATACCCTGGACCACCGGTGACAAGCGAAATACCGGTGACTACGGCAAGGACCAGAATGATGAGGTTGAGGACCTTCTGTCCGCCGAAGGTGATCGGGCGACCTTTGATCAGTCCCTGCAATTTGGCGAAGGCGATCATACTGCCGCTGAATGCAATCGAGCCGATCAGTCCGCCCACCACGCTTAACGCAATGAGTCCGGAACTGTGGACGTCACCCTTGATCAACTCGATGACGGCGATGCCGGCGGCCGAACCGCCGCCCATACCGTTATAGATGGCGACCATCTGCGGCATATCGGTCATGGCGACTTTGCGGCCGCTATAAACGGCGATCGCGACACCGGAGAAGATGGCGACCAGCATGAGGCCGATATTGTTCAGACCGGGCCAGAACATGGTCGTGACGACCGCGATGCCCATGGCGACGCCGGCCCAGATGATGCCGCTGCGCGCCGTGGCCGGGGAGCTCATGCGCTTGAGCCCCATGACGAACAGGACGACCGTCAGGAAATAAGACGCCTTGATCAGATTATCCATGGATCAGGCTCCCCCTTTCTTCTTGTTCTCGAACATCTCGAGCATGCGCTCCGTCACAACGTAGCCGCCGGCGGCGTTCAGGGCGCCGAGGAACACGGCCACGAATCCGAGGATCTTGCCGCTCATGGTGTCGGCCTGCCCCAGTGCGACCATGGCGCCGACCAGGACGATACCGTGAATGAAGTTGGAACCCGACATCAGCGGGGTGTGCAGGATCACAGGCACCCGCGAGATGACCTCGTAGCCGGTGAATCCCGCCAACATGAAAATAAACAATGCCGCCCAAATACCTTCGATCATGCCGCTGCTCCTTCGAGTAACTCACGTGTGGCCGGATGGCGAATTTCGCCATCATGGGTCAAAACGGTTCCGGCGATGATTTCGTCCTCCCAATCCAGCTTGAGTGCGCCGTCCTCGCCCTTCATGAGTTCCATGAACCGCTGCAGGTTTCGTGCGTACATATCACTGGCGTGGACCGACATATCGCTGGCGATATCGCGCGGGCCGCAGATCGTCACGCCGCCCTCGGCCACGGTCTCGCCGCAACGCGTCAACTCACAGTTGCCGCCAGTCTCGGCGGCGAGATCGACGATGACCGCCCCCGCCTTCATGCCCGCCACCATCTCGGCGGAAATCATTTTGGGCGCCGGACGGCCGGGAATTTGCGCCGTCGTGATGACGACGTCGGCGGCCTTGATGGCGTTGGCGAGCATGGTCTGCTGAAGCTGTTTTTCTTCGTCCGTCAGTTCGCGCGCGTAACCGCCCTCGGCCTCGGCCTTGACGTCGATCTTAAGAAACTTGGCGCCCAGGGATTCAACCTGCTCGGCAGCCGCGGCTCGTACGTCATATGCCTCGACGATGGCGCCGAGACGGCGCGCGGTCGCAATCGCCTGAAGACCGGCGACGCCGGCGCCGAGCACCAGGACCTTGGCCGGCCGGATCGTCCCCGCAGCGGTCGTCAGCATGGGGAAAAAGCGGGGTGACAAACGCGCACCGATCAAAGCCGCCTGGTAACCGGCGACCGTCGCCTGGGAGGACAGAACGTCCATCGACTGGGCGCGACTGATGCGCGGCAGCAATTCCATGGAAAAACTCGTGATGCGGCGGGCCTGAAGGGCTTTGACCACGTCGGGGTGGCGATGCGGCTGCAACAGTCCGATCAGGACCACGCCCTCCGGAAAGCGCGAGATCTCTTCCACCGTCGGCGCCTGGACACGAACAATGATATCCGTGCCGTTAAACATGGTCTCGGATCCGGGCACGATCACGGCGCCGGCCGCGACAAAATCCGAATCGGCCAGATTAGCGCCGGCACCCGCCGATTTGGCCACCTGGATATCGAATCCCTGCTGACTCATCCGGGCGATCACCTCGGGAACCAGCGCCACACGACGCTCGCCCGGCTGGGTCTCCGCGCCTACCGTTACTCGTATCGGCATTCCGTGTTACTCCCCTTTCTACAAATACCTGTTCAAAACCTATGCGTTATTCAAATTCGGACCGGACCGAAAAGACGAGGGAAGATGACACTTCGCCTGTATCAGGCCGGTGAAATTACCCATCGATGCAGGGAAAACCATAAAACGTCCCTGGACAGAGAATTGTTCCAATTTATTTCCGGTCAGCGATTGCCTTCCGTCCGATCCGGCTACGCCGTTCGCCGTTGCGACGCGCGCTTTATCGCCGCAGCGAAGAAAACCGACGATTCTACATTGATTTTTCTTATTTGACCAAGACACAAAAACCCATTGGAAACGCGCGGAAATCACGGGAATGCCCCCGATTCGACCTTCTATTCGGGTTCCGGTTTCATGTCCTTCAATGCGTGCGCTCTGGCCTGATGTATGCGCTCGCCCAGGGCTTTGCCGGTAACGCCGGAATCGACGATCGCGGTAATGTCGACCGCTCTGACAAGGGCAAGCGCCTTGCGCAACAATCCGGCCTGCGGATATGCCCGTCCCGCATAGCCGCCGCGCCCCAGAAAATCTGCCTCGCAGGCTATCAGGAATTGCTCGAACCGCTCGGGACGGCGCAATGCATCCACCTGTTCCAAAAGACGCAACACGGTATCCGGCCGCAAAGATTCGGCCCGATGGCAGTGGGTATGAAATCGCATGACGATTTCGGCCAACTCCTGGAAACGCTTCGGCACCCGCAAACGCTGGCAGAGCGCTTTCAGCGGTTTGCGCCCGGCTTCCTCATGGCCATGATGCGCCGGCCATCGGTCGGACGGCGTTACGCCTTTACCCAAATCGTGGATGAGCGCCGCGAAGCGGACTTCCGGATCGGGAGACAAACGCGTCGCTTCATCCAGAACCATCATGCAATGCAGACCGGTGTCGATTTCCGGATGATAATTTTCGGGTTGCGGAACGCCGAACAGAACATCCAACTCCGGCAACACGACCCCACCTGCGCCGCTTTCCCGCAATGCCTCGAAGAACCTTCTGGGCTCGGCTTCGCCAAGCGCACGTTGAATCTCCTGCCAGACCCGCTCCGGCACCAAGGCGTCCGCCTCACCGGCCTCGACCATGGTACGCATAAGCGCCATGGTCTCATCGGCAATACGAAAACCCATAGGCGAGAAACGCGCCCAGAATCGTGCCACCCGGAGTAAACGAACCGGGTCCTCGGCAAAGGCATCGGAGACGTGACGGAGCCGCCGGTTTTTCAGGTCTTCGGCACCGTTGAATGGATCAACGAGACCGCCCGTTTCGTCTTCGGCCATGGCGTTGATCGTGAGATCGCGACGGAGGAGGTCCTGTTCGAGGGTGACGTCCGGCGCCGTGTAGAACTCGAACCCGTGATAGCCGCGCGCCGTCTTGCGTTCGGTTCTGGCGAGCGCGTACTCCTCCCGCGTCTTGGGGTGCAGAAAGACCGGAAAGTCCTTGCCGACCGGAATAAAACCCTTGCGCAGCATTTCCTCGGGCGTGGAACCGGTCACGACCCAGTCGCGATCCGCCACCGGCAGGCCCAACAACCTATCGCGAACGGCGCCGCCGACCAAGTAGGTCTTCACATGACCTCCGTCGCCGTGAATAGAATCATCCCCATCACCTGATAACTTGCCACTGGTAACTCGTCACTCGTACAATGCCACGCTTGCATCAGCACCCCAATTCGCTCAAGACCATATCACGTCCCTCACCATGCAAAAACAATTACAGCAGTTGCTCCAAGCGGCCATCCGGAAACTCCAGTCACAAGGCGTCGTCCCCGGTGACCTGTCGCCCGAGATCGGGATCGAACGCACGCGCGACAAGAAGCACGGCGATTTCGCCAGCAACGTCGCACTGAGCCTGGCGCGTCCCGCCCGACGCAACCCGAGGGAACTGGCACAGGCCATCGTCGACGCCCTGCCCGCGACCGACGCCGTCAGCCGTGTCGAGATCGCGGGCCCGGGCTTCATCAACTTCACGATGAACGATGATGCCCGCCGGGGTATCGTCCGCGCCATCCTGGAACAGAACGACGCCTACGGCCGAAGCCAGATCGGCAAAGGCCGACGCATCCAGGTCGAGTTCGTCTCCGCCAACCCGACCGGTCCGCTTCACGTCGGACATGGTCGTGGGGCCGCCTATGGTGCCGCGGTCGCCGACCTGCTCAGCGCCTGCGGCTTTTCGGTGGAACGCGAATATTATGTCAACGACGCCGGACGACAGATGGCGATCCTGGCCTGTAGCGTCTGGCTGCGCTACCTGGAGATCTGCGGTGAGTCGTTCACCTTCCCGAGCAACGGCTACCGCGGCGCCTATATCAAGGAGATCTCGCAATCCGTCGCGGACAAGCACGGCGAGGCCTTCAGATACGCCGCCGACATCGTCTTTTCGAACATCCCCGCCGATGCGGACGGCCAAGGCAACGGTGACAAGGAGGCGCATATCGACGCTTTGATCGAGCGCTGTCACGCCCTGCTCGGCGACGAGAACTACGCCGTCTTCGCCGATGCCGCCCTCGAAAACATCCTCGGCGACATCCGTGACGATCTGGGCGAATTCGGGGTTGAGTACGAACACTGGTACCGCGAGCATACCTTGGTCAATTCCGGAAAGGTCGAGGCCGCGATCAATCACCTTCGTGACGCCGGACACCTCTACGAGGCGGACGGCGCCTGGTGGTTCCGCTCCACGGCCTTCGGCGACGAAAAGGACCGCGTCGTGATCCGCGAGAACGGCCAACTGACCTACTTCGCGACAGATATCGCTTACCATGCCGAGAAGATCGAGCGCGGTTTCGATCAGATCATCGATGTCTGGGGCGCCGATCATCACGGTTACGTGCCCCGTATCCGCGCCTCGCTCCAGGCCATGGGACATGATCCGGAGCGGCTCGAAGTCCTGCTCGTGCAGTTCGCGATCCTCTATCGCCACGGCCAAAAGGCGCAGATGTCGACGCGCAGCGGCGAGTTCGTGACGCTGCGCGAGTTGCGCGACGAGGTCGGCAACGACGCGGCCCGCTTCTTCTACGTCCTGCGCAAGTGCGAACAGCACATGGACTTCGACCTCGATCTCGCGGTCTCGAAATCGAACGAAAACCCGGTCTACTACATCCAGTACGCCCATGCCCGTGTCTGCAGCGTCATGCGCCAGCTCGCCGAACGCGGATTGGATTGGAATGAAACCGTCGCCCTCGCCTCCCTGGATCGCCTCCAGGAAACCCACGAGGAAGACCTGCTCGATACGCTGGCGCGTTTCCCCGAAATCGTCGAGGCCTCCGCCCTGAACCGGGAGCCGCATCAGCTCGCCTACTACCTGCGCGACCTGGCCACGGCACTGCATACCTACTACAACGCCCATCAGTTCCTGGTCGACGATATCGCCGTCCGAAACGCCCGTTTGGCCCTGATCCTGGCCACGCGGCAGGTGCTGAAGAACGGTTTGCGGCTGCTCAGCGTCTCGGCCCCGGAGTCCATGTAACGGCCGCCGAATAGCCTACCCATGGCCCGGGATTACAAACGCTCTGCGAGGTCTGCGAGACGCAGTCAACGGCGCGGACAAAAGCGCAAACGTATCAAAGCGAGTACGAAGGCCGCGTTATGGCTGGCGGCCGGCCTCACGATCGGACTGAGCCTCGGCTTGGCCGGATGGTATATTGCGGCACACCGAACCGGGCCCGGCAACAAGGCCGCTGTCACCGCTCCGGCAAAGGAGCCTGCCGGCAAGAAAGCCGAAAAGACTGTCGATACGGCACCATCAAAGGCCAAAGCCGACGATCCGTGGCATTTCGATTTCTACCGACTTCTGCCCAAGATGGAGGTCGTCGTATCGGATGAGGAACTCGCGGCGGGTCAAAGCGAGCTGGAGAAAGAAAAACCGCACGGCCCCTATATTCTCCAAGTCGGCTCGTTCAGACGCTACTCGGATGCAGATGCCCTCAAGGCCCGCCTCGCGCTGCTCGGCATCCAGGCCGGCATCGAAGCCATCGTCGTCGACAACGGCAACACCTGGAACCGCGTCCGCGTCGGCCCCTTCGCCGACATGAAGGCCTTAAAACCCGTACGCCGCCAGCTTGAACGCGAGCAGATCGCGTTCATCATGATTGAGTTGGATAGCGGGAAATAATTAGGACGGTTCGACGGTCGCCGATACGGCAAGCGACATATGCGGTTGAAACCGATATCCCACCGCCCGTCTGCACTCGCAAGGGCACGGCACGCCGTGCCCCTACCGTTGGCAATCACCGTCACAGGTATCGCGTCGTTTGATGCATTACCCTGCGCCTTCAATTCGATTCGGCAAAAACGACAATGACATTGACCGCTTAGAGATACCGTAGGGGCACGGCGCGCCGTGCCCGACCCCACAAGCTCGAACATCGACATAGCGCTTGCGGACAAACGAAAAGCTGCTAAATGCTCAACGCCAGCATGGCGTTGAGGGCAGTACGTGCCTGCTCTGCGTCGGCGGCGGGAACCGTGATGCGATTAGTGACCCGGCCTTCGACAAGCCCCTCAAGCACATTGAGCAGGCTTTCCGGGTCGGTACGAAACATCGTCGAACACATGCAGATGGTCGGCGACATGAAGTGGATCGACTTGCCGTCGTCACGGAAGCGTTCGGCCAGACGGTTGACGAGGTTGAGCTCGGTGCCGACGAGCCAGCGCGTACCGGCCGGCGACTTGGCGATGGTCTGAATGATGTATTCCGTCGAACCGACCTCGTCGGACAACTGGCAGACCTCGAACGAGGATTCCGGATGCGAGATGACCTTCGCGTCCGGATAGCGGGCGCGAAAATCATGGATGTGTTCGGGCTGGAACATCTGATGGACGGAGCAAAAGCCCTTCCAGAGGATCATTTTGGCCCGCTTGATCGCCTCCGGCGTCAGCCCGCCCATCGGCTGATCGAAATCCCAGACAACCATTTCCTCGAGCGGGATGCCCATGCGGTAGCCCGTGTTCCGACCCAAATGCTGATCGGGGAAGAAGAGCACCTTTTCGCGCCGCGAAAACGCCCAATCGAGGATCTTACGGGCGTTCGAGGAAGTACAGACGACGCCTCCGTGGCGGCCGCAGAAGGCCTTGAGGTCGGCGGCGGAGTTGATATAGGTCACGGGCGTGATCTGCTCGTCGGGCGACAAGACCTCGGACAGTTCGCGCCAGGCGCGTTCGACTTTGGCCAGGTTGGCCATGTCGGCCATCGAACAACCGGCCGCAAGATCCGGCAGGATGGAAACCTGGTCGTCACGCGACAGGATATCGGCGACTTCGGCCATGAAATGCACGCCGCAGAAGACGATATATTCGGCCTTCGATTGAGCGGCGGCCTGGGAAAGTTTCAGAGAGTCCCCCGAAACGTCGGCATGACGGAAGACCTCCTCGCGCTGATAGTGATGCCCGAGGATGATGAGGCGATCGCCCAGCGCCCGCCGCGCGGCCTCGATGCGCTCGGCGCACTCGACCTCGTTCAGCGGCGTCGTCACGGGACGGATGACTGAGACGTTTGCAACCATGCCCTTTATCCTATCAAATCAAAACGCGTAGCGGACATCGCGCCCGCTACAGTGGGCCTGTTAACACTACAAGATCGTCTCTGTTGTGGCCAAAATGCCGCCAATCTAGGCGCGAGACGCGAGGTTTGGTTGTTCCAAATGAGCGCCGAGCAACGACGAGTGGCGGCATTTTGGCCACAACCCGAAGGGCTGGTGCCATTTTCCCGCCCAGCAGCGTTATCGGTCGTTTATGTAGATGCACTACACTGCTCTCCCTCTGCCTTGCTGGACGAAAAAATGGCATCCAGCAGTGGCGATCTTGTAGTGTTAACAGGCCCTAGTATTGGACAGCTATTAGGCCTCCGGATTCCGCTGCCGCAGGCGGATGCCCAACTCGCGGAGCTGCGGATCGTCGACGGGACTCGGGGCCTGGGTCAGCAGACAGGTTGCAGTCTGGGTCTTGGGGAACGCGATGACCTCACGGATCGACTGCGAGCCGCTCATGAGCATGACCAGGCGATCGATACCGAAGGCGATGCCGCCGTGGGGCGGACAGCCATATTTGAGGGCATCGAGCAGGAAACCGAATTTCTGCCTTGCCTCCTCCTCGTCGATACCGAGAAGCTTCAATGTGGCCGACTGCATATCCGGGCGATGGATACGGATCGAACCGCCGCCGATCTCCACGCCGTTCAGGACCAGATCATAGGCGCGCGACAGGCAGTTGCCCGGATCGGCGGACATGGTCTCGGTATCGCACTTGGGTTGCGTAAAGGGATGATGCAGGGCCGCCCAACGAACGTTGTTGTCGTCGTATTCGAACATCGGGAAGTCGGTAACCCAAACCGGGCGCCAGCCGTATTCGACCATACCGAGATCGTGACCCAATCGAACGCGCAAGGCGCCGATGGACTCGTTGACGATCTTGGCCTTGTCGGCGCCGAAGAAGATCAGGTCGCCGTTGGCCGCCGCGGTGCGGCTCATGATCGCGTCGACGACCTGGTCCGGCAGGAACTTCAGGATCGGAGACTGCAGCCCCTCGCGTCCGGCGCCGAGGTCGTTGACCTTGATGTAGGCCAGGCCTCGCGCACCGTAGATGGAAACGAACTTCGTATAGTCGTCGATCTCCTTGCGCGACAGCTTGCCGCCATCGGGCACGCGCAGCGCCGCGACGCGGCTGCCGGGATCACGGGCGGGCGTGGAGAAGACCTGGAAGTCGACGTCGACCATGAGGTCCCCGACGTCGACGAGTTCGAGCGGGATACGCAGGTCCGGACGATCGATACCGAAGCGGCGGATGGCCTCGGCATAGGTCATGCGCGGCATCGGATCCTGCAAAGGCGTTTCAAGGACCTTGAGGAACAGGTCGCGGATCATATTCTCGACGATGCCCATGATGGCGGCCTCGTCGACGAAGGAGGCCTCGATATCGAGCTGGGTGAATTCGGGCTGGCGGTCGGCGCGCAGGTCCTCGTCGCGGAAACAGCGAACAATCTGATAGTAACGGTCCATGCCCGACATCATGAGCAGCTGTTTGAACAGCTGGGGCGACTGCGGCAACGCGTAGAACTCACCCGGATGAACGCGGCTCGGCACCAGGTAGTCGCGTGCGCCCTCGGGCGTGGAACGCGTCAGCATCGGCGTCTCGATATCCATGAAACCGTTGTCTTCGAGATAGCGGCGCACAGTATGGCAAACCTTGGAGCGCAAGCGGAAACGCTGCAACATCTCGGGCCGGCGCAGGTCGAGGTAGCGGTAGCGCAGGCGCACGTCCTCGCCGACCTCGGTATTGTCGTCCAGCGGGAACGGCGGGGTCTCGGCGCTGTTCAGAATCTCGATCTCGTCGCCCAGGACTTCGATCATGCCGGTACGAAGATTGGGATTGACGGTACCCTCGGGACGGCTGCGCACGCGGCCCGCCACGCGCAAGACATATTCGCTGCGCACGCGCTCGGCGACGGCGAAGTTTTTTTCGGAGTCCGGATCGAAGACGACCTGGACCAGCCCCTCGCGATCGCGCAGGTCGATAAAGATGACGCCACCATGATCACGACGTCGGTGAACCCAACCGCAAAGTTCTACTCGTTGATCGATCAGGGCCTCGTCGACGAGACCGCAATAATGGGAGCGCATAACCACCTCAAAAATTCAGAATTAGGGACCGGCAAAAAGTTAGCGATCTTAATGCCTTAGATCTTCTATTGCAAGTCCCGCACTTCGATATCCGGCGTACCGCCGGCAGTCTTATCGGCCATCCGTCCGGGAACGATGACGCCGAGCGACATAATGATCTTGACGGCCTCGTCAATGGTCATCGACAACACAATCACTTCCGCTCTGGGTACCATGATAAAGAACCCCGAGGTCGGGTTCGGGGTCGTCGGCACGAAGACGCTCATGACGTCGACGCCGGTTTTATTCTGGACCTCCGAAACCACTGAGCCGGTATGGAAGGCCAGGGTCCAAATTCCCTTGCGCGGATATTCGATCAGCAGGACTTCCCGGAAGGACTTGTTATTTGACGATACGACCGTCTCCGTGATCTGTTTGACCCCGGTGTAGATCGTCCGTATGAACGGGATCCTGGCCATCAGGCGCTCCCAGGCCGAGACCATCTGGCGCCCGAAGAAGTTTGCCGCCAGGGCTCCGGTCAGAAGCACGATCGCTGCAGCCAGAACGATGCCAAGCCCGGGAATATTGACGCCGAATACGACCTCCGGCCGATAATTATGCGGAATCAGCAGCAAGGTCTGGTCCATGAAATTGACCAGCAGCCGTATCACGAGCACCGTGACGCCCAAAGGCAACCAGACCAACAACCCGGCGATCAAATAGCGTCGCAGCGTCATAAAGCCCCCGCGTTGTTCCGACATAGGCTTTTCAGATCAGTGGTCGGTACAAGCCGGGCAGGCGCCGCTCGCGCACGGCGGCTCGCCCTTGCCGGCGCTCTTCTCCTGCGCGGCCTTTTTGCCGCCCTTGAAGTCGGTCTCGTACCAACCGCTGCCCTTGAGACGGAAGCCCGACGCGGAAATCTGCTTCTTCAGCGCGGGCTTGCCGCATTCGGGACAATCCGTTAGGGCCGGATCGCTCATCTTCTGGATGGCTTCGAGATTGTGACCACAGGACTCACAAAGGTATTCGTAAATTGGCATATCTGGCCTCAAGTATTCTGTATACGATGCTGGCTATCATAGCAGTTCCGCGATCGGTCGCGCGGAACTCTTGGGAAATGGGGCCTCGACGTCAGCTTTCAAGTACCCGGATCGTTCAGACGCTCGCAACGGCACCCCGGCAAGCTAGCCTTCTCCGGCCTTGGCCCTCGCCCACAGGGCGAGTTGTGCGTCCAAACCGAGATCGGCAAAGGCGTGTCCGTCCCGACGGGCGATCGCCTCCATGCCGCGAAAACGATCCTCGAACCGCTGATTGGCTTTGCGCAAAGCCGTCTCGGGATCGATACCGGAGAATCTCGCCAAGTTGCTTACCGCGAGCAGGAGATCGCCCACTTCGTGCTCGATCCTGGAAGTCGCTTCCGAATCCGATGTTTCGGAATCGGGCGTCGCCGAGGGTTCGAGTTCGGCCTTGAGTTCCTCGAGTTCCTCGTCGACTTTCGCCAACGCTTGCGCCCGCGACGGCCATTCGAACCCGACACGGGCGGCCCTCGAATTCAGCTTGCCGGCCCTAACCAGCGCCGGAAGCGCCT
Organism: Gammaproteobacteria bacterium; assembly: GCA_016124415.1. Taxonomy (GTDB): domain Bacteria; phylum Pseudomonadota; class Gammaproteobacteria; order SZUA-140; family SZUA-140; genus RI-283. The sequence goes on along the minus strand of WGNS01000011.1, from coordinate 10,189 downwards.
TCGCTACGCCATCCAGCGCGCCGTGCGGCAAAGACGACGCGTCATCCGCGACACCGGTCCGTGCCCGGCGTTCTTCCGACTTGATCGCCTCCCAGGCCACGGATACCTCATCGGAATCGGCAAAGCACGCATCGGCAAAGACATGAGGATGACGTCGGGTCAGCTTGTCGCAGATACCGGCCAAAACGTCCTCGATCGTGAAGTCGCCCGACTCCTCCGCGATCCGGGCGTAGAACACGACCTGGAACAGAAGGTCGCCGAGTTCGTCACGAAGTTCATCCATGTCCCCCGAAGCGATCGCGTCGGCAACCTCGTAGGCTTCTTCCAGCGTGTAACGAACAAGGCTCTCGTGGGTTTGTTCGCAGTCCCAGGGACACCCCGCATCCGGATTGCGCAGGGCGGCCATGATGGTCAACAAACGATGCCAATCCTTCATGACCGCACCTCACTCACAAGCGCAGGGCATGCCTTTGCATGCCGCCGGCATCAGCCGGCGGAGGGACGCTGGTCTTTGCCGGATAACCCGGCAACGCAACGCACGCCGAGCCCGATCAATCCCTGGCCCACGTCCTGAAACACGACGAAGAAACGCGTCTTATCGGCGATGTAACCGCAAAACCAGGCCACGAGCAGAAACGAAACGGGGATCCCAAGCGCGGCCCCTAAAATATGTTCCCCGAGGAATTCGCTGAGACCGACCCAAAGGCCCAACAGGAGCATCAGGAATCCCCCGTACCAGACGAAAACCGTAAAGGTAAAAAAAGACACGACCAAAAACTTCAGCAACTGGGTGACGGAAGACTCGCACCGCATGATTCCACTCCTTTTTTCTCCAGGGACTACCTGTCGGCCCCTATATTTTTAGCTCAATGCGCGAAACGAACGTTCGCGCCCCCCTTGAGTATCGACAATCATGGACGCAGAACCCGGCTATTCGGCCAATTTCTGCGCCACGATCATCGCCTCATCCCTCAAACCTTTCGCAATATCCCCTTGAACGCCCTCTTCCCGATAGACGAGCAGGCGCAGACCGGAGAACAGTCTCAACAATTCGTTATCCGCCAGACGGAAATCGTCGTTTTTCGGTCCACTGCCAAGCACGCGATGGCGCGTGAAGGTCTGGTAAAAAATAAGGCCTCCCGGACGCAACGCGGCAATCAGCGCCGGGACGATCGCCCTATCCAAAAAATGCGCGACCGCGATGACGTCGAAGGTGCCATCGCCGGGCGGATCGGTAACGATATCGCGGACAGCCCCATGAACGACTAGCCCCAACTCCCGGGCCCGGGCCGCAAGCCGATCGATGGCGACCTCGGAGACATCCCAAGCACGGCTTTCAAAGCCCCGTTCGGCCAGAAACAGCGCACTGCCGCCAAGCCCGCAGGCAAGGTCGAGCGACTTTCCGCCGGTTGGCAGCAAATGTTCGTTTTCGACAAGCACCCGGCTCGGACGCGCCGGCGGCCCCTCCCTGCCCTCGTATATTCTATCCCATTTCGTTTTTGTGTCATTCATGGCGCATAACCCTTGTATAGCCGTGTCATCGAGGCTATTTTCGCCAATACGTCGGCGAGAACAAAACCAGTAAGGTAAAGATCTCGAGACGTCCCAACACCATCGCCGCGCACAATACCCATTTCGCCGTGTTATTGATGGTCGCGTAGTTCGCCGCGGTGTCGCCGAGTCCCGGACCCATGTTATTCATGCACGAGGCGACCGAGGAAAACGAGGTGACCAGATCCAGACCGGTCGCCGTAAGAATCAGCGACATGACGCAGAATGACATGACGTAGAGCGCGAAAAATCCCCAGATCGAGTCGACGACATCCTGCGGCATCGGTTTGCCGCCCACCTTGACCGGAAAAAGCGCGTTGGGATGGACGAGACGCCGGATCTCGCGCATACCCTGCTTGATCAACAACAATACGCGAATGACCTTTAGACCGCCGGCCGTCGAACCGGCGCAGCCGCCTACGAAACCGACAAGAATCAGCATGATCGGCGCGAAAGTCGGCCAGAATTGATAGTTGGTCGTCGTAAACCCCGTCGAGGTCGCGAAGGAAATCGTCTGGAACATGGCCTGCTGAATCGCCGTGGCCGAAGAACCGTAAAAATGTCCGCTGACCAAAGCGTACGAAACCATCACCGACACGGCAAGCAGCGTCAACGTGTAGAACCTGAACTCGGAATCTTCGTGGTAGGGATTCAGACTGACCCTGCGCCAGGCAAAAAAATGGATGGAAAAATTGACGCCGGACACGAACATGAAAAACATCGCCACGGATTCGATGATCGGGCTTTGAAAATAGCCCATGCTGGCGTCATGGGTCGAGAACCCGCCGGTCGCAATGGTCGCGAAACTGTGGGCGACGGCGTCGAATACCGACATGCCGGCCATCCAGTAAGCGGCGGCGCAAATGATCGTCAGCGCCAGATAGACGTACCAGAGCGCCTTGGCCGTCTCGGTCAGGCGCGGCGTCAGCTTGTTGTCCTTGACGGGCCCCGGCGCCTCTGCACGATAGAGCTGCATGCCGCCGACGCCCAGCATGGGCAGGACCGCGACCGCCAATACGATGATGCCCATACCACCCAACCATTGCAGTTGCTGCCGGTAATAGAGTACCGACTTGGGCAAGTCGTCGATGCCGACAATAACGGTCGCTCCGGTTGTCGTGAGACCCGAAAGCGATTCGAAAACGGCATCGACGACGCTGAGATGAGGGGTATAGATAAACGGAAACGCGCCGAACACGCCGAGCACGAACCAGAACAAGACGACGATCAAAAAGCCGGCGCGAATCCTTAGGTCCGCCCGGTGCCGCCTGACCGGCAACCAGACCACAAGCCCGATGACGAGCGTCGTCCAGAAGGCGTCGATAAAGATCTTGAAGGTGGTTTCATGATAGAGCCAGGCGACCAGACTGGGCGGCAGCATGGTCAGGCTGAACAATGCCAGCAAGGCTCCGACGACGCGCTGAATGGTCAATAGCTGCATCAGCTTCTACCCGCCCTATTCACCGTTTCCGACCAAGCGACGCCCATCCGGATGGTATCAAAGGAAGGTTACGCCGACCTGGAACAAGCGCTCGACTTCATGGATGCGCCGTTTATCGGTCAGGAACAGGATGACATGGTCGTCGGCCTCGATGACCGTGTCGTGATGCGCGATGATCACTTCGTTGCCGCGCACGAGGGCGCCGATCGTCGCACCGTGCGGCAATTTGATCTCGCCGATCTCGCGGCCCACCACGCTGGATGACGTTCGATCGCCGTGGGCGACGGCCTCGATGGCCTCAGCGGCGCCGCGGCGCAGAGAGTGTACAACGACGACGTCACCGCGCCGCACGTAGGCCAGCAAGCTTCCGATCGTGGACATCTGCGGCGAGATTGCAATGTCGATCGTGCTGTTTTCGACGAGATCGACATAGGAAGGACGGTTGACGACGGTCATCACTTTCCGCACGCCGAGGCGTTTGGCCAGCATTCCTGACAGGATGTTGGCCTCATCGTCGTTCGTGACCGCGCAAAAGACGTCCGTATGCTCGATGTTTTCATCCAGCAGCAGTTCCTCGTCCGCGGCGTCGCCTTCGAGCACGAGGGCCTTGTCGAGGACCTCGGAGAGCTCACGGCAACGCGCAGAGTTGCTTTCGATCACTTTGACTCGGTGGCTGCCCTGCAAGACACGGGCAAGCCCTAGCCCGATATTGCCGCCCCCGACCAGGATGATGCGCTTGACGGGACGATCCGTCCTGCGCAACTCGCTGAGCACGGCGCGGATATCCTCGGTCGCCGCGATGAAGAAGACTTCGTCGTCGACCTCAATGACCGTATCGCCTTTGGGAAGGATAGCCGTACCCTGGCGAAAAATGGCCGCGACACGCGTCCGTACGTTGGGCATATGATTCTTGAGCTCGCGCAACTGGTGGCCCACCAGCGGTCCGCCGTGATAGGCGCGCACGACCACGAGCTGCACCCGGCCACCCGCGAAATCAAGCACCTGAAGGGCGCCCGGAAACTCGACCAGGCGCTGAACCTGATCGATGATCAGCTGCTCGGGGCTGATCCGGAGCTCGACCGGAAAGGCCTCCTGGCTGAACAGTTCGACACGATTCAGATAGTCGCGCTCGCGAACGCGGGCGATCTTGGTCGGCGTATGAAACAACGTGTAGGCGACCTGGCAGGCGACCATATTGGTCTCGTCGCTGTTGGTCACGGCGATGATCATGTCGGCGTCGTCCGCGCCGGCTCGCTGCAGGACGGCCGGATGGCTCGCATAGCCCTGAATGGTGCGGATATCGAGCCGCTCCTGCAACTCCCGCAAGCGCAGGCTGTCGGTGTCGACTACCGTGATGTCGTTGGCCTCGCCCGCCAGGTTTTCGGCGACGGAGGCGCCGACCTGCCCCGCGCCCAGGATGATGATCTTCAACTCGCCGCCTCCCGTTCAGCCGCCCCGGGGCCAACCTCAAAATTTGCGAGCGCAGTCGTTTTGGGCGTGGACCTAATCATCCCTGTTCCCCGCTTTCAGGCCCAAGGATTTGAACTTGCGATAGAGATGGGTCCGCTCCACGCCGGCCTGTCGGGCCACCTGTCCCATCTGTCCGCCGGTATTTTCCAGGAGGTGGCTGAAGTAGGCCTTTTCGAAACTCGCCCTGGCCTCGCGCAAGGGCAACGAAAAGGCTTCAGGGACCGCCGTTTCCGCCTTGGCAATAAGGTGCGACATGCCGAGCGCGGTCTCGACGTCCTGTTTGCCGATCTCGTCCCCCTTGCCGAGGATCAACATACGCTGCACGAAATTGATCAGTTCGCGCACGTTGCCCCCCCAGTGGTAATCGCATAGCCTGCGCACGGCATCGACCGAAAACCGGCGATACGGCAAATGGTCATGCTGGACGAAGCTTTGCACGTAAAAATCCAGCAGCAAAGGGATGTCTTCCGGGTGTTCGCGCAACGGCGGAATACGGATCGGCACCACGTCGAGCTGATAATAAAGGTCCTCGCGGAACCGGCCGGAACGGACGCGCTCCTCGAGGTCGTAGTGTGTCGCCGCAATGATACGGGCATCGAAATGCACGAATTCCTTGCCGCCCTGACGCATGAAGGCCTTGTTTTGCAGCGCGCTCAACAGCAAGCCCTGCACGTGCAAGTCGATATCCCCCACCTCGCTCAGATACAGCGTGCCGCCGTTGGCCTGTTCGATCAGGCCGTAGTGGATATCGCTTCCGGACTCGCTGCCGAACAGTTCCGACGCCGCAAATTGCCCCGCAACCGCCGCGGTGCCGGCCTCGACGAACGGACCGTCGGCCGACCCGCTGCTGGCGTGCAGATAACGCGCGAACGACTCCTTGCCGGATCCCGCCTCACCGCTGATCAGGACCCAGGCGCTGTGCCCGGCCACGAGATTGATCTGCTCTCTGAGATTTTCCATCGCCTTCGAACGCCCGATCGGTTCGACCGATCGTCCCGGCGTTCGCTTCAGGTTGACGTTCTCGCTGTGCAGCCGATCGGCCTCGATGGCGCGTTTGACGACCAGCAGAAGGCGGGACAACGACAACGGCTTTTCGAGAAAATCGTAGGCGCCGAGGTGAATGGCCTCGACCGCGGTCTCAACGGTGCCGTGTCCCGAGATCATGACCACCGGCGACGACAACCCGCCATGCTCCGACCACTCCCGCAGCAAAGTCAGCCCATCGACATCGGGCATCCATACGTCGAGCAGAATCAGATCAGGACGCCGTTGACGGCGCGCATGCCGGGCCTCTTCGGCGTTGTTCGCAACCGCTACGCTGTAGCCCTCCTCTTCCAGAATCTCGCGAACGAGCCCGCTGATTTCCGGTTCATCGTCGACAACCAGCACATAACCCGCAGACATTTCAGGCGCCTCCCTGATTGACGTTGGCTTCAGAGCCCGCGTCAGAATACGTCCCCAGCGCGTGATCCAACGGCAGGCGGATCATGATAGAGGCGCCGCCCTCGCTCTTATTCTTGGTCCAGATCATTCCACCATGCTCTTCAACGATCTTCTTGACGATCGGCAGCCCCAATCCGCTCCCCTTGCGCTTGCCGGTAACATAAGGTTCGAAGACCTTACCAAAGATTTCCTCGGGAATCCCGGGTCCGTTATCGTGCACCAGCAATTCGATATAGCCCACGCCCTTGTCGTTACCGTATTGCGTTTCTATCGTCACGACGCAAATCCGGTCTCCCGTGCAGGCTTCAATAGCGTTCTTGATCAGATTATGCATCAACTGACGGATCCGGCCGGCATCAATTTCGACCTGAGGTAGATCCGATGCAAGCTTGAACTCGAATGCGACCCTGGCCTTTTCTCCGACGTAAAGGTCGCACACCTCGTGAATGATGGTATTGAGATCCTGCCGAATCAAGGTCAACTGCGGCGTACGCGCATATTCCGCGAAGGCCTTGACGAGTTCCTTCATGACCTCGACCTGCTGGACGATCGTGTGCGTGGCCCGATCAAGCACCTGAGCATCCTCCGGATCCATGGTCTGAAGGTATCGCTTGCGCAGCCGCTCGGCCGACAGCTGAATGGGCGTCAGCGGATTCTTGATCTCATGGGCGAGGCGCCGGGCCACTTCGCCCCAAGCCGCGTCACGCTGGGCCTGCACCAGGTCCGTGACGTCCTCGAAGACGATGACGTGCCCGCCCGACAAATCGGAAAATTCCGGCAGCGCCGATCCGCTGCACATCAGGACGCGGCGACCGCTGGAACCGAACAGCACGGCTTCGTTGTGCCAATCCTCGCGCGTACCTTCGAGACAAGGCTCGATGGTCTTCACGAAGACCTCGAGATCGGGCCAGTCTTCTGCGAGTTCGTGGAGCGTCCTACCCACGTAGGCGCCGAGGTCGACCGAGAGGATCTGGCTTGCGGCCGTATTGACGGTCGTGACCGTGCGTTCGGCGTCGAGCGTCAACACCCCGGAGGCGAGGCTGCCGAGCACGGTGCGCAAATAGGCCCGCTCCCGCTCGGCAAGCAGGTGACTTTGGGCGACCTCGTCACGCGCATCGGCGATCCTTTGCGTCATATCGTTGAACGAGTCGACCAGGTAGCCGATCTCGTCGTTGCCGTATCTCGGCAGACGTTTGTCGTAGTCGCCGGAAGCCACGACCCGGGTGCCGATGGCCAGCATGCGAATCGGCGCGACCAAGCGACGGGCAAAATAGAACGCCACCCAAATCGCGGACAGGACGCTCAGCATCAACACCAGCGAAAGCGTCAGCACGAAACTGAACTTCAGCGGCTCGTGTAGGAGGTTCAGACGTTTGTAATGGGTGTACGCGTCCTCGATACGCCCGCTGAGTTCGTCGAGCCGATCGGAAACCGGGAACACCGCCTGAAGAAAAAGGGCGTCGGCAAGGATCGAATTGGCGCTCAAGGCCACGGTCACTCGAATCACGCCTTCGCCCTCTTCTCCTTCCGCCTTGTCGAAATGGACGTAGCTGCCGCGTTCGAGCGCGAGCCGCGTGACCCATTCATCGGGCAATCTCGGCGTGATGTCATTGGGGTCCACGCTGCTCATCGCGAGAATCCTGCCGCCGGAGGTCAGAAGTGCGATCTCGCTGGCCTGGGTCTTTTCCCGAAGATGGGCCAGATCCACCGAGACTTGCGATTGCGAGCTCAACGGAAGACGGTCCTTGACCATGAGAATCTGATGCAGATAGGCGCGCTTCTTGTCGGTCACGGCCGTCCGACTCAGCTCGATGGCGCTGTCGAACGCCTGACCGATACGCACGTCGAACCAGCTGTCGATACCGCGCTGGATGAACTGCAACGAGAAATAATAGACGACACCGACCGGCACGATCACGAGCATGACGAACATGAAGACCAGTTTGACGGTCAGCCGCGCGCCCGTCGCCTGATTGCGGTATTGCCGTATGAGCTTGAGCAGGTTGCCGCCGATCAGAATGATCAGGACGAGGATGCCGACGATATTGATCGCCAGCAGGTAAAAATAGAAATCCCCGAATGGCTGAGAGTTCTCCATGGCCGTGCTCATGCTGTAGAGCGAGGCCAAGAGGGAAATGAGCAGGATCAGGATGGGGCCGAAGCCCCCCATGACGCGTCTCAGAACTGGATGGGCCATGAATACCAGTCGCTGACCAGGGTCCAATCCGAATAGAAGTAGGATTGAAGCCTAAGTGGGAGTGGCAACTCTTCCCTGTCCAGACGGACCCGCATCCGACCGCGATATTCATCCTCGGGATTCAGCAGGTTGCGATCCAATATCGGGAGTTCGACGATCGTGCCCAATACGTCCGAAGCGGCGATGAGAATCGGAAAGTTGTTGACGACGCCGCTGTTCAGGTTCTTCAGCCCGTATTGCTGCGTCAGCGCCTGGTAACTGAGTTCGTAGCGCTGTTCGAGCAATGCGACCTGGGCGTCCCAGATGTAGCTCCTCGGCCGGTAAACTTCGACGCTTACCGAAAAGGTCAAAGGGATTCCCGCGTGCAGCGCCTCGATCATCTGCGGTTTGAGACGCAGGCGAAAGCGGGCATTCAGATAATAGACTTGTTTCTTGAGCACGGCACCCGCGCTCAGGATTTCCACGTTCGCGTCATCCGCCTCGTCGGCCAACGCCGCCCTTCCGCCGCCTCCGGTGACCATCAGGGCGAGCAGCACCCCGCTCACGAATGCCGGAAATCGGATCCTAGGCATCATGGATTTTCGTTTCGGAAGAGATAGTGGATACTTCGTGCACGTCTGGCGGCCGCCTTCAAGACTCCTTGATATCCTTCACGTTTTGTTTTCACGAATCCCTTCATGAATCAAGGTCGCCTAGTTTACACAGTCTGGCGTAGTAAAAACCATCCATGGCGTCCTGTCCGGGCAAAATCTGCCGGCCGATGCCTTCGTTATTTCCCCATGTACCGCACATGGGCCGTACTTTAACGTCATCGCGTCCATGCACAAAATGTGTAAGTCTATCCTCGTTTTCCTCGCGCAGGATCGAGCACGTCACGTAAACCAGGATCCCGCCGGGCTTGAGCGTACGCCAAAGCGCCTCGAGAATACGGCCCTGCTGGGCGACGAGCGCCGATACGTCCGCTTCGCTACGCAGATATTTGATGTCCGGGTGACGCCGGATGACGCCCGTCGCGGAACACGGCGCGTCCAGGAGGATACGATCGAAACTGCGGCCGTCCCACCAGCCGTCCGGATCGCCGGCATCGGCCTGAAGCAGATTGGCGTTCAGTTTCAGGCGATCCAGATTGTCGCGCACGTCGGCCAGGCGGTCGGCGTCGCTGTCGAGTGCGAGGACCGAGTCAAGGCCGGGCTCGGACTCGAGGATATGACAGGTCTTGCCGCCCGGCGCCGCACAGGCGTCGAGCACGCGTTGGCCGGGCTTAAGATCGAGCGCACCCGCAGCGAGCTGGGCGGCGACGTCCTGCACCGAGACCCAGCCGTCGCGAAACCCTGGCAGAAGTTCGACGTTGACGGCCTGCTCCAGAATGACCGCATCGGGTGCGTGAGGGCTCGTTCCCGCCTTCATCCCGTGATCGTCCAGCAGCTTTAGGTACTCGTCCCGCGAGATGACCGTACGATTGACCCTGAGACTCATCGGCGGGTGACGATTGCCCTCATCCAGAATGGCCGGCCACTGATCCGGACGCTGCCGTTGCAGGCGCTCGATCAGCCAGGCCGGATGCGCGTATCGGGCGATGGGATCTTGATCGACCTTTGCGAGCAGCGCGTCGCGCTCGCGCAAAAAACGTCGCAGAACCGCATTGACGAGCCCCCTGGCCCAGGACTTGTCGAGTTCCGCGGTCGCCGCCACCGTCGCCGAGACGACGGCATGGTCGGGAATCCGCATATAGAGGATCTGATAAAAACCAAGCAGGAAGAGATAGTGGATATCGCGGTCGCGCTGTTTAAGCGGTTTGTCGACCAACGCCTTGGCGATGGCCTCGAGACGGTCGTGCCAACGGATGACGCCGTAGCAAAGCGCTTGGGTCAGCGCTTTGTCTCGCGGGTCGTCGTCTCCGGACAAGCCGGTCGCCAGCAAACCGGTTAAAGAGGGTTTGCGCTGCCAAAACGTCGCGAGCAGCTGCGCCGCCTGGGCACGGGGACCGGGATGCCGTCGCCCCATCAGGATGCCGAACCGAGAATCTCGCCGGGTATGAGTGCATGGGCGTTCAGGAAATCGCGCACAGCCAGCCGCTTGCCGCCGGG
>WGNS01000095.1 GCA_016124415.1 Gammaproteobacteria bacterium | reverse complement strand
GGGCGCTGCCGGCGGCGGCGTGAACCGTAAGCAACTCGCTCCCCCGCCAGGAGGCACTGCCCGTCTCGCAAGTTGTCGCCGTCAACGGATGCGACGCCGTACGATCGTTCAGGTGGCAGTTGGAACACCCGGAACTGATCAGGGAATGATCGACGGTAGCGCCAAGCCAGGTGTTGGTCTTATGGCAGGTCATACAGTCGCTGGCCGTCTGAACATGGTTGCGCGGTTTGCCTTCGGCGATCCGGCCGTCGTGACACGAGGCGCAACGGGCCCCCGCAATCGCGTTGTGATCCATGCGCAGATTGGACCAGCTCGGATAGCGATGACACGAGTGACAGGTATGGTTCGTCAACGGATGGTTCTGCGGCAGATTCTTGAGATGACAACGTTCACAACCGTCGACGATACCCGAGTGATCATAGCGAGCGCCCGCCCAACTCCGGCTCTGGTGACAGCTGGCGCAATCGTCGGAAGTCTGCGGATGGTCACGGCTCTTGCCCGGGGCGGTCCTCCCGTTGTGACAGGTAACGCAGGCGGCGGTTACGCCCACGTGATTGAAACGCGCGAAAGACCAGGTGCTGGCCTTGTGGCAGTCGGCGCAGTCGTCGCTGCTGGGCACGTGGTCGACCGGTTTGGAACTCGCCTTGACGAGCCCGCTTGCCGCGTGACAGCCCTTACACTGACGTGGCGTGCCCCGAAATACGCCTTGTATATGGCAGGACTCGCATTCGACACGCTTGTGCGCGCCGGTTAGCGGAAACCCGGTCTGCAGATGGTCGAATGACTTGTTGACAGCCGCCGACGCATCGCCGATGCCAAAAAAGGAAATGAATACGGCCAGAAGAAACGACACCTTCGCCCAATCCGCGATCCGTCCGGCGGATCGCCGGGAAGTAACGACATCATTCGATCTTTTCACGACCTATCCTCAGCACTCGTAATCCGTTGGCTACACCACCCGCTTAGCGGGAAAACTCCACATCCTTAAATCCGCTCGCGACATGACACTTCTCGCAGCGATGTCCGAAGCTGCCGCGATGGATATCGTCATCCGCGTGGCAGCGATAACAATTCGTCGGCGCGACGACCTTCTTTTCCATGGGTTTGACATGGCAGGCGTAGCAATCCACCCGCTTATGTCGCCCCTTGAGCTTGAAGTCCGACTGTTTGTCGTGGTCGAAATGCCAGACTGCCCAATCGTTGGGGTTGTGGCAATAGCCGCAATCCGTCCCCAAGCGCTGTTTATGTTCGTCATCCGCCTTGTGGCAGCCGAAACAGGTCCGCTCCGTACCGCCGAAGTCCTGTGTCAGGTGACACTCTTCGCACGGGGCCATGGCATGCAGGCCCAGCAAGGGGAAACGCGTCAGTCCGTGATCGAAACGGATCCGCTTGGCCCAGCCCTGCTCGTCGTGGCAACGCTGACAGGTCTTGCCCAGTTTTCCCTCGTGCACATCGTTCAGACGATGGCAATCGATACATTGTTTCCCTAATTTTGCGTGGATGTCCTGCTTGTGGCACACGGAGCAGTGTACATCCTTATGCCGTCCCCGCAGCGGGAAATGGGTATCCTTCTGATGATCAAATTTGACCCGATCCCATTTCTCCTCGCCGTGACAGTCCGCACACTTCTTTCCATAGCGTCCCTTGTGCTCGTCATCCTTTTGATGGCAGTCAAAACATTGCTTGCCAAGATCCTCTTCATAAGCGTTTTTCTCGTGACAGGCCTCACATCGCAGTTTCTGGTGACGGCCGTGCAAAGGGAACTTGGTGTCTTTGTCATGCGAGAAATGCTGCTTCTTCCATTCCTTCTCGTTGTGACAGTCCTTGCACTTCGTGCCCATCGTGCCGCGATGCTTGTCATTGATCCGATGGCAGTCGTAGCAGGCCATCGCCACCTTGGTGTAGCGCTCGTTGGGGTGGCAGGCCCGACATGAGGCGTCCTTATGCGCGCCCTTCAACGGAAAATGCGTCTTGGAATGATCGAACTTCGACTCCTTGCGCCAACCCGTCGGCGCGTGGCACTTCGAGCATTTCTTGCCGAGTTTTTCGTCGTGCGCATCATCCTTCTTATGGCAGGCGTAACAATCGGACGGCGCCTTACGGTAAGCTCCATGCTTGTGATGGCAATCGGCACACGACACGAACTGATGCCGACCCTTGAGCGGAAAATCCGTTTGATCGTGCTGGAACGTCGTGGGGTTCAACCGGGTGATATCCGCCTCGCGTCCCTGATGTTCGGTATGACAGTCCGCGCACTCGCGGGTCTTGATGCCCGTGATGCGGCCATGGAATCCCGTACCCGCCTTGACGTCTTCGTTGACCGGCTTATGGCAATCCAGACACAACCCGGCCTGATGCCCTTTTTCGAAACGGCTATGGCACTTTTCGCACTGCTCCTCGTACTTGGCATGCCCCTGGATCAGCTTGCCGGGCATGAACAGCGACTCGAAGTTCAGCGCGTGTGCCGAACTCAGCCAAAGCATCGCAAACAATGCAAATACGATCGACCCGGTACGGCGAAACATTCGTTGTTGTATCAATACATGTGAACGGCGATGACATGCACGATCCCCGATAACACCATCATCGTAAACAGGGGAATATGGAGTACATGCCAAAGCGCGAACAAGCGCGTATATAGCGCGAACTCCACGACGCCTCGAAGCGAATACAGATAACCGTTGATCACCCTGCCCGCCTGGCGGCGCTTGGCGTGCCGCTTGAGCGAAGTCCAGCCTCGCTCTACGGCCAGACGGCGCAAGATTTTATTCATCCGCCGCCGCAACATGAACCGGTATCCCAAAATACGCAAGGGAAGGAACGGCGCCGTGAAGATCTGTCCGAACAGGGACATTCCGTGATTCACCAAACGCTTCTCGATACGGTGCAACCGCTCTTCGAACGCCGGGTCCGCCGCAACGATTTCGTGCATGACATGCTGCTGCCGGGCGAATGCGGTCTGCACGTCCTGGAGCGTGGCGCGGCGACCGTACAGACCCAGGTGAATTTTTGAATAGATGTACCTGCCGACGATACCGCTGAATACGACCAGCAGCATCGAGAACAAGGCGATATTGCTGTTCATCGAACCCAGGCCGAAATTGGCGTGAAACATGATCAATACCGGCGCAAACACTCCGATGAACATGTGAATCTGAAACCAATACTTGACCCGACCCCACCGACGCATAAATCCAAGCTTCTTGCGAAAGGTGTAGGCCAACTGCAAAAACATCAGGACGCCGCCGGCGATCCCGAGCCAGTAACCGACTCCGGTCTCCGCGGTCAAATAGTGCCTGTCTCGCATCGACCACCCATAAGCCAAGGCGAGCATGATCATCAATGTGATAAAAGCGGTCCAGGACAGAAGTGGAAAGCGGGCCGCAAACCTGACGGGGCGTTCTTTCACGGCCTTTGCCGAGTCGGCTTTCCAGTCGTCGGCGGTGGCTACGTTGAGGGCTGGCATCGGTAACTCCGTATTATCGATAGGCGAAAAAGATGGTACCAGGTTCTCCCTAGTCATATGCTGCGTCACCGATAGACTCGCCGTTCGCAACGGACGGGTTCGGTATTCATCGCGAGACTTTCTCTAACAAATATGTGCACTATAACGACGTAGATCCTGATCAGGTTCCATGGATTTATGGAATCCCTGTGATTTTCTGGTGCGAACACTCTACTATAGATTAGCGGCAAAAAATTCGAGCACTGGACCCCGGAAACGCGGGACGAACTGTGAAATCGGTTGAAATTCCGGAACAAAAGCCCTGTTCGCTATGACCGCCGCTCCTGATTGATGGCCTGAGGACGCCCCTGTTCGTCTATAGCCACATAGGTCAAGGTCGCCTCCGTAACCTTGATGCACCGTCCCTCGAGACGCTCGCGCTCCGCGAAAACCTCGACAAAGACCGTCAACGATGTCGTACCGATCTTCACGACTTCGGCATAGCAGCTGATCAAGTCGCCGACGAATACCGGCTTGCGGAACTGAAAGGAATTTACGGCCACGGTGACGACCCGTCCGTCGACCGCCTTGTGCGCCGCCACGCTTCCGGCGATATCCACCTGAGCCATGATCCAGCCCCCGAATATGTCGCCGCGCGCATTGGTGTCGGCCGGCATGGCCAGCACACGGATCGCCGGCTGGCGATCCTGAGGCAGGCTCTGGTATTCCTCCTGCATTTCAGTGTCCCTCATAGAGTGCCTCGATCATGTCCTTGTATCGTTCCTGTATGAAATTGCGACGCAGCTTGAGCGTGGGCGTCAAGAGATCGTTCTCCACCGACCAGGATTCCGGACAAATGGCCAGACGGCGCACTTGTGCATAGCCCGGAAAGGCTCGGATACGGGACGCTACCCGCTCGAGAAAGTGTTCTTTGACGGCGGCGCTGGCCAGCGCCTCCGCCCCGGTAAGTCCTCTCTCGGCGCAGAAGGCTTTCCAGTGTTCGGGTTCGGGCACGATAAGCGCCGTCAGATAGGGCCGCTGTTCACCGAAGACCAAGGCCTGTTCGATGAGCGGGTCCATCGTGATCGCGAGTTCCATGTCCGAAGGCGGCACCTTTTCTCCGTTCGAAAGGACGATGATCTCTTTGAGACGACCGGTGATCCGAATATGCCCCTCTGCATCGATCGCCGCCTTGTCACCGGTATGAAGCCAGCCCTCGGAATCGATGGTTTCCCGGGTCGCATCGTCTTGGCGCCAATAGCCGAGCATCACGCCGGGGCTACTGACGAGCAACTCGTCGTCCTTGCCGAGCTTCACCGTGACCTGGTCCAATACCTTGCCGACGGTTTCCGGCAAGTTGTCGTCGGGTCGGTTGACGCTGACGACCGGGCTTGCCTCCGTCATGCCGTAGCCGTTCAAAAGCGGCAGCCCCAACGCGATAAACATCTGCGCTATCTTTTCGGACAGCGGCGCTCCGCCGCACACCGCCACCCGGATTCGCCCACCGAGCCGGGCCATGACTTTGTCCGCGACCAGGCGTTTGAGCAAGGGCCAAAACACGAAACTGAAGCGCCACTCGGCCCGCCCCTGGAGATGCTGCAACCGCTGCCAGCCTACGTCGACCGCCAACGCAAAAAGCTTTTGAGCAAGCGGAGGACGATTGGTCATCTGCTCCGTGATGCGCCCGTAGACGCGTTCGTAGATGCGCGGCACCGATATGATGACGGTCGGCTTGATCCGGATCAGATCCTCGCCGAGCAACGGGATGGAACGTGCGTACGCAACCTCCGCACCGATGAGCATCGGCAGATAATAGCCGACCGTACGCTCGAGCGTATGCGACAGCGGCAGGAACGACAAAAACAGATCGTCGGCAACGACGTCGGCGCATATCGAACTCGCATGGGCATTGGATAGAATGTTGCGATGGCTCAACATGACGCCTTTCGGCCGCCCCGTCGTCCCGGAGGTATATACGATCGTGGCCAATGTATCGCCGGACACGCCGGCGTATTGAACCTTGGCGCCGGCATCGCCCAACCATTCGCCCGCTTGCGCGACACGCGCCTCCGGATACGAAACGTAAGCCAACGAAACCACTCGCTGCAGGTGGCCGCACCCTTTTACCGCTTCGCGCACCTCCTTCCACTGATCGTCACCGGCCACCACCAGCAATTTTGCGGCGCAATCGTTGAGGATATATCCGATATTCGCGCCGCGATCATTGATGTAAAGCGGCACGACGACCATGTCCAAACCCAACACCGCCTGATCCACGGCCACCCAGTCGGGTCCATTGGGCAACATGATGGCGACCCTGTCTCCGGCCTCCAGTCCTTCGCGAAGGATTGCCTTCTGCCAGCGAGCGACGAGCCGTGCCATGTCGCCCCAGGAGCGGCTCCGCCAATGCTGTTCCGTCGTGTCGTAGTAGCGATATGCGGTTTTGTCGGCGGATCGTTCCACACGGATCCGAAACAACCCCGACAGGGTTCCGGCTTGGTCAACTTCGATCTTTTCGCCCATCAGGCCTCCCCTTCCAAGCTCGACCACCCTTGATCGGGACGGAATCGGTCGCCGTAATTCCCGGATAACACGTCCAACCCCTTTCTCAGCGTCGAGATCCCGGCATCACCGGCATAATGCAGCGGACCACCGCGGAAAGGCGCGAATCCGGTGCCGAAGATGATACCGGCGTCGAGCAGGTCCGCGTCTTCCACGACCCCTTCGCGCAGGCACGCCACGGCCTCGTTGAGCATGCTGAGCATCAGACGGTCGGTCAGATCGGCCGGCACGAACAACCCCTTGTCGTATTTGCCCTTGATCACTTGGCCTTTGCGATGCTGATAGAAGCCGCGGCCGCTCTTCCGTCCCAGATTGCCCGCGGCCACCATGGACCGGAGGCGCTCGGGGACCTCGGTGCCCAAGGCCTTGGCGAGTATTTCAGCCACCGAAAGGCAGACATCGAGTCCGACGACGTCCGCAAGCTCGATCGGACCCATCGGCATGCCGAATTCCAGCGCGGCGCCGTCGATGGCCTCGGCCTGGACGCCCTCGCCTTCGAGGCGCACCGCCTCGATCAGGTACGGCATGAGGATACGATTGACCAGGAAACCCGGACTGCTCTTGACCGGCAACGGTAAGCGGTCGATCTGGCGCGCAAAACGGGTTGCGTCGGCAACGACCTCCTCGGACGTAAACCGGCTACGCACGATTTCAACCAGTTGCATCTGGGCGACCGGATTAAAGAAGTGCAGACCGACGAGCCGCTTAGGATCGTCCAAAACCTCCGCAAGATTCTCGAGCGGGATGCTTGAGGTATTGGTCGCCAGCAGCGCTCCGTCCTTGAGTCGGGGCTCTATCGCCTTCAAAAGCGCGTGCTTGGCCTCCAGGTTCTCGAAGATGGCCTCGATGACGACATCCGCTCTCGCCACCCCGATGCCCTTGACGTCCGGAATCAGTCGATCCATGGCCGCCTGGACGAGACGCGGTAGCTTGAGTTTCTTCTGAAACAGCGCCCGGGCCCTGCCGATCGCCGGCGCAATGCGCTCCGGCGACTGATCCTGTAGGGTCACCGTGAGTCCGCGAAGGGCGCACCACGCTGCGATATCTCCGCCCATGACGCCTGCGCCGACGACATGAACGTGATCCGCTTTGAACGACCCGCCTCTCCCGAGTCCCTTGAGGCGCTCCTGGAGAAAGAAGACCCGAAGCAGGTTCTTGGAGGTATCTCCGGCGAGAAGCCGCGATACCGAATCGGCCTCCCCGGCCAGCATCCGGGCATGGTTGCCCGCCGACCGCTGCCATAGATCGATCAAGGCATAAGGTGCCGGATAGTGGTCCTTGCGAGCCTTCTTGGCCACGGTCTTGCGCAGTGCCATGGCGACGATCGGGCGCAACACGGCGTTTCCGGCCAGGCGCTGCCACCAGACCGGCTCACGCGATCTCGGCTTTTCCAGCACCAGTGCCTTGGCCGTGCGCACCAACTGCCGAAGCGGCACGGCCTGATCGACCAGGCCCAGACGCTTCGCGGCCCGGGCCGAAAGCGCGCGGCCGCTCAACATCATGTCCATGGCGGCCAGATGCCCGACCCTTCCGGGCAAGCGCGCGGCGCCGCCGTATCCGGGATGGATCCCCAAGCGAACCTCGGGCAGACCGATCCGGGTATGCGGCTCATCGACCGCCTCCCGGTAGTCGCAGGCCAGCGACAGTTCGAGTCCGCCGCCCAGGCAAAAACCGTCGATGGCCGCCACGGTCTTGCAGCGCAGGCGCTCCAGTCGATCGAAAAGCGCCTGGGTCCAGCGGATATGTTCGTGGACGACGTCGATCGAGGCGTTCATGACAAGGAATTCATTGACGTCCGCCCCCGCGATGAAGCCCGTCTCCTTGCCCGAACGGATGATGATCCCTTTGGGCGGGGCCGCTTCCGCCGCGGCGACGAGTTGCTCGAGTTCGGTCAGGACCGCCTTGGAAAGCACGTTGGCCCTGGCGCCCGGCACATCGAGGATCCAGGACTCCACACCGTCGGCATCACGCTCCGTACGCCAGAATTTTTCTGTTTCCGTCATCGCGTCAACCCCGCTCTACCAGCATGGCGCCACCCTGTCCACCGCCGATGCACAAACTCGCCATTGCGTATCGCCCCTCGATGCGTTCCAGAAGCCGTGCCGCATGTAACACGATCCGAGCACCGCTGGCACCCACCGGATGCCCGAGTGCGATACCGCCGCCGTCGATATTGAGGCGCGTCATATCGATTTCGCCCAGCGGAGAACGGGTGTGGAGTTCGCGTTTGCAAAAATCCGCGTCCTTCCAGGCCTCAAGGCAGGCCAGCACCTGCGCCGCGAAGGCCTCGTTGATCTCCCAACAGTCGATATCCTCGATCTTGAGCCGACGTCGCTTGAGCAGGCCCGCCATCGCATAGGCCGGTCCCAATCCCATCTCGGCGGGATCGAGTCCCGCCCATTCGCAGTCGACGATGCGTCCGATCACCTTAAGGTCGTGATCCTTGACCGCCTGCTCGCTGGCCAACACAAGCATGGCCGCGCCATCGGTGACCTGGGCACTGTTGCCCGCCGTCACCAGACCATAGGGCCGGTCGAAAACGGGTTTCAGCTTGCCCAGGCGCTCAACGCTCGAATCCCGTCTCAGGCCATCGTCCTCGAGCACGCAGGCGCCCGCCGGATCGTACAGCGGTTCGATTTCGTCGGCGAGCAACCCGCCGTCCTGCGCGGCCGCAAGCCGCTGATGACTTTGTAACGCAAAAGCATCCATGGTCTCGCGATCGATCCCGAAGCGGTAGGCCAAATTCTCCGCCGTCTGCCCCATGGACAGTCCGACGACCGGATCCGTCAGTCCGCGCAGCAGCCCGATGATCGGACTCAAGTGGCGCAGGCGCAAACGGCCAAGCAGTTTGAGGCGGTCCGGAAGTCGTTTGGCGGCGTTCCAATCGCCCAGCCATTTGACCATGGCTTCGTTCATGAGCACCGGCGCGTGACTCATGGCCTCGACGCCGCCTGCCAGGACCAGGTCGGAGCGCCCCATGCTGATGTTGCGATAGGCGCAATCAAGGGCCTGCATGCCGGAAGCACAGTTGCGTTGCACCGTCCACGCCGTAACCCCGGTGCCGCAACCGAGCCGCAAGGCGATGACTCGACCGATGTTGGCTTCGTCGGGACCGGGCATGACGCAGCCGATGATGACCTCGTCCAGCGCCGAGGCCGGAAACGGTTGCCTGAGCAGCAATGCCCGACCGGCCGACACGGCGAGATCCGACGCACGGAAAGGCCCGGGCTGACCGCGCGCCTTGAGTTGCGGCGTTCTACTGCCGTCGACGATATAGACCGGTGCGCCTTTCGCAGCCGTGCTCGTCGTGCGTTTTGCCATCAACGTTCTCCTTTCCAGAAGTCTTGAGGAAAATCATCCACGTCCGTAACCGAACGGATCGCCTTGTGGGCCCGGACCAACAGCGCGGCTTCATCGGCGTTCAGCACGCCCGCCTCCTGAGCGCAACTGATCTGCGCTTCGTAATCGGCCGTCGGGGATATACGCCCATCCGCACGGGCCTCGCGCAGCCGTTTTTCGAGCGGTCCCGCCTCGATCACCAAACCCAGCGCCTCTTCGATCCGACCCAGGGCGTCCTGCGCCCCGTCGGGGACAAAGATGCCTGCGGTCAAACGATCACGCGCCTCGGAAGGTTCGAGGAAAGGTTTGACCAGGCTATGTCCGAGCGTATCCGAGGGCGGCGCATAACACCGGCCCAAGGGAAAGATCAAAATTCGTGCGATCCAGGCCAGGGGCCTGTTGGGCAGATTGTCGAACAGGCCGTACATCGCCTCCTGGATACGATAGAGGCTGTCTTCGCAGGCCCACGCCACCAGCGGTCGATCGGCTTCCGGCTGCCCGTCATCGGCAAAGCGCTTGAGCGCGGCGGTCGCGAGATAGAGATTGCCGATCACGTCGGCAAGCCGGCCCGATAAGCGTTCACGGCGTTTCAAACTGCCGCCGAGCGCAGCCAGCGAAAAATCGGCCAACAATGCGAAACCGACGCTCATTCGGGTCAGATTCCGATAGTAGCGCCCGCAATAGCCCTGGCTCAGACCGTCCGGCAGCTTCAGGAACGCCGCCCCGGTCAGACCAAGCCAAAGACTGCGCGCGACATTGGACGCAACGAGTCCAACATGGCCGAACAAGGCTTCGTCGAACGCCTGCAGTGCTCCGGCGCCTGAATCGTCCTGACTCGCCTGCATCTCTTTGAATACATAGGGATGACAACGAATCGCGCCTTGGCCGAACACGATCAGCGTGCGGGTCAGGATATTCGCGCCCTCGACCGTGATGCTGATCGGTACGGACTGATAGATCCGGCCGAGGACGTTGTTGGGTCCGAGACAGATGCCCGATCCGCCGTGGACGTCCATGGCGTCGCGAACGACCTCGCGCATGCGCTCCGTCAGCTGATATTTGACGATGGCCGAGGCGACGGCCGGTTTCTCGCCCTGATCCACCGCGATCGTGGTCAAAGTGCGCGCCGAGTCCATGATGTAAGCTTGGCCGATGATCCGGACCAGGACCTCCTCGACCCCTTCGAAATAGGCGATCGGGAGTTTAAATTGCTGCCGAATACGGGCATAGGCGACCGAGGCGCGCGTGGCCAACTTGCCCGCGCCGGCCGACAAGGCCGGCAACGAGATCGAACGCCCCGCAGCCAGACTTTCCATGAGCATTCGCCACCCCTGCCCCACGCGCTCCTGTCCGCCGATGACGTAATCCATCGGAATGAACACGTCGCGACCGGAATTGGGCCCGTTCTGGAAAACCATATTGAGCGGAAAATGGCGGCGACCGATCTCCACGCCCGGCGTCGTGGTCGGAATCAGGGCCAGCGTGATGCCGACATCCTCGTCCCCGCCCAACAGCTTGTCGGGGTCATAAAGTTTAAAGGCCAGTCCCAATAGGGTCGCGACCGGCCCCAGCGTGATGTAACGTTTTTCCCAGTTCAGACGGATGCCGAGTACTTTCTTGCGCTTGAACTTGCCGTAACAAACGACGCCGTAATCGGGGATCGACGCGGCATCGCTGCCCGCCTCCGGCCCGGTAAGCGCGAAACACGGGATCTCGTCGCCTTTGGCCAGCCGAGGCAAATAGTGATTACGCTGTTCCTCCGTTCCATAGTGCAGCAGCAATTCCGCCGGCCCCAAGGAGTTCGGCACCATGACCGTTACCGCCGCCGTGATACTGCGGCTCGCGACCTTCATGACGACGCTGGAATGACCAAGGGCGGAAAATGCGAGACCGCCGTATTCCTTAGGGATGATCATGCCGAAGAAGCCCTGTTCGCGAATGTATTTCCACACCGCTTCGGGCAGGTCGTGTTCCTCCTCCGTGATCTGCCAGTCGTCGAGCATGCTGCACAGCTTCTCGACGGGGCCGTCTAGAAACGCCTGTTCGTCGTCGCGAAGGCGTGGTTTGGGCAAAGCCGTCAACCGTCGCCAGTCCGGACAACCCTTGAAGAATTCGCTCTCCCACCAGACCGATCCGGCTTCGAGCGCTTCGCGCTCGGTCTTGGACACCTCGGGCATGACGGCGCGAAAGGCCTTGAGCACCGGGGCCGAGATTCCGGCGAGACGCAGGCCGCGGACATTCAAGGAAATCGTGATCAGGAGAAACAGGCCCCAGACCGGGACCAGTAGTACGCCCGGAGGACAAGCCGCCAAGCTCCAAAGTACTAGGATTGCCGCCAACAGGACTGAGGTTCGGAACAGGGATTGGCGGAAATAAGTCATAGCCCAGAGGCCTGACAGGAACAGACCAATCCAGAAGATGACCATCAGTTCCTCCTTATAGCAGTGTGTCGCTATGGCATATCGAGCGAGTCTCGTATAAGACGCCCCGGCAACCGGCATGGCACTCGCTGACCATCCATGCTCCTGCGTCAGGTATACGACTTCGGTCGTCGACAGTCAACCTGCCGAACGGAACCGTTTCACGGTTTGTCTCAAACCATTTGTCGACCGTTGCCCGGGTGTTTTACAGTATTTTCCTTCGAGGGACGTTGGCGTACGCCGACACGCGCCCCTTGAAGCACAAAATACTGCAAACGCCACCGCGAAAAGCGGAACTATCCTACATCTATATCTATTTAGCTTAATAACTCTTACTCCTGCGGCCGATACAGGACCAAGAACGGTTCCTGTGATGCACAAACCGGCGGGCGAAAACCCGGAACATGCGGTTTCGTGAGACATTTTTCGTTGAAGGTATATTCATGTCCCTCAAAAAGCTATTGGTGAGCCTGATCTCCTGCCTGCTACTGGGCCAAGTCGCAATGGCCGACGTGGTCAAACTGCGAGCCGACCACCCCCAACGCTACGTCGTCGTCAAAGGCGACACCCTTTGGGACATCTCGGCCCATTTTCTCCAGGATCCCTGGCTGTGGCCTAAGATCTGGCACATCAATCCCGAGATCAAGAATCCGCACCTGATCTATCCCGGCGACGTCATCGATCTGGTCTTTGTCGACGGCAAGCCCCAGCTACAAATCGAACGCAAGGGCCGCCCCGTCGTCAAGCTGTCGCCGACCGGTCGCGTCGAGGAACTGCGCACCGCCATCCCGACGATTCCCGCCGATGCCATCCGTCAGTTCCTGCAACGCCCCAGCATCATGACCAAAGAGGAACTCGATCGGGCGCCTTACATCATCGCCAACGACGGCGGCCACCTGATCACCGGCAGCGACGAGAAGGTTTATGTGCGCGGTCTGGAGGATGCAGCGGTCAATCGCTTCAATGTCATTCATGAAGGCGACGCGTATAAAGACATGAACGGCGATCTGCTCGGATACGAGGCCCTCAACGTGGCCGACGCCCGTCTCGTCGAACGCGGCGATCCCAGCACGCTCTATCTGAAGACCACGAACCGCGAGATCCTGATCGGAGACAAAGTCATGCCGGCCCGGGACGACGCGGAACTCGACCCTTACTTCACGCCGACGATCCCCGAAGTCGACATCAACGGTCGCATCATTGCCGTGCTCGACGGCGTTTCCCGCATCGGACAGTACCATACGGTCGTCCTGAACAGGGGACGCAAGGACGATCTCAAGGTCGGGGACATTCTGGCCAGCTACCAGGCCGGAGAATCCATCGAGGATCCGATCGGTGAAGACCACGACGAGGTCACACTGCCGAACGAACAATCGGGCACGCTCATGGTCGTGCGCGTATTCGAGCGCGCCAGCTACGCGCTCGTCATGCGCGCGACCCGGACCATCCGTATCCACGATGCCGTGCGCAGTCCGGAAAACAATAGAAACCTGTGATTTCCTATTGAGCGGCCGCGCGGTCAAGCGCGGTCGCCATCCCCCTTTTTTCGGGATCGCTGCCATTGCCCCTGCCGATACTGAGTTGGCACCCGTGTGCGAGACGTCGAAGTAGTGCCGCTACCTCAGTATTGTTTTTGCACATCCTGTCGCAAAAACGCTTCGCCTACGCGGCAGCTATTCCTTTTGCCGGGACCGTCCTGCGTACACAACCTTGCTCTACTTCCCTACGGTACGCAGAACAAGAT
>WGNS01000068.1 GCA_016124415.1 Gammaproteobacteria bacterium | reverse complement strand
AATGACTCTACGGCGCATATAGCTGAATTTAGATGATCTACACCCGTCAGGCTCCGCCCTCCGGATTCCGACATCTAAATCCAGCTGCACCTATCCCGGTCTACTCGCCTTCGCGTCGCTCTCCATGGCTCGCAGTAAATGTCGGCGACGATTCGTCGTATCACACCGGAACGGAACCCCGCAGCTAAATGGTTCCGACTTAGAAACTGTGACATAGTAATCGAATATATTCGCCCGTCTACCGATACCGTGGATTAATGTCGCGAATTGCAAGTTGAGTCGGGTCATTTCTTAAACGAGAACAAACAACCCTGAGGAAAGACATGAAAATCAAACACTGCCTCGTGCCCGCATTGCTGGCCGCGTCCCTGCCCGCCTCCGCCGACATGATCGGTGCATGGGTCGGCGTAAACGGCTGGAGCTATGACATCAACGGTTCCGTCCGCTACCAATCGGCCAATGCCGCCGACGATATCGACGTCAATCGCGACCTGGGATACAACAACGACAATCTGGCCTCGTATTACGTCATGATCGATCATCCCTTGCCGTTGATCCCGAACGTCAAGATCAGCAAGACCACGATCGACACCAGCGCCAACGGCACCCTGTCCGCCTCCTTTACCTTCGGTGGCACAACCTTTTCCGGCAGCGAGGCCGTCAACAGCAGCCTGAAACTCGATCAGACGGATATCACCGCCTACTGGCGTATCCTCGACAACATCGCCAATCTGGACATCGGTTTGACGGCTAAGTATCTCGACACCAAAACGCGCATCACGGGCGCATCGAGCGGAACGGCGAACGCCAACGTCAGCACCTGGGTCCCGATGGCCTATGCGGGCGTGGGCGTCGACTTGCCCTTCAGCGGCCTCGCCGTCAGCGCCGACGGCAGTTACATCGGCTACAGTGGCAGCAATTTCTACGACTACACCGTAAGAGCGACCTACGACACGCCGTGGCTCCTCGGCGTCGACGTGGGCTATCGCCGCATCAATCTGAAACTGGACGATATCGACGGCTCGTACGCCAACGTTACGTTCAAAGGTCCGTACGCCGGTCTCTACCTGCATTTCTAAACGGAACAAGCGCCACAAACAAAAAGGGCGGTCCGAATTCAGACCGCCCTTTTACTTTGCCCTTCAGCTTGTTTCGTTCTCTTTATTCAGACCTCAAAATTCCCGTCCGAAACGCACGCCGTAAGTATCTTTTTCACTCTTCGGCTGGAAAACGAGATTCTTGGTGGGCGAACGGTCGAAACGCCAGCCCTCATAAAAAAACTCGATAAAGTTGTGCCTAAGGCTCAGCCTGTAATCGGCAAACGGAGACCATCTGCCGTCGGGATGCAACGTCAACTCGGCACCTGAACTCACGACCTTCTCGTTGATGGTATAGGGCCTTAGCGCGCCCACGTGGAAAGACGCATCAAGAAACTCTCCCTGCTCCTCGAATCCGAGCCCGATCCGGCCGTAGTAGACCCGATAATCCTCGCGAAATCCGCCTACGGCGAAGCCCAAGGAATCGGTACTGTCCGCGATGTTCCTCGCCCATCCCTCGACACCGGCGCCAAGATACAATTCCAGGGATTTGAAGGACGCCGTAGGCTTTGCCCAACCCATTTGGAACTCCGCCTGTCCGCCGCGGTAATCCGTATCGGAACTGACGTAATTACCCGTATCCTGGACCTGTCCGTCGTAGTTCACGACGCCGGAATAGGCCTTGCCGAGTACGCGTACCAGCAAAGGCCGAATGGCCGTATCGAATTCGACCAATCCGTTCAGAACGGCTCGGGGCCCATGTTCCGAAAGCAGACGCTGTCCGCTGTTCGGATCGAACTCCTGCCAGAGATACTGCTCGAGACCGAGCGAAACGTCGACACGACTATGATGATCACGCGCCACACCGGGCGCGGCGTAAACAGAGGAAGCGAAGGACAGCCCGGAGACGGCTACCGCGGAATATTTCCCAATGTTTGAAATCGCCGCCCAAACACGGGAAGTCACACTCATCGGTTCGCGATCGCCTTCAGAAAATCCACATCCTGATGGGCATCATAGGAAGTCGTTTCCCATTCGTTGCCCCAGTCATCGACATGGCTAAAGAGCACAGCCTGATCGTTTACGACCATGTCCGTCTGCTCTTCGCCAAGAGAAAAGTCATAAGAGAACGCCTTCTTGAGGAAATCGTTCATGCTAAAAGGAACTCCCATAAGGATCACCCACTCGGTATGATCTGCATTATCGCTTATACAGCTTATCGGCAGATTACCCGAGTATTCCCCATCCATCCGTTTCTTTCTGACGAAAACGTGACGGACATACCAATCCTTCCGATGGCAGATCGATCCCCCGCTGCGGGACGCCGCGATCTCGATCAAATTCCCGGTCGCACGCTTGCCTCCCTCAAAAGACAAACGCACGAAGCGGCCAAGCATATATCAAGCGCCCACCAGGTTCAATGCCCCTTTGTGACTTGGTTGCTAAGGTCCCTGGCGAAGGGTATATTCCAAACCGCCTTCACCCATCAACGGAGACACATCATGGCAAGACAAGCTATCAAGGCCTCGACTCTGACCATCGCGTTCACAGCGTTACTGGCATTCGCGGGCTCGAGCATGGCGGCGGATCGCGACGACTGGAAAAAAGGCAACAGCGACGCGCAATGGGACGACTTTCGCATGGTCCAGACAGAAAGACACGAGATGATCGTCGGCATCATGAAGATCACCAAAGACCTGGTCAACATCGTCAACAACCTCAACCACCATCCCAGCGAAGCCGACAAGGTGCAGTTGCAGGAGATGGGCAAAAAGCTTGACGAATTGATCGCAAAGGACGACGAGCTAAGCCGCAAGATGGCCGGCAAGTGGAATCAGAAGTGGCAAGACAAAAAATAAAATCGTTCTGAGTCTCGCGGGCGCAGGGATGCGCCCCATGTTTCCCGGGCTCCGGCCCCGCCTCTTCAGGCCGTATTCCGGTGCGCGCAGAGTTGCCCGATCCCGCGCCATAAAACGATATACGCCAAACCCCATGCGATCAGGACCGCGGACTGATAGGGCGTCCCGAGCTTAACTGCGGCCACCGCCGACAAGGCGCACGCAGCCATGAGCAGGTAGGCCCGCAGCACCGTTTTTTTATGGCCCCATCCGTGTTGCACAAGCCTTTGATAGGCATGGCTGCGATGGGCCTCCCAAACACGCTCGCCGCGCGCCAGACGGATCATGAGCGTTACCGTTGCATCCACGATGAACGGTGAAAAGACCAACAGAGCCGCCCATAGCGGAAAGGCATCCGAACGGTCGCCCCACAACGCGAAAGCAATCGCCAGGAAACCCAGCGACGAGGATCCGAGATCGCCCATAAAGATCCGAGCCTTGGGAAAATTGAAAATCAGAAACCCTGCCGCCGCCGCCGCAACGGAAAGACTCGCCAAGCCCAATTCACCGTTCCCGCCTAGCCAAGCCAAACCCGCCATGGCCGAAAAACCGATTGCGGCCATACCCGCGGCAAAACCGTCCATTCCGTCCATGAAGTTATACAGATTGATCATCCAGATCACGGCCACCACCGTCAGAACCGCGCCCGGCCAAACGGGCAACGACCAAGAAAACGGAGGCAGACCGAGTTTACGCAGCCCCAGGTCCGCAAGAGAAACCAGGATGACGGCGGCGATCGTATGGACAAGAAAACGCCAGCGCGCGGCGACGTGCCGGAAGTCGTCGAGTAGGGAAACGCCGCCGACCAGACCGCAGCCAAGCGCGACTGCGGCCAGGGTCCCCGGTACACCGGAAGCACCCCAAGCGTACAACAACCCCGCGATCAGACCGGTGGCGATCGCCACGCCGCCGGTCCTCGGCGTGGGCTGGGTGTGAAGCGACCGTTCGTTGGGGTGGTCCTCGATCCTGAGCCACGCACGCTCTCCGCATAAACCGCGGGTAACGATGACGGAGACGATGAAGATCAGAGGCGGGATCCAGAAGGCTTGCGCCATTCACGCCTCCTGTCCCGGAGCGCCGTCGTTCTCTTTTGTCCGGCCAAGGCATTCCCGGACGAAGGGGATGGTCAGACGACGTTTGTAGATCAACGACGAGTTGTCGAGATCGTCAAACACGGCAAACAGCGCGCCCAAATCACGGGCGCAATGCGTCATGAGATACTGGGCGACCTCGTCCGGCAAATCCAACCCTCTATTGGTGGCGCGCCGCAACAGCGCCTCGTATTTGCCGTCGTCGTCCAAGGGCTGTAAATGATAAGTCACGCCCCAGGAAAGCCGGCTGCGGAGATCGGGCAACCGCCAGTCAAGCTCCTGAACCGGCCGCCGGGCCGTCACGATAAGACGCCCCTCCCTTTCTCTCAGCTCGTTGTACAGAACGAACAAGGCCCGCTCCCATTCCGGCTGTCCGGCGATAGGGTCGACGTCATCGATGCAAACGTCAGGGAAGGCGGCGAGCCCGCTTAGGATTGCCGGGTCGAAATCGATTCCGTCCGCGAGCGGCAGGTAGAAGGCCGCCGTGTCGGAATCCCTGCGACAGACGGCCTGAAGCAGATGGCTGCGTCCCGTAGCGGGACCGCCCCAGATATAGATCATGCCCGGTGCGGACTTGTCGTCCCCGCACAACGTCGCGACCAGCTCGGCGTTGGCGCCGACGACGAAATTCTCGAAGGTTGCGGACTCGCGTAAGCGCAGACTCAGCGGGATCTGTTTCATGACGACCGAGTTCCAGCCGTGGCGATCAGTGGCCACGCCGCCGCTCATGGACCATGAACGCGCGATGCCCCCAAACCCAGACGTAGTGCACGCCGCTCGCAACCGTCGTGACCATGACGACCATGAGAAGCGCAAATATCAGCGTTTCCGATACGGGCGCGACCTGAGTGATCACCATGACCAACCCCAGCGCCAACTGAAAGAAGGTGTTGGTCTTGCTGATCCAGCTCGGCGCCATTTCGAACCGGCCGATCAAAAAGTAAAACGCGATGGCGCCGGCCAGGATCAATACGTCCCGGGCGATGATGAGCGCCGTGAGCCAAACGGGGACCAGTCCCAGCCAACACAGAGTGACAAAGGTGCAGACGAGCAGAACCTTGTCGGCCAAGGGGTCGAGGATCGAACCCAGCCGGCTCGTATAGTGATAATGCTTGGCGATGAACCCGTCGAGACCGTCCGAGATTCCGGCGATAGTATAGAGCACCAGGGTGATCTCATACTTGCCCGCCAACAGCGACGCCACGACGGGCCATACCAACCCGATCCTGAGGATACTGATGATGTTGGGAATATCTGCCCGTGTCACTGCAACAGCCGGTATCTCAGGATATCTTTCGATCCATCGCTCATGAGGACACCCGCATCCTCTGTCGTGGCGGGTCCCAGGGTATCGTCAAACTCGATCGCTTTGCGCAGCATGCGCGACTCCCGCTTGAGATGCAGGTCAAACGTAACCCGGTCGGCCTGCACCTTGGCGACGACGACGTCGCCGATCAACTCCAGCGACTGTAGGTAAGCCAGCAATCTGGCGTATCCCGAGATGTCATTTACGTCGCTGACTTCCATCTCGACATGTTTGTCTTCGACCTGATCGGCCGATCGTGCATACAGATCGCCCAGCCGATCGGCGGCCTGATCCAGCGCCTGGGCCAGACCGGCGTCAAGCGAAACGTCGCGTCCTTCCCAGTGGTCCGCCTGCGCCTCGCTGTAAAGACTCCACCTGAGCGACCAGACTCCGTCCTGACGGTAAGCCCGGCCCACGAGTTCGGCGCCGGCGCGATAACGGCTCGAAGCGGCACGGATATTGTCGGCGAAATCGCCCCAGATATCGCTGAAGCCGATCCGAGCCTGCTCCTCGAGATCCATGAGCGGCAGAATGATCGGCAAACCACGGCGGATACCGACATCGGCCAGCGTCTTATCGAGACCTTCGGCGTTATCGGGCGCAACCGTAAAGCGACGGACGCCGTCATCGACGGCCAGCCAGACGATCAGCGTGGGCCTCAGGCGTCCCCAGATCGGCACCTGATGCGCCTCGAGCAGGCGTTCGATCGAAGACTTGTCGAACAGGATATGCAACCGGTATCGAAAGACGGGCGCGGCCGGCTCAGGGTTATCCGAACCGACCTCCCTCCCCGCCCGGTCCGTTTGCGGCTGGGTGGTTCCCGGCTCGGCCGGGACGTTGTCGAGCGGGATATATTCGAATCGTTCAACGTAATCCTTGGCCTGCTTCAAGGTCGGGGTCAATCCGCTGGGCTCGACGATACCTTTTTTGCCGCCGACCCGCTCGATCAGGATGGCCAAGGCATCCGAGAGCGCCGCGTTCCGTTCGTCCGCTTCCTGACCGACGACAAGCCGGTCGACTTCGTAGAGCCCTTCCACATCCCCGGCGAATACGTTGCCCCCCGAAACCGAAACCAGCAAAAAAAAGGCAAAAATCTGTGAAAGGCAGGACCTTACGGAGACCGTCATAAATGGCGTCTTTATCAAGGATCGATTCGGCAACAATGAAGATTACAGGCTGTGAGACTCAGCGCTATAGTATTACATATTAACCCGGACTGAACGTAGCCATTTCGTCCCAGCGCGCAATCTGAGATAACATCTGCCCCAAAATACCGTGACACGCACGAAAACCGACAGGACCCGATAGCCTTATGAGTAATCCGAATCACCCCGACAGCGCCCAATCATTGAGCTACAAAGACGCAGGTGTCGATATCGACGCCGGAGCTCAGCTCGTGGAACGGATAAAACCCGTCGCGAAATCGACCATGCGCCCCGAGGTCATGGGCGGCCTGGGCGGGTTCGGAGCCTTGTTCGAGGTCCCGATCGACCGCTACAAGCATCCCGTCCTGGTCTCGGGCACCGACGGTGTCGGTACGAAACTCAAGATCGCCATCGACCTCAACCGCCACGGCGGCATCGGCATCGACCTCGTCGCCATGTGCGTGAACGACCTGATCGTCCAGGGTGCTGAACCCCTGTTTTTCCTGGACTACTACGCCACCGCCAAACTGGATGTGGACGTCGCCGCCTCCGTCATCACGGGAATCGGCGAAGGTTGCAAGATGTCCGGCGCGGCCCTGATCGGCGGCGAAACCGCCGAGATGCCGGGCGTGTATCGCGAAGGCGACTACGACCTTGCAGGTTTCTGTGTCGGCATCGTCGAGCGCGACCGGATCATCGACGGCAGCCGGGTTTCGGCGGGAGACGCCTTGATCGCCCTCGCATCCTCGGGACCGCATTCGAACGGTTATTCTCTGATCCGCAAGGTCATCGAGCGCGGCGCCGCCGATCTCGACGCCCCGTGGCAGGACGGCAAGACCCTGGGCGACGCCCTGCTCGAACCTACCCGGATCTACGTCCGCCCCATCCTCGATCTGCTCGCCGACCACGATGTCCATTCCCTGTGTCACATCACGGGCGGCGGTCTCACCGAAAATCTGCCGCGCGTCATCCCCGAGCAACTCTGTTGTGAACTCGAGTCCTGGCCGATGCCGGCGATATTTCAATGGCTCCAGGAACACGGAAATATCGCCGCCGCCGAGATGCTGCGCACCTTTAATTGCGGCATCGGCATGGTGGTCTGCGTGCCGGAGGCGGAAGTCGACTCGGCGCTGGCTGCCCTTACCCGTTCGGGTGAGACGGCGTGGCGGATCGGCCGCGTCGTGGAACGTAAGGACGGTGAAAGCGCGGTTCGCGTCCAGGCCGCACGGTAATCATGACGAGGAACGATCTGCGACCGCCATTGCCGGTGGTGGTGCTCATTTCGGGCAACGGCAGCAACCTGCAGGCCATGATCGACGGCATGCGGTCGGGCGATCTGCCGATAGAGATCCGCGCCGTCTTCTGCAACCGACCGGATGTTTACGGCCTGGAACGCGCCCGGCAGGCCGGGATTCCCGCCATCGTCGTCGACCACAAGGCCTATCCCGACCGACGCGCGTTCGATGAGGCGCTCGCGGCCCGCATCGACGAATTTGAGCCCGGGCTTATCGTCCTGGCCGGTTTCATGCGTATTCTGACCCCCGAATTCGTCGGCCATTACGCGGGCCGCATGCTGAACATCCACCCTTCCCTGCTGCCCGAATTCACGGGACTAAACACCCACCAGCGCGCGCTCGACGTCGGCCGCAAGGAACACGGCGTCAGTGTCCATTTCGTGACCGCCGATCTCGACGGCGGTCCGGTGATCGCGCGCTCGCGGGTCGAAATCACCTCCGACGATGACGCCGACAGTCTCGCCCGCAAGGTGCAGATCAAGGAACATCGGCTTTATCCCGCGGTCGTAGCCATGTATGCGAAAGGCAGACTCGAACTGCGGCGTTCTTCCGTTTTTCTCGACGGCGACCCTCTGGTGAAGCCCGTCGATATCGAATAATCGAACGCGATGACGGACATGACCGCACCCTCCATAAAACGGCCGTATCACAAGCTCCGCCGCACGTTTTCGGTCATCCTGCTCCCGTTGCTGCTCTGCCTTGTCACGGTAGCGGCCCCGGCTGTGGCGGAGGCCGCGCTGCCGGAGTTTCAGGCCTCCTATACCTTGCGCAGAAACGGAGTGGTGGTCGGAGAAATGAAACTCGAACTGAGCCGAATGCCCGACGGTAGCTACCGCTACTCATCGGTCTCCCGAGCGACGGGTTTGATCGCCTGGTTCTACGGCGGCCGCGTCGAGGAATACAGCATTTGGCGAATGGTTGACGACAGGCCCCGCCCCTTGGAATACCATTATTTCCACAACAAGCGGAAACACCACCGCCATGTCGATATCGATTTCGACTGGACCGATCTGCACGCGACGAACAAGGTCAATAACGACCCCTGGAAGATGCCGATTCCGCCCTCGGCACAAGACAAGCTCGTCTATCAATTGACGCTCATGCAGGATCTGTCTGCAGGGAAGAAGGATCTCGATTACCAGATCGCCGACGGCGGCGTTCTCAAGGATTATCACTTCGATATGTTGGGCGCAGAAACGATCAAGACCCCGCTTGGCCCATTGAGTGCGGAAAAGCTCGTTCGCGAAGGGGACAAGCGCAACACCACGCTCTGGTGCGCCGAAGCGCTTCAGTATCTGCCGATCAGAATAAGCCAGACGGATACCGACGGCAGCCATCTCTCGCTCGACATCGATCGCATCAACGGCCTCGATCTTTCAAGCACGCCTTAGTGATCGCTGATTACCCGAATAAAATGCTCGGATATTTCCGGCCATAGTAGTAGACTGTCTTCATGATTCTGGTGCTTTCGATCCACCGCCGCGGCGCCCGCCCTCACGCGGACCCCGGCACAGCAAAGGAGATACGCCATGAATTACAAGACGCTCGTGGTCGCCCCGATACTCCTTGCGGGCATGATGTTCGGCGTCACGACCTACGCCGCAAGCCCCGCAGTCAAAGAAATGGCCGGCATACTCAGCCACCTGAATCACTATCCGAGCGATAGCGAAAAGCGCTCTCTCGGCAACATCGTCAAGGATACCAACGCCAACCGTGCGGAACGCGTTATCGCCGAGGCGATGATGCAAATGCGCCACCACGTCAACGCTGCGGACCGCGAACGCCTGGAGGCGATTTCGCGGGACCAGGGCGTCGACAAGGACACAAGGCAACTGGCCGGCATCCTGGCTTCGATCGTACACCATCCCAGCCAGGGCGATGTAGCCGCATTGGACGACATGATGAAGTAACTAGCGCCCGCCTCCGGCGCGGCGCCTAAGGGATAAGGGACGGCGGCATGAACGTCCGACATGCCGGCGGGCCTGTCTGTTTGCGTCAAAATAGGCTAGGATTTAACGCTCTCCAAACGTAAGGAACCATCATGAGCGAGACATCCCCTCTTCAAGACGCCCAGCAATCGTTCATCGACGCCCTGCCCTTCGCGACCCAAGCCGCCGAGACCGTGGCCCTGGCCGATGCCTTGGGCAGAACCCTAAACGGTGACGTCATCGCGCCGGAAGACATGCCGCCGTATCATCGCGCCATCGTCGAGGGTTATCTCGTTCGCACCGAGGATACGCAAGGCGCCGCGGAAGGCGCACCGATACGTTTCCGGGTTGTCGGGGAGGTCAACCCGGGGGACGAAACCTGCCCCGCGATCGGAAATCACGAAGCGCTCAGGGTCGTTACGGGCAGTCTGGTCAACGACGGACAGCTCTCGATCGTCCGCCAATGGGAGGCTCTGGAATCCGAAGACGGCTTCGACATCGAGCGGCCGTTCCCGCCCAGATTCTTTATCGAGGATCGCGGCTGTGATCAAGCCAAAGGCAGCGTCGTCGTGGCCTCGGGCACACGTTTGGGTCCTGACGAAATCGGCGTGATTGCGGCCCACGGCATTACCGAAGTCTCGGTGGGGACGTCGCCGGTCGTGACCCTGTTTTCTTCCGGAGACGAGGTCATTCCCTATGATCAACCCTTGCGTCCGGGACAGATACGCGACAGCAACGCCCTGATGCTGGCCGCCGCGGTCCAAGAGGCGGGCGGCACCCCCAAAATCGCCGGCATCATGAGCGACGATTTCGAGGCCTTCGTTGCCGCCGCCCGTGAAGCGCTGAAGGGCAGCGACATGCTGCTGGTCTCAGGCGGTACGGCAGTCGGCGGCCGCGATTTCATCGCCGACCTCATTCGCGAGATCGGCACGCTCGTCGTCGACGGCGTCCCCATGCGTTCGGGACGGCCGCTGATCATGGGCCATGCCGAAGGTAAACCGATCGTGTGTGTGGCCGGCCATCCGCCGGAGGCACTGCGCGGCTTCCGGCTGTTCGGCGTCGCGGCGATCCGGCGCCTGCTCGGCACCGACGCCGCACTGCCTCAGGACGGTTAGGACAGCCGGCGAGAGATCATGCGTCAAATCGTCCTGGCCAGGCCCGATGACTGGCACATACATCTTCGCGATGGCGACGCCCTGGCGACGACGGTCCCCCATTGCGCACGCTATCTGGGCCGGGGGCTCGTCATGCCCAATCTGCAACCGCCCGTCACGCGCGTGGAGCTGGCGCTGGCCTACCGCGACCGCATCCTCCGACATGTCCCCGATGGAAGCGCGTTCACGCCGCTGATGACGCTCTACCTGACCGACGACACGCCGGCGGACGAGGTCCGGCGCGCGGCGGATTCGGAACACGTTATGGCCTTCAAGCTTTATCCGGCCGGGGCCACGACGAACTCAGCCGCGGGAATTCACGGGATCGAAGCGCTCTACCCGATCTTCGAGGTCATGGAACGCGAGGGCGTCGTGCTCAGCATCCACGGCGAGGTCACGGATCGGGATTGCGACATCTTCGACCGTGAACGCGTGTTCATCGACCGTCACCTGGAGGAGATCGTCAAACGTTTTCCGAGCTTGCGCGTGGTCCTCGAGCACATCACGACGGCGGACGCCGTCGAGTTCGTTCGCGCCGCCTCCCATCACGTGGCGGCCACGATCACGGCCCATCATCTGGTATTAAACCGTAACGACATGCTCGTGGGCGGCATCCGACCCCATCACTATTGCCTGCCGGTGCCAAAGCGGGAGCGTCATCGCGAGGCACTCGTCGAGGCGGCGTGCAGCGGCGAGCCGAGGTTCTTCTTCGGCAGCGACAGCGCGCCGCACGGACGCAGCCGCAAAGAAGCCGCCTGCGGTTGCGCTGGCGTCTACACGGCGCACGCACTGGTCGAAATTTGCGCCACGGCGTTCGCCCACCGGGGCGCGCTCAAACGCCTGAACGATTTCTGCAGCGGATTCGGGGCCGATTTCTACGGTCTGCCCAGGACTACCGAAACGGTCACGCTCGTCGAGGAGCCCTGGACCGTTCCCGAGGACTTCCCCTTCACCGGCGATAGGCTGGTGCCCTTCCACGCCGGCCAAGAGATGGCCTGGCGGGTGCATGATGCTTAAACGGAACCCGACATGGAGTTGACGGAATTCGACAAGAACCCCCGCATGGTGAACCGTTTCCGCGGTTACCTGCCAGTCATCGTGGACGTCGAGACGGCCGGATTCAACCCGGTGACGGATGCTCTGCTCGAGGTCTCGGCCGTCATAGTGCATATGAACGACGACGGGCTCCTTGAGATCGTGGACAGCAAGACCATCCACGTGGTCCCCTTCGAAGGCGCCAACCTCGAGGCCAGCGCGCTGGCCTTCAACGGCATTGACCCTTATCACCCGCTCCGACTCGCCGTCAGCGAGCACGATGCGCTCGCGAAGATCTTCGGGATGGTCCGAAAGGCTGTGCGTGAGCAGGATTGTCAGCGGGCGATACTGGTCGGGCACAACCCGGCCTTCGACATCGGTTTTCTCAACGCCGCGGCCGCGCGCCAGGGCATCAAGCGCAATCCCTTCCACCCCTTTTGTACTTTCGATACCGCTACCCTGGGCGGACTTGCCTTCGGGCAAACCGTCCTTGCCCGCGCCGTACAGTCGGCGGGGATGAGTTGGGACAACGACCAAGCCCATTCCGCACTCTACGATGCCGAACGCACCGCCCGTCTGTTCTGTAGGGTCGTCAACGACTGGGACCGTCTGAGAAAGATGGACGGCCCGCCGGACGAAGGTCAAACGCAACCGCCGGAGCCATAGCCTTCCGCGGAAAACCGCACTCGCCGAGTCGAGCTCGGTTCGACTTGCATTCGTCCGAGATCGCTATATAATCTGGCTCCACTTAGCGATGGCTATGTAGCTCAGTTGGTTAGAGCACGGCATTCATAATGCCGGTGTCGTTGGTTCAAGTCCAACCATAGCCACCATTCCTTCCCGCTTCCGATCCTCCAATTGTCTGCACGTTTCGCATGGTTGATATTTGACCGTGTTTTGCTACGCTCGCTGATCCACGACGCGGCCTTAGCACTATACGTGTCCGTGGCTAAAAGTGGCAGCCGAACCAAAGCAGGCGCCGGAACAAAAACCATATAACAAAGGGAAACGCCCGAGACCCCGGCGTTTCCGAGGAAGGAGAAATCCATGCATAAGAAGATGGCGGCCGCAGTTATTTCCGGACTCATGCTCGCAAACGCGGGCCTCGTAACCGCCGACCCGCTCAAGGGCGACGGCGAGCTCGGATACACGTCCACGACCGGCAACACGCACAACAAGAACCTCAACGCCAAGCTTTCCCTGAGCAAGAAGGACGGCCTTTGGCGCCACAAAGGCAAACTCGAGGCACTGGGTTCGACCACGGATTCGGTAACAACAGCCGAGCGTTACCTGCTGACCGCAAAAACGACGCGTGACTTCACGGAAAAGAGTTACGGCTTCGGCGACTTCCGCTACGAAAACGACCGCTTCAGCGGATACGACTACCAAGCCACGCTGGCCGGCGGTGTCGGTAAACGCTTCATAGAAGATGCAGTGCAGACAGTAGACGCCTCGGCCGGTCTCGGTATCAACAGCAACCAGAACTCCGTCACGGGCAAAAGCGAGCAGCAAGGCATCCTGATGCTCAAAGGCAATTACCTCCGCAACGTCAGTCCGAGCGCGGTTTTCACCGAAGACCTTAGTGTCGAAAGCGGTTCCAAGAACACTTACGTCGAGTCCGTCACCGGGCTCAAGATGACCATTATCGGCGCCCTGGCGTCCAAGCTCAGCTTCACGATCAAACGCAACTCCTCGGTTCCGGCCGGAACGAGCAAAACCGATACCCTGTCGGCTGTAACGCTGGTCTATAGTTTCTGACCACCAAACATTATCCGACCGAAACGAGAGAGGGAGGCGTTCGCCTCCCTCTCTCGTTTCGAACCTTGATCGGTAACCCTATCGACCTACTGGTTCGGAAATCTCCAATATACCTTGACCTCCGTATTGTTCCCGCTAAATCACCGCGTCCGAAAAATACCCTTCGTCGCAAAGATAAAGCTCCGGGAGGGCTACCTCCGCGCTGGTCACCATCGGCTTACCGGACGCAATGGCCTTGATAATCCCCGTCATCGCCTCCTCGTTACCCATACCGAAAATAGGTGGACCTTCGCCGAACCGCTCGATATAAGCTTTGATCGCCTGCGATAAGGTCATGCGCTGATTGGGTCCACTCATCCTGTCCTCCATTCGTGTAATACCAGTGCATTGAGCATTTGAGACCGTTGTCCGACAGCAGACCGGGACAAAGCCCTGGTGAATAAATTTAGAGACGTCGCGTTGGCGCTATTTGATCCCTCGGCGCCGAAAGCCGAGGTTTGATGCATATGTAAAAAATGAGACCAGCTGAATCCGAATAAGTTTCATTTTCAGGTTAACACCCTCGCGGCAACAACCGCCCAAGGATCGGACGCCATAACCCCATAAAAAGGGAGGCTTACGCCTCCCTTTTTATGCTAGCGGATGCGACGCCGCCTGTGCCTTGTTATGAATGCGCTGCTCGATTAGCGTTGATGAGCCAGATTTCCGATCTTTCGCCATGAGGAATCCGGACGCAAGACCGCAATGACAATCACTCCATCGTCGGCACTCGAAACGGTAGTGCCGTCTTTTCTAAGCTCGGCATTGAGCTGCTCCGGAGACAAGGTGTAAAGACCACCGGAAATCGCATCAACAGCCAGGCCGATGAGCCCGCCGAATAGGATGTTCCCCCACACCCATCCGCTGACACTCTTGGTGAGCGTCAGTTCTGATTTTTCATACCCGGCCATTTCTATGGAAACGACATGCTCCTCTCCGCGCGCAAGATCGGCGAAAAGCGGCGTGTTCCCCAAGGGCTTGTTATCCACCGCAACCATGGCGCCGGATGGCGAACTCGAAATGCCGACCTTTTGAGAGGTGCCATGCATAATCGAGGCGCAACCGGAAGCAACAACAACCACCCCAACAACAATTCCCATTATATTTGTTTTCATTTTTTTCCTTTACTGCGAGCCATGGAGAGCGACGCGAAGGCGAGTAGACCGGGATAGGTGCAGCTGGATTTAGATGTCGGAATCCGGAGGGCGGAGCCTGACGGGTGTAGATCATCTAAATTCAGCTATATGCGCCGTAGAGTCATT
>WGNS01000077.1 GCA_016124415.1 Gammaproteobacteria bacterium | reverse complement strand
GAAACTGCTCCTTGCGAGTCTTTTTCCGGTATTTCTCAAATCCTGATGCGTCTAAGCTGGGTTGCTTCATTGTTGTATCTGGCGTTTGTTGTTCAGTGAAATGATGGTATACGATTTGAAGAATTAATCAGAGTGTCCCTAGTTTCTAAATGACCCAGCAAAAAAAAAATGCATGGACGAATGACAGCATCGCGATGCCCTGCCATTCGTCCATGCACTATGGATTTCCTCTGTATTTGCAAAATTGCGAGTACCGAAAGTCCGTACTGTGAGCTGCTGGTTCTCACGTTTTCTCCTCAGCGCCTCCGATCGTGCACTCCCGACAACGATCAAAGAAGTCACTGCTCCACTTGACAAAGATTCGGTGACCATCCTGGTTCCGCCTCCCAATAGCCCCTATGACGACAAAATTCGTAATAACTTTATTTTTTTTTTGCCGACCCATCGCTTATCCGGGCGACCACACACCCAGCAAAGCACATGCCATTAATTTTCTTTTCAAGATATTTCATATAGTTACGAAATTACATGACCTGAGAAACGGCCATGAACCCATCTTCATGTCAATTTTTCGCCGCTTGGAAATACAATGCATCGTTTCTCCTCGCACCCCATGGCCGCCGGCGTTCGGGCCCAAGCTCCTCCAACTCGGTAGGCCCGATTCAACAACCCGGAAGCCGGGGATACGATCGTTGGCCTGTTATGGCAAATGCGCTAGGATAGGGGGATTCGCCCTTCTGGCCGTCTCCGGCATTCTGGAATTGCAAAGTTGCACTGTTATGAATTCAACTGCGGCGGAACGAGAAATGCGGCGGCCTGAAGATTGCGCTCGTTGCTTGAAAATGAGCGGCGGGCAAGACATTCGTTGACCCGCTTAGTCGGAAACCCTTCGCTGTATACGTGCGAAATCAGCGGCGAACATCAATCATTGCGTTGACTCGGGTAAGCAACCGCGTTGCCGTGCGTAAGCAACCCGGCACATCGAACATCGAGGTAGTCGAAGTATGGGTGTAGAGATCAAACTGACAGACAACGAGTTGCCTGTTTCTCCGGTATTTATCAACTTCCTTTTGCGGACGCTGGGATTCCTGCCTTTCAACGAGGTCGAATGGGGGGATCAACTTCAGGAGGGGCTTAAATCAGACCAGCAAGGCATGGTGGAAGAGGCCGTTATCCATGCGGAAAAGGTATTAAACGACGAACGCGGGAAGAAGTACATTGCGCGCGCCTATCAGATATTCGTAGCCCTGCTGACCGGAGACACGTCACTCATCACCGAGTTCCAGCTTAAATATCACTTCATAAACGTCATCGGCGTCCCACGGAACGGCGGTTCCTATATTACCAAGGAGATTTACCGCGGGCTCGGATATGACCCTAATCTGGTACCCAACGTCATTGCGCACGACGGATTCCCTGAAGCCGGCCCGTTTATGTTCGAAAAAGGCGTGAATAGCTGGACAAACAGCCTTCAGACGATGGCCGAATATCTCACCATGGTAGACATCTACTTCGGTTCGAAAAAGCCTTACCTGGGCAAGATCATCGTCCCCAAGAAGCTCACGAAAGGCACCTACGCCGGCGGATTCTTCCATCGCGTTCTGGGCGAATCGGTCGAACATATCTTAACGGTTCGTCATCCGGTCACCTCATGCATTTCCACCTATGAAAAATCCGGAGGCTTTCCCGAAGGGGGAAAATTCGCAGTCAGAGGCAATATCGAAGAGTGGGTAAGGCGGGATATCGCATACACGGGACTGGATCCTTCGGATATCGCCGACATGGATTATTTCGATGCCTATCTAACCTATTGGGAGCAATACCACACGTACGTTGCCACGACCGGACTCAGCGCGAACAAGAACGTCGTCGTCGTTCCCTACGGAAGGGAAAGGTTGATGAACCTCGTTTCCGATTATTGTCGTAAGTTCGGCGTACAAAATCCGCAACCGGAAGAATTCAAGGTCTTCAACAACCGGGAGAGACACCCCGATTGGATAGTGCGGGCCGAACCCACCGTGAGACGCATTCACCAACTTTGGGAGAGAGTCGGACTGAAATTCGATCTTGACGAAGTGATGGAGGCATGGTGACCGGCGCCGGAGGATGACCGCCGTTTAAAGCGCCTCACCGCGAAATCCAGGGACCGCGCGTGAGTTTTTGCGTCTCGGCATCCATCGACAGAACATAAGCCCCGTTCGAAAGCGTGCGCTGATTGGGCCCCAGGCTGATATGGTCGTACGCGGGACGCATCAAGCTCTTGTCGACCATATGCTCGATCCTTTCCAGAAAATACTCGCGTGAAAAGTTGCTTCTCATGCCTACGATCGCACCAGTCGCAAGCTTGATCGCGTAAAGGGTATCGAGAGAAAGATCGGGATACGCCACCTCTCCGAGGTAGGTTTTGAACCAGGAAAAGGACCTGGCGTTGGTCACCGGTATATTCCCAATCTGATATGGACTCACTACGTGGTATGTGCAGCGACACGGCGTATCGATAACGTCATCGTACTTTCGAATCAGAGTCGATGAAATATAGAGATGTCCTTTGTTCGCCTGTTTGGCAACAAGTCGTACGGCTTCGGTATCCGCTGTCCAAGCAACGACATTGGCACACTTCCGCCGTAGAGTCTTGGCGTCCCGAAAGCTTTCGAGGCGTGCATCGACGCCGATCGCCTTGAGTTTATCCCGAATCCGCCCCGCGGAATGCCGGAATGATTCGCCCTCGTCCGAAAGGATGGTGACGCAATCAACATCGCCTTGATCACGCAAATACTTGGTCAACACGTCTTCTTCGACGGGCAGGCCGCCGTTGAAATGCAGCGCATAGGAAAATCCTTCGGAAGGCGCCAAGTAGCTGCTGTCCGTATTCGGCAGAATACAGGGTAGCCCCCGCTCTTCACAAAACGCGTCAACGATATGCCAGTCACGTCCCAGGCCACTCACGACGGCAAACACCGGCGTCTCGCTATAGAGCCTTGATAATTGAGCCGTCCAGGATGACGAATCCCCATTCAAGGTCCATACATGAAGACGAACCTTACGATACGATTTGTACCACCATTCACGAGTCCATGGGGTATGGAGCGCCCGCTGGGTTTCCTGTCGGATATCCGCGTTCTTCTGCTGGAGAAACGTCTCCATGATCTTCAGCATGTCACGCTTCTTCGCGGGGTCCACGTCGCCGGCGATGATGGTCGCGATCTGAATCTCCTTGGAGTCGACGCCGTCCGGCACACGGTCGTGCTGCGACTTGATATAGGCAATCAGATCGGCGAGCTCCGCCTGGTTGAGACGATATTTCGGCATCGCCGGATCAAGCCGCCTGCCGTCCGCGGCGACGCCCTGCAGGATCGCCCGTTTCAACAGGTCGTCCGTGTAGGAGACGTGGGCCTTGGCGCCCTGAGCGCTCACGCCGCGCCGCTCCGCCAAGCTGAGCACCTTGCCGTTCATTAGCCACTCATAGGTCAACGGTGGAACAACGACCGTGCCTTCCGCCGACCCCTTGAGACTGGTTTTGTGACAGCTGACGCACGCCAATTGGCGGCCGTTGACGACGATGTCCGACTGTACGGTCGCCGTCACGTATTTTCCGTCGCCCTGGATACCGGTCTCGTAAATGCGCTCGCCGACATTCGCCTGGCCGGCGCATACGTAATCGGACAGTACGATCAGACAAAGAAACAGAATGAGCTTCATATCGGCGACTATTTGTAAACGTACGCCTTGTACTCGGTAACGAGATCTTCCTTACCGATAAAACCGTCGATCTTCAGCCATTGCTTATGATTCGGCGCCTTGATGAAGAACGAGGCCTCGTGATTCATTTTATTGCCTCTAAAGACGCCAAACGCCTTCTCGAGCCTTATCGTATCGCGGATATCCCCTCTGACGAATTGCCAGCGTTCGTCCGCACCGTATTTTCTCGAATATTCAAGAAGGCGCTCCGGCGTGTCGTAGTCCGGATCGATCGTAATCGAAACGATCTTCGCATCTTCGGTTATGCCGAAAATATCGTCTTTAACTCTCGACACCGTCGCGGACAATATGGGACATATCGTGCCGCAGGAGGTGAAGATAAACGTCACCAGCATGGGTCGATCATCGTTCAGGAGCTCATAAGCCGACGTGCGACCACCGTTCGCATCCTCAAAAACCATATCCTCATAGGGAATGGCCTGAAGCGCCTTGGTATATTTACGAGTCCCCGTATTTTCCTTCAGCATCTTCATGTGCATCGCATGTTCCTGGCCGTCCATGCCTTCCATATGATGGCCCTTGGGCCCGGAATATGCGCCCGAAGACGCGACGAGTCCGAGCACGGCTACGAGGCGCAAACACACGACGGAAACGCTCGAATGCTTCATCAATTCGGAATCCATCCCACTCTGAGCGCCCGATTAGTATGGCCGAACGACGGTCTCGGCATCGGTCCTTCTCAGCTGCTTCATGCCCCGCAGATATTCCCGGGTCACCTGTCTGGCCTCGTCCTTGTTCGCAACGGTACTGGGTGTGATCATCACGACCAGCTCGGTCCGCTTCTTGGTATTGGAGGTGCCGCTGAACAAACCGCCGACAACCGGAATATCCCTGAGCACGGGTATGCCGCTGTTGGTATCGTCTTTACGGTCCTTGATCAACCCGCCGAGCACGATCGTCTCTCCGCTTTGCACGGCAATGGAGGTCTCGATATCCCGGGTGGAGATCGTCGGCGATGGTACGCCGCCCGACGTACTGTCGGACACATCGCTGACTTCCTGACTGACATCCATAATGACGACGCCGCTGGCATTGACCCTCGGTTTTACCTTGAGAATGATACCGGTATCTCGATACTGGATCGTGCTCGTAATCAGCGCCGAACTACCCGAGCTCGTATTGGTCGTTTCGGAGGTGCGCACCGGGACCTGATCGCCTACACGTATGGTTGCGGAGCGGTTGTCGAGCACCATAAGGGACGGGCTCGAGATGACGTTCGCCCGGGAATTGCTGGCAAGCGTCGCCAGCAATCCTCTGATGGCACCCGATTTATCGAGAATTGAATAGGAGAAACCGCCGCTCGGCACGGCGCTCGAGAAGCGTGACTCTCCGCGCAGACTACCTTTGAATCCGTTCTCGATAAACCATTGAAGACCGTATTCCAAAGAGTTGTCGAGATTGATCTCCACAATCGAGACTTCGACAAGCACCTGCCTGGGCAATACGTCCAAGCGCTGCAGCGCCTTTTCGATCTTCGCGAAATCCGTCGCCGTCGCCTTGATCACAAGCAGATTGTTTTCCTCGTCCGCGACGATCGTTACGTTGCCGACATCCAAATCCTCGGTCTTGCCTTGCGCACCGTTCTTGGCACCGGCTTGCACGTCCTTGGCATTACCCTTTTCGGTTGCCTTGTCGTTCTTTGTGGACGGTTTTCGATTTTCCTTGGTGAACAGCTTCGTGAGCATTTCGGACAGTATCCCGGCCTGCCCATTATGTACCTTATAGACGTGAATACCCTCGCCCCCTCCGACTTCGGAGGCATTGTCCAAACGGTCGATCCAACCCTCCATTTCGGACAGATATTTTCTCTGCGGCGTCACGACCAATATCGAGTTGAGCCGCTCGATCGGCACGAACTTGACCATGCCGGCCAAAGGCCCGTTGCCCTCTTCGCCGAATATCGTATCAAGCTCGCTGATAATCGTTTTGGGCTCGGAACTCTTGAGTTTGAACATGCCGACCGTCATGCCCTTGAGCTGATTCACATCAAAGATATGAATCGTTTCCGACATATTGACGAGCTCCGCCTGCATGCCCGCCATGATCACGATGTTTCTGGAATCGTCGATCTCGACCTTTGCCTGTCGAGGCTTGATTGGATCCAAAATCTTCTT
The DNA here is from genome assembly GCA_016124415.1 of Gammaproteobacteria bacterium. GTDB lineage: Bacteria > Pseudomonadota > Gammaproteobacteria > SZUA-140 > SZUA-140 > RI-283. Next base: position 17,211 of record WGNS01000077.1, on the reverse strand, counting down.
CATTTCGTTCGCCGAGATATATTGTAGCGGAACGATCAGAACCTGATAGCCGAGCTTCGACGACAGCACGACGCCAGGCTCCGCGGCACCAAGGATATCCGCGTTCTCGGGCAGGACTTTGTAAATACCGTTGCTCTTGACCAGCATGGATCCGTTCATCTTGAGAATCGTCTCAAGCGTCGGGATCAGTGACGACTTCTTGATCGGCTTGCTCGTTCGAAGCGTCACCTCTCCCTTGACGGAGGGATCGATATAATAGTTGTCCTGAAGGATATCGCCGATAATCGTCTTGACCACTTCGCGGAGGTCGGTCCCTTTATAATTCAGGGTGATATTGTCTTTTTCCTTGCTGCCCGCCTCATCCTCGGAGCGATCGATAAAGGAACCGCTTCCCAGCGAAATGAAATTATCTTCGGCCGTTTTCGCGACGGCCTGCTCGGGTGCCGCCCCCTCTGGCGCGCTCTCCATACCGGTCGACTCGTTAGCCGCAGCCGCGCTTCCGGACACGTTCGTTTCCTGAACCGGACGTTCGTCCACAACCGGCTCGGACAAAGATGCGTCCACCCAAACCTTGTCGGAACGGAACGAATCGTCGGCCTTGTGATCTCTCAAGGCGGTGGTACCGCAACCTCCGATCGACATGCAGCACAGGCCTACTACCAAGGAATTGGCCCGCGACCTTTTTGATTTTTCGTTATTCGATGTAAAAATAAACGCTTTCATTCGCCCTCACTCCAAAGCGATAACAACGGCAGACAAGCTCGCCCGTTAATTCGTCGGCATACTCCAGTTTCTTGACGGCCGAGTTCTCGAACCACCGGTTGAATGATTTCTGATTCTATTTATATTCATTCCACGAGGGAAAGCGGCCTGCAAAACGGCATTCAAATCCTCCTCGTTCGAAGCGACCGCATCCTCATTCTTCTTCACCAGAACCATACGCTCCTGAGATGAGCCGTTCTCGAACAAAACATCGTTGGGATTAATCGCAGCCACCTTCCATCCGGAGACCGTCATCCCCTCCTTGACTCTGACGACCCGGTCCTCCTTGGTGGACTTAAGCACAACCATGTTCTTTCCCTTGCCGGCCATCACGATCGCCGATAGATCCCAGGAACTCGAAGGCGGCATGGAGAAATTCGCCCTATTCGCGTTGGAATCCTCGGTGGCCACCACTTCCGGTTTTTTCCGTTCCTTGTCGAACAGGGGTCGCTCGGTGACGTCCTGCAATGCGCCGATACGGGGCAGCTCGGGCATACGCAGCTTGTCGATATCCGGGAGCGTCGTGTTCTTCGCGGCGGCCACCGGTGTCACCTTGACCTTCTTATGATGGTCAATGACGTACAACTCATAGGCGACGACGGAGGCCAACATCAGAAAAACAAGCGTCACAGGCGTTGCAAAGAGTTTTATGTAATGTCTCATGACACACCCTTTCTCGAGAACCCGGTAAGGGTCAGCTGGTAGTCGAGATCATAGCCGTCTTCCTCCCCAGCCTTCGCGTCGAACTGCCGTTTCGGAACCGTCATGACCATGAGGTTATCCACAAACAGCATCGGCTTTGAGGTTTCGAGCTTATGCAAGATCGAGATCATGGCCTTTAGATCGCTACGAACCCGTATTTTCACGGACACGGCGCTCACGCCTTCATACAAAGCATCAGGCAATGTCTGAGTACTGATTAAGGTTCCGCCCACTCCCTGGGTGGTCTGACGCACGTACTGCTGCAAGCTCGCCGAGGCAAGCGCGGCGGTATCTCCCGGAAGGAAATAGCCGCTATCCGGCAGGGCTGCCTTGACCTTCCTGCTGTAGGAAACCAGCGTGGGAAGCTGGCCGACGACACCCTGATAACGAGCGATATTGTCCTCCATGCGGGAAATCTTACCGATCTTGTCCGAGTAGCTCTGTACGACCGGTAGCACCAGCACGACAATCAGCAGACTCACGACTCCGGACAGTACGCCCAGCGCTGCGATGCGACTCTCTCTGGATCCGGCCCTCATGACACCACCCCCTGACTGTCAACCAGTTTGGTTACGATCATAAAGCGATCCTTGCCGGTCTTGGGATTCACCGTGATGGGCGCCGAAAACGAGGTTTCCCGGAACAACGAGGATTCCTCGATCACCTGAATCAACTTCGAAGCGTTCTTGGACTCGCCCTGCAGACGGATCTGCTGTCCGTTGATTTCCAACTGGGACAACCACGTATCATCGGGAATGATCCTGGTCAGTTCCTTGATGATGAAAGCGTTGATCGGCTTTTTCATCCGCTTCGACACAAACAAATTGCCGGCGTCGATCGAAGAACTGATTTCGCGCTTGATCGTACTTGCCTTTTGAGCTCTGGACTTTAACTGACTCTCCTGTTCCGCCAGATCGCTTATCGTAAGATCGTAATTGTAGAGGGGCAAATAGATGGCGGCCGCTGCCAATGCGATGAGAACGGGAGTGGTCTTCCAGCGGAATAGACTAATCGATATACGATCCCGTTTTCTTCTGTTATTCGGATTGATATTGATCGGAATCCCCACCACCTGCGGCGCTTCATCGTTCTGTTTTTGAACGACCTCCACAGCAGATACCGGAATGCCGTAGTCCTTCAATCTATCGACACAAGCATTGATATTCTTCCTCGTTTGAAGACGGATCTTGATGCGCAGAATATTTTTGTGATCGTTCTGCTCTATGATCTTGTAGCCGTAATAAACGGAATCGAAGTCAAATGGAGTAAGGCGATCTATTTCCGTTCTAAGCACAACGTCCAGATTTTCCAGTGTTGCCACCGGTAGGCACGCCTCGAATTCGAGCACGTCGCTACTATGGTAACGGAGCGTCCCATTGCTCACCCTTTTGAGTCCGCCGATACGCAGATTGAAATCGTCCCGATAGGCGCGATCGTCCTCATCAAGACTGACATCTCCGATCTTGCGTATCTGCCCCATCGCGCCCTTGGCCCAAACGATGCCTTTATGATGAGGACCCAGCTCCACGATGATCGACTCATCAGAATTGGAAAAGTACGAACGCAGCTTGTCCGGCAACATTCGGCCAAGCTCCGAATACCACCAATTGATGAACATATAGAAGCGCGTCCGAAGCCTTCGTAACCCGACCCCTAGATTGACGATATTGAGATCCATTTAATGCCCCGGTCTATTCTCTGTCGCACCCGTCGCAGCACTCACGCTCAGCGACGTGTCGCTGTTGTCCGCCCAATCGATCACCTCAAACGGTTGATCGGCACTCGCCCGCTTAATCATCAGTTTCGTATCGATTCGAAATACATGACGCCCGACATGGCCTTCGCTCGCCACGGAAAATATGTCCCCGCCTGCCGGCGTGACATACGGCTTCATCTCCGGTGGAATCGCCGGCATACCCACAACGGCGCCGCTTTCTCTGAGGCGGATGTATTGATCGACGGTCTCCGGATTGTTCCCCATCACCGCTAAAAGCACGTCCCTTGACGCGTAAAGCGGGTTGACCCCGCCATGCTTCGAATACACGGTCAGAGACGGACGGATCTGATCGATGAGTGCTCCGGTCACCCCTAGAACCAAACGCAGTTCGTCGACGCTCTCGAAAGGCTTGTTGGCCGGCGCATAGTCCAACCCCGCCATCTCGTATTCCTGCCGTTCCGCACCATTCAGCCTCCTCAGGCCATCCCCGTCACGCCAATCGAGAATGGCGTCGACGATGTGATCAACCCGCTCCACCTCCACGCCAACCGCCACCAGGAGATTCCTGATCAGTTGGCCTTCAGCCAGATTGATGTTTATTTTGCCGGCCTCATCCTGTATAGCGACAGCAATCGAATCCGTATCAGTCATTTCAACGCGGTTGCTCGTTCCGTCAGCAGGCCAACGGGCTACCGGATCGGTCTGCAACAGATGATAAGCCGCCAAATGCACGCCGCCTTCGGCCAAACCGCTTGCCCGCGCATCGTCAAGCAAATTGTGTGCCGTACTGGTGCTGGATCGAACGGATGCAGAGATGCTCATGGCAAGCACGGACAAAAGAGTGATCACCCACAGAACGCTGACCAAGGCGACGCCCGATGAATTTTTGACATTACATACCGGCATCGTCATATCTCTGGCGCGTAGTAGCCGCCGATTCGGGGCGCACCGATCAAGATCTTCGTGGCGGATATCGAAACCTTTCCCCGGATATTGACCCGTATCAGTTCCGGCATCGCCGTTTCGTCACCCCATTCGGGCAACCATTCCGAAAGTCGTCCGCCGTCCCGATGGAAATAGTCGAAGGAAGCGTCCTCGACGTCGCGGGTGATGACCGCCGAAGTCGTTTTTCGGGTATCGTCGGCCAGCCAAGCCTCCCGGCTATAGGGGCCCACATGCAGCACGAGCGCATCTTTGCGATCGATGCGTTCAACATCCAAGGTAAATATATGCAAGCCGATGTGCTTATCGTTGCTCGAGATGTCGCTGACGAACCTGAGGCGGTCCCTGTGACCTTCGAACGCGATCTCTTTGCCGTCTTCGTAAAGCTTCACCGGACGCGCAAGCTCAACGAACCGCAGCATCCTCGACTGCATATCCACGCCACCGCCACTGACGGACTCCTGTTCGTCAATCCGAGCGACGACTTGGTTGCTGAATCCGAGCGTGTTGAACAACAACAAACCGATAACGCTGGCGATGCCGAGCGACACGACAACCTCAATCAAGGTAAAACCGCCGCAGCGACGCGGCGGAATTCCGGATACGAGCTCGCCCCTTGCGACATTTCGACCGGCAAACATGGCGGCTAAGTCGTCCTTAGGAGGCGAATCGTATTGAGATGTATCTTCCGCGCCTTTCGTTTATGTATCCACTGTACGGATACATCCAGCGAATAGAGCGACAAGAGCGCTTTGGCGTCCTGCTTCCGGGTGCCGTCTTCGAATGGCTCGACATCGATGATCCACTTGAACTTCTTGTCGTATTGACCCTCCATGTGAGGATCCAAACGCCCACCGGAGCGCATCTTTTCCTTGAGCACGGTTTGCGCGATATTCGTCGCCGCCCGGTATTCCGTACTCAACGACGAGCGGTCCAGCACCGACGAATAGACGTTCATCAAAACGCCGATCGTCATCGCCATAATGGTCATCGCCACCAGAACCTCGAGCAGCGTAAACCCTCCGATACGGTTTCCCGAATTAGGCCCGGATGCTCGAAACTGCGACATGACTGGTGATCCAGTTTATTTCGATACGAAAGCCACGCTTCTCCGACACGATGTCAAAAGCCCCTCCACTCGATGTTCCATCAGGATAGAACGTCAGCAGAATGGACTTCTCCCCACCGATTCCATGAGCACCGCTCTCCATAATCTCTGAAGAAGCCGGCCAGGCTATTTTGACCTTCTTGTCGTTTACCTTTACGGTGCGCCCTTCGGTTTCGAACAGCACTTCAATCTTGCGGTGTTCCGAAAGCGCGTCGGAGGCCGACTTCCTGAGCATCGTCGCAATTTCGCGTGCGCAGTTCTTCTGCCTTATGCTTTCCATCGATTTTGCGAAATAGGGCATCACGACACCCGACGCGATCGCCATGATGACCAGAGACACCACCAGCTCGATCAGCGTAAAGCCTCTGCTACGCCTCATCATGACGCCCCGCGCCCTAGCCTACTCCCAACTGTAGACGTCGCGAGCTTCCCCATCTCCGCCTTCCGCGTTATCGGAGCCGTAGCTGTAGATCTCGTAGTCACCGTGCTCGCTGGGTGACTTGTAGTGGTAGTCGTGTCCCCATGCGTCCTTGCGGATCTGCGCCTTCTTGAGATACGGACCATTCCAGGTATCGACCCCGGACGGCGCCTTCAGCAGCGATGCCAAGCCTTCTTCAGTGGTGGGATATCGGCCGGTATCGAGCTGAAAAAGATCCAGCGCAGACGACAACTCCTCTATCTGGAGCACCGTGGTCTTCGTCTTCGACTTACCGAGGTGATTCATAATCCTCGGCCCGACGAGACTCGCCAAAAGCCCAAGGATGACCAGAACCACAAGGAGCTCAATCAAAGTGAAACCCTTAAGACGCACAGGATTTCGCATGACGCCAAGGCGTTTACCATTAGTAGTGCTAGCCATAATCTCGTTCTCCATTCGTACCATTAATTTCAGCGAAAACACGGATTCTATACATCACATCGGAAGGTCGTTTACGCTCACGATCCCCACCAGAATGGAGATGATGATGGCCGCGATCGCCACGCCCAACGTAATAATCATCAGCGGCTCGAGCAACGTCATCATTCTCTGAGTCTGAATCGACACTTCCTGGTCATATTTTTCAGCAACCTTCATGAGCATCTCCGGCAGCTCACCGGACTCCTCGCCCACCTTGATCATCTGCAAAGCCATCGACGGATAGTGACCGCTCGCGATCAATGCGTCCGAAATACGGTCACCTTTTTTGAGCATCTCCTGGGCGTTTTCCAAATCCCTTTCCATAACGGTATTTCCGACCGTCTCCTTCGCGTAGGCGATACTCTTCAGAAGAGGAACGCCGCTCTGCAAGAGCGTGCCGAGACTCCGGCAAAACCTTGCGGTTTCGATTCTCTGAATGAGACTTCCGACAAGCGGCATATTCAGAGCAAGCCTATCCCAGAGCGGTTTTCCGGAATCGCTTGCCAGTTGGTTCTTGATCAGCAAACCGCCCAGTACGATACCGATCAAGATATGTTGCCAGTAACCCTTTACGAAGCCGGAAATGCTCAGGATAATCTGGGTGGATGACGGAAGCGCATCGCCCATATCCTGAAAGAGCGGCTCGAACTGCGGGACGACGTAGGCCATGATGACCGAAAGCGAGATAAGGCAGACGAACAGCAGAATCGCCGGATAGATCAAAGCGGAAATGATTTTGTCTTTGAGCGCCTGGCTTCTCTTCATATACTCAAAGACCTGATACAGACCCGAGGCCAATTTCCCGCTCGCCTCCGCCGCCTGCACCATCTTGATGTAAAAAGTATTGAATTTCTGGTTGCTGTCGCCGAGGGCGGCAGACAGCGACTTTCCCTCACGGACGTCCTTTTGGATCTTTAGCACGATCTCCTTGACCTGCTCGTTGTCCTCGACCTGAGTGATGACGTGAAACGCCTTGTCCAGCGTAAGTCCGGCGTTCAACAACGTCGCGAGGGATTCCGTAAACGACAGGATCACACCCTGATCAACGGATCTGCGTCCGAATTTCCGGCTCTTCTTTTTTCCTTTGGAGATCTTCAGCGGACTCGATAACGTGCCTTGGATGGGATCGGCATTGATCAGAATCCGACCCATGGACTGAATTTTTTTTATGAGTTCCGCTTCGCTGCCGGCGTCCAGCGTGCCTTCGAAGACCTCGCCCGCCGTACTCACCGCCTTGTAGTTGAACAACGGCATCGATTACTCTCCTCCGTCGTAGACCCGCATAACTTCGTCGATGGTCGTCACGCCCTGAAGCGCCTTTCGACAGCCGTTTTCATACATCGACGTCATTCCGGATTCGTACGCGACCTTGCGCAAGGCGCCGGCGTCCGCGCGTTCGAGTATCTTGCTGCGAACGGCGTCGTTGAGGACCAGCAGTTCACCGATCACGACTCGGCCCTTATAGCCGGTGTCATGACATTGCCGACAACCCTTCGCACGATAGAGCTTGATCCCGGCACCCTTTTCCACGAGCTTGTCCAAGTCGTATTCCCTAATTTCATCGGCGCTGGGGGTATACGATTCCCGACACTCGGGACACAGAACTCTAACCAATCTTTGAGCGACAATCGCGCGCAGGGTCGAGGTCAGCAAGAAGTCTTCGATGCCCATCTCCAGCAATCTCGTCACGCTGCTGGCGGCATCGTTGGTGTGCAAGGTGGACAGAACCAGGTGTCCCGTCAGCGCGGATTGGACACAGATCTTTGAAGTCTCGAGATCACGCAACTCACCCACCATGATGACGTCGGGGTCTTGGCGGACGATGGATCTCAACGCGCTGGCAAACGTTAATCCGATGCTGGGCTTGACCTGAATCTGGTTGACGCCTTCGACCTGATATTCGACCGGGTCCTCCACCGTAATGATTTTTCTTTCACCTGTATTCAGCGAATGCAAGGCGGTATACAACGTCGTCGATTTACCGCTGCCGGTGGGGCCGGTCACGAGGATCATCCCGTGCGGCACGGAAAACACCTCGTTGAACCGAGGGATGTCGCGCTCTTCGAAACCGAGTTCACTCAGTTGGAGCACATTGTCGTCCTTGATCAGCAGACGCATAACCACGCTCTCGCCATAGAGCGTCGGAATCGTCGAAACACGAAGATCGCTATCCTTTCCGTGAATCTTCAGCTTGATACGGCCGTCCTGCGGTAGCCGCCTTTCCGCGATGTCGAGATTGGCCATGATCTTGATACGCGAAACGATGGCGTCTTTGAGATTCGATGCCGGCGACTCCATGTCCTGCAAAACGCCATCGACCCGGTAGCGCACCCGGATTCTGGCCTCGAAGCATTCGATATGAATGTCCGATGCCTTCATCTCGATTGCCTTGTTCAGCAAGAAATTGACCAGGCGGACGACGGGCGCCTCGCTGGCGAGGTCCTTCAAATGCTCGATGTCGGTGTCGTTCGCGGCCTCGGACCCGTCGACTTCTTCCAGGATCTTGCCCATCTGGGACTTGCCTTCGCCGTACAGCTCTTCGACGGCATCGTCGACTTCGGATTGAATTCCCAAGAACGGACGAACGACCTTCCCCGATGCCATCTCGATCGCACGAATGGCGAAGTCGTCGCCCGGATACGCCATTACGAGATCGATCCGGCCGTCATCTTCACTCAGGGGCAGAAGGTGGTGTTCCTTGAGAAATCGGAAACTGAGGTATTCGCCGCGCTCGATGAGTTCCGGATATTCGGAGAGCTTGATGAGCGGGTATCCCGATATCGCCGAAAGCCCTTCGGCTACGGTAACGTCGGAGGCCAGACCGAGCTTGATTAGAAATCCCGGAAGGTGATCCTGGTTGTTCTGAACGTCCTTGACCTTAAGCGCTCTCGCGAGATCTTCCTGCTTGATGTGACCGTTTTTTACCAGCCACTCCATCAGCGCTTGATCCAAGGGTTGGGTTTCGACCTCTTCACTTAGCTCTTTAGCCAACATCATCCACTCCGCCCGACATGAGCAATGCTATCCGGTTGTTTCCATTAAATTTACGGCCGCGTCCGGCCCTGAGATGGTCACAACGTATGACCTTGACAGGTATATCGGTTGACGGGTGATTACCTTGAACGACCGGCGGAGAGATCGTGCTCGTCGTCCCGCGCGCCTTTAGACAGGGTCCCGCCCGTCCTTCCAGGACACACCAAGGATGAGGTGAACGCCGGCGAGTCGCTGCCGGCCGAATTGCATTCCACGCTTTAGATAGAGGACACTGCTGTGCAGTCCGAAGAGGTATGTCTCCTGATTTATCCGGCTCGGCAACGTGCCGATACAAATTGGACCGACGGCCGGGACTGGCACGCTTTATGCTGGATCCGCGTACCAAGATATAGGTAGAAGATTCACAGACAAACGTACCACCCAAACCTTAAAGGCTATGCAACCGTGACTAATAACCTATTGAGCTTTGTGCGTTACAGCTTTGCTGTGGCCGCCTTCTTGTTCCTTGTCTCTCCGGCATACTCCGTCGAGAAACGCGTTGAATATGAACCAAAAATCAAAGGAATGATTACCATTCCCGCGACTGAAATCGATAAGATCAGAGATACCTGGGGAATCGAGGTCGTCGGCCTCAGAAGGACCGCGGCCAATTACATGCTGGACTTCCGCTACAAAGTCGTCGACGAACAAAAGTCCAAGCAACTGTTTTCCAAGCGTCATCATCCTTACGCCATTTACGAACGAAACGGCGCTATTTTGACGGTCCCGTCCGCGCCGAAGATCGGAAGCCTCCGGCAGGAGACCTACGAGAATAAGGTCGGCAAGACCTTCTTCATTCTCTTCGCCAACCCCGCCGGGCTCGTCAAGTCGGGGGACAAGGTTTCGATCGGCGTCGGAAAATTCAAGATCACGGGGCTCTTGGCGCAATAACCGGCGCGGAGTGGGCCGAGTAACCTCATCAAGGGTACCCGTATAGAAACATGTGACGGACGCAGACTAATCGGCCCGACAAATATCGCCGCCCTTCGAGGCGGCTTTTTGTGTTAACAGGACCTAAGTCGCAACACCCGCCCGACATCAGGATCCGATATCGACCAGGACGACGCCATTCTCAACGCGCACAGGATAGATTTCAATATCTTCATAGGCCGGCGGAGTCAGGGATTTTCCGTCACGGACACAAAAACGCGCTCCGTGCCGAGGACAGATGATCTGGTCGCCGTCCAATTTTCCGCTGGCGAGTTCGCCGCCATCATGCGTACAGGCGTCGGCGATGGCGTAGAATTCGCCATTGAGGTTGAAGACCGCGATCGCCCCGATCTCAGTTTCGATCACTTTGCGTGTCCCCGGAGGCAGCTCTCCGACCGGAGCAACGTTCATCCATTCCGACATGACGCCCCTCCCAGGGCCTGTTGACAGGCCCTAGAACATATCCAAAAGCAATTTGGCCTCTTCGCTCATCATCGAGCGATCCCATGGCGGATCGAACACCACCTCCACACGCGCCTCGGTGACGTTGGCAATCGCCTTGACCTTGCGCCAGACGTCGGTGGCGATGATGCGCCCCATACCGCAACCCGGCGCCGTCAGCGTCATTTCGATTTCCACGCGATTGCCCGCGTCGGTTTCGATCACGCGGCAGCCGTAGACCAAACCCAGGTCGACGATGTTGACCGGGATCTCCGGGTCATAACAAGTGCGCAACACGCGCCAGAGTTCGTCCTCGTCGACCGGCCCGGTGACCTCCTTCTTTTCGGGTTCGGTACTTTCGCAACTCACGTCGAAACCCAGGGCGTCGGCGTCCTTGCCGTCGACGCGCGCGAGATTGCCGCCGACGACGACCGTCGAGGAACCGCCGAGCGTCTGCGTCACCTGCACCCGCGTCCCCGACGGTATGGTGATCGCGGTGCCGGCCGGGATCAGTACGGCATCGACGTCGCGGTTGGTGACGGTGAATGTCCCGCCGTTCACGGCTACTCCGTTTTGGCGACTGCGCGATCGCCCTCGACGGCAGCCTTCATGGTGTGCCAGCAAAGCGTCGCGCACTTGATGCGGCTGGGAAATTCGCGCACACCGGCCAACACGGCGAGTTTTCCCATACGACGCTCGTCCGGCGTCTCGGCGAGGTCCGAGGTCACCATGTGCTGAAAGTCTCTCAACAAGTCCGTGAAGCGATCTATCGGTTGACCCTTTATGGCCTCGGTCATGAGCGACGCCGAGGCCATGGAAATCGCGCACCCTTCGCCCTCGAACGACACGTCTTCGATCGAGTCGTCCGAACCAATCCTCAGATAGACCTTTAGACGATCACCGCAAAGAGGGTTGTAGCCCTCGGCAACGCGGTCGGCCCCTGCCAGCTTGCCGAAATTGCGCGGACTCTTGTTGTGATCGACGATCACCTGCTGGTACAAGTCTCTCAGATCGAACATCAACGGAACACCTCTCGCGCCTTGTCGAGCGAATCGAACAGCACGTCGATCTCGTCAAAGGTGTTGTAGGCGGCAAACGACGCCCTGGCGGTGGCCGGCACCCGGAAGTGCTGCATGACCGGCATCGTGCAATGATGTCCGGCCCGGATTGCGATGCCCTCGCGATCGAGGATCGTGCCGAGATCGTGGGCGTGAATCCCATCCAGGATGAACGACAGCACCGTGGCCTTGTTCGCGGCGGTGCCGATGACGCGCAGGTCGTTACAAGCCTCGGCGCGTTGCGACGCGTAGGCGAGCAGGCGTTGCTCGTGTTGGGCAAGCGTCTGCACGCCCTTCGCATTCAACCAGTCAACGGCCGCGCCATAGCCGATGGCGCCCGCGATGTTCGGCGTGCCGGCCTCGAATTTGAACGGCGTCTCGTTATAAAGCGTCTTTTCGAAGGTGACATGGGAAATCATGTCTCCGCCGCCCTGATAGGGCGGCATGTCCTCGAGTAGCGGCGACTTGGCATAAAGGAAGCCGATGCCCGTCGGCCCATACATCTTGTGCGCGCTCGACACGTAGAAATCGGCGCCCAGCGCCCGCACGTCGACGGCCAGATGCGCCAGGGCCTGCGCGCCGTCTACCAGGACCTTCGCGCCCGCGTCGTGGGCAAGCGCCACGATCCCGGCCACCGGGTTGATCGTACCCAGCGAGTTGGAGAGATGCACGATACCCACCAGGCGCGTGCGTTCGGAGAGCCTCGCCTTGAACTCCTCGACGAGCAATTCGCCGCGATCCGAGATGGGCGCGACGACGAGCCGTGCACCGCGGCGCTCGCAAAGCAACTGCCAGGGCACGATGTCCGAGTGGTGCTCCATCTCGGAGATCAGGATTTCGTCCCCCGCCCGGACATTGGCGTCGCCCCATGACGACGCCACCAGGTTGATGGCCTCGGTCGTGCCCCGCGTGAAGACGATCTCTCGAACGGAAGCGGCATTGATCAAATCACGCAGCTTCTCGCGTGCCCTTTCGTACCCCGCAGTCGCGCGTTCGGAAAGCGCATGCACGCCGCGGTGGACGTTGGCATTGTCGTATTCATAGTAGTGTCGGATGGCATCGATAACGGCTGACGGCTTCTGCGTCGTCGCCGCATTGTCGAGATAGATCAACCGCCTTCCGTAGACCTCTTGGCGCAGCACGGGAAATTCGTCGCGTAGCGAATCGACATCGATCGTCATGTCAGCATCTCCTCCGCGTCCTCCTCGTGGAACAATCGCGAAAAGGCCGCATGTTCGACAAAGCGGCGCAACGGCGCCGGTTTTAGGGAGGCCAGCACTTCGTCGGCGAAGGCGAACGTAAGGACCTGTCGCGCATCGGCTTCCGTCAGGCCCCGCGCCCGTAAGTAAAACAGTTGCCGGGTATCGAGTCGGCCCACCGTGCAACCGTGCGCCGCCTTGACGTCATCGTTATAGATCATCAACTCGGGCTTGGCGTCCACCTCCGCAAACGGCGACAGCAACAGATTGGCATTGGACTGTGCCGTATCGCTTTTGATCGCCCCTTCGCGAATCACGACCTTGCCGTTGAATACGCCACGTGCCCGGTCATCCAACACGCCCCGGTAATGTTCGCGACTCGTGCAATGCGGGACGGCGTGATCGATAACGGTGTGATGATCGGCATGGCGACGGCCGTCGATCAGATACAGACCGTTCAACGCGCAAGCGGCCCCGGGCCCGGCAAGCTCGACCGACAGGTCCACGCGCGACAGCGCCGCGCCCAGGGCGACGGAATGCGATTCGAACTGACTGTCGCGAGCCTGGGTCACGGACAGGCGGCCAATGTGATAGTGGCACGGCTGCTCCATCTGTATGCGGTCATGGCGCATGCGACTGCCCGCCGCCAAATCAATCTGGCAGACCGTATTCGTCAGCCCCGCCGCCTCGCCGATGCCGCAGTAGTGTTCGACGATATGGGCTTCGGCCCGTTCTTTCAGGCGGATGGAGTGCCGAATATGGGCGGTCCCGGAACGGGTCGCGATGTGGCGGATCAAGAGCGGCCTATCGAGCACCGTGTTCGCCTTCAGGAGCAGAACGCCGCCGTCGGTCGCCAAGGCACTGTTTACGGCGACGAAGCCGTTGAACAACGGCATACGCTTATCCACTTCCAACATGCTCGCCGCCTGTTCGGGGCGGTCGATGACGAGCCGCATGAGCGGCGCGAAGTCGATCCCTTCGGGCAAATCGGAGAGCGCCGCTTGGAACCGGCCGTCGATGAACACCGCGATCCAGGCATCCAGATCCGGTATCGCCAATGCCTCGAGCTGATCCGCGCCCAGGGATGGGATGGAACGCTCCGGCACCGCCGGTTTCCACCAGTTATCGCCAAGCGCCGCGTTGATCCTGCCGAGGTCCGTGTATTTCCAATCCTCCTGTTGAGGCGTGGGCATCCCCATTTGTTCGTAAATCTGCCAGGCACGGCCGCGTAACGTTCGTATGGCTGCGATGGACATGTCACGCTCCTCCGACCTCTGCCTTGACCCAATCGTAGCCGCGTTCTTCGAGTTCATGTGCGAGCGTCTTGTCGCCGCTCATCCGGATACGGCCGTCGATCAGCACGTGTACGACGTCCGGCACGATATGGTCCAGCAGGCGCTGATAGTGGGTCACCATGACGATTGAACGCTCGGGGTCGCGCAGTCGATTCACGCCTTCGGCGACGACCCGCAGGGCGTCGATATCCAGCCCTGAGTCCGTTTCGTCCAGAATGGCCAGGCTCGGTTCCAGCACGGTCATCTGGAAGATCTCGTTGCGCTTCTTCTCGCCGCCGGAGAACCCCTCGTTGACTCCGCGCGCCAGGAAATCCTCCTCGAGCCCGATACGGCTCGCTTGTTCACGCACCAGCGCCATGAAATCCATGGCGTCGAGTTCGGTCAGACCCTGGGCCCTGCGCTTGGCGTTCAATCCCGCCTTGAGCAGATAGACGTTGTTCACGCCGGGGATCTCGATCGGGTACTGGAAGGCCAGAAAAACGCCCGCCCAGGCGCGCTCTTCGGCCGTCATCGCGAGCAGATCGTCGCCGCGCCAACGGACCGAGCCTTCGACCACGGTGTAGTCTTCGCGGCCGGCGATCACGTTCGCCAGGGTGCTCTTGCCCGAGCCGTTCGGACCCATAATGGCGTGAACCTCCCCGAGCGGGATTTCAAGGTCGATCCCGCTCAGGATCTCCTTGCCGTCGGCGGCGACATGCAGGTTTTCTATCTTCAACATCATCCCGACCTCTCGTAACGGAACGCGTCAGCCCACGGCGCCTTCCAGACTCACCGCCAGCAAGCGGTTCGCCTCGACGGCAAACTCCATCGGCAGCTCGTTGAACACGTCCTTGCAGAAGCCGTTGACGATCAGATTCACGGCGTCTTCCTCCGGGATACCGCGTTGCCTGCAATAGAACAACTGGTCCTCGCCGATCTTCGAAGTCGACGCCTCGTGCTCCATGGTCGCGGTGGGATTCTTGATCTCCACATAGGGGAAGGTATGGGCGCTGCAACGGTCGCCGATCAACAACGAATCGCATTGGCTATGGTTGCGGGCGTTTTCCGCGGATTTGGCCATCCGCACCAAGCCTCGATAACTCTGGCAGCCGTGCCCCGCGGAAATGCCCTTGGAGACGATCGTGCTGTGCGTATTCCTGCCCAGGTGAACCATCTTGGTGCCGGTGTCCGCCTGCTGATAGTTTTTGGTCAGCGCAACCGAATAGAATTCGCCGACGGAATCGTCGCCGCGCAAGATGCAACTCGGGTATTTCCACGTGATCGCGGAACCCGTCTCCACCTGAGTCCAGGAGATCTTCGCGCCTACACCGCGACAATCTCCTCGCTTGGTCACGAAGTTGTAGATGCCACCCACGCCGTTTTCATCGCCCGGATACCAGTTTTGCACGGTCGAGTACTTGATGCGCGCATGGTTCAGTGCGATCAACTCCACGACCGCGGCGTGCAGTTGATTTTCGTCGCGCGACGGGGCGGTGCAACCTTCGAGGTAACTGACGTAGGCGTCGTCATCCGCGATGATCAAGGTGCGCTCGAACTGTCCGGTATTCGAGGCGTTGATGCGGAAGTAGGTCGACAGCTCCATGGGGCAGCGCACGCCCTTGGGGACGTAAACGAACGATCCGTCGGTGAACACGGCCGAGTTGAGCGCGGCGTAGAAATTGTCCGTTATCGGCACCACGGAGCCCAGGTACTGCCTAACCAAGTCGGGATGATCGCGAACGGCCTCGGAGATCGAACAAAAGATGACCCCGGCTTCCTTGAGCTTTTCCTTGAAGGTGGTGGCGACGGAGACCGAGTCGAACACCGCATCCACCGCCACGCCGGCCAGCATTTCCTGCTCGCGCAAGGGGATGCCCAGTTTCTCGTAAGTCTCAAGCAGCTTGGGATCGACTTCGTCCAGACTTTTCGGGCCGTCGCCCTTCCGTCGCGGTGTCGAGTAGTAGGAAATGGCCTGATAATCGATCGGCGGATAACGCACCATCGACCAACGCGGTTCGCGTTTCGTCCGCCAATGGCGATATGCCTCCAACCGCCAGTCCAGAAGCCATTCGGGCTCTCCCTTCATGGCCGAGATGCGGCGAATAACGTCCTCGTTCAGGCCGGGCGGCAGGGTTTCCTGTTCGATCTCGGTAACGAACCCCGCCGCGTACTGGGTCGCGGCAAACGATCGAGGCGTCGGTTTGAGTTTGACGGCTTCGCTCATGACAATTCCTCCGTTACCTGAATGGTCCGCTGCAAGCGAAAGAAGGGCATGAAATCGGGCTCTGCCATATCGGCCAGCGATATCGTGCCCAAGGCATCGCGCACGGCGGCATTGATGCGTTTCCAGCCGTTGCCGGACACGCAGAAAGGCGCTTGCTCGCATTCGGCGTCGTCCCGGCTGCATTCGGTAAGGGCGATTCCGCCCTCGAGGCAGCGAACGATCTCGCCGACTGTAATCCGGGCGGGCGATCGCGCCAGCCGATATCCGCCCCTCGGACCTCGTATCGACTCGACGAGACGCTGACGCGACAACAACTTCAACACCTTGCTGACCGTCGGCAAAGGCACACGAGTGGCCTCGGCCAACGCGACCGCCGAATACGTTCCGCTATCCGATGCCGCCATATGCGTCATCAAGAGAACCCCGTAGTCGGTCAGTTTGGAAAGTCTCAACATGCATCGGCTCCTTATGGGACTAATTTAGTACTATATAAGTCCCATTGCAACCGGAATCGGCGTCCGGACCGGCGCACGCGCCAGGAACACCCGGACCGCCATGAGGTCTAATTCGTCAGTACTGGCCAACGATGCCCTATCGAGCAGCACCCCTGCCTGATACGTCGTTCGTTAAATGACGCCGCCTGTTAATCTCCGCCAGGAAATAAAGCGCTGCCGGCGAGCCGCGACGAACGCGTCAAACAGTTGCACGCTTTGCCGAAGCGGCGCTTTTTGCGGCAAACGTTTTAACTGGGCGGGTTGCAGTGGACCCAGGAGGACGCAATGCATATACTGCGAGCCATGGAGAGCGACGCGAAGGCGAGTAGACCGGGATAGGTGCAGCTGGATTTAGATGTCGGAATCCGGAGGGCGGAGCCTGACGGGTGTAGATCATCTAAATTCAGCTATATGCGCCGTAGAGTCATT
>WGNS01000006.1 GCA_016124415.1 Gammaproteobacteria bacterium | reverse complement strand
GTGCAAAAACAATACTGAGGTAGCGGCACTACTGTCGATCGCCGCTGTTGTGACTAAAATGCCGCCAATCTAGGCGCGAGAAGCGTGGTTTGGTTATTCCAAATGAGCGCCGAGCAACGACGAGTGGCGGCATTTTAGCCGCAACCCGAAGGGCTGGGGCCATTTTCCCACCCAGCAGCGGCGATCGAATAGTGTTAACAGGCCCTAAGCATTGCCGAATCGATGTTCGGGCATGGATGTCCTGCTTTGTGTCTGTTAACTTGACCGTTTGAGTCGGACGCTCCGGGTCCGCGGTTGTCGTGAACGATCGAGAGGTGGCCATGTTCAGAAAAGTTTTGTTTTCCGTATGTATCCTTTTTTTTGCCGGCGATGCGTGTGCCGGTTGGTATCTGGATAGGGATTCCTCATCCGTAACCTTCGTTTCGGTGAAGAAGTCGTCGGTTGCGGAAGTGCATCATTTCGGCGGCATGAGGGGATCGATCAACGATCAGGGAAAGATCCGTATTGAAATCAGTCTCGCCAGCGTCGAGACTTATGTCCCTATTCGTAACGAGCGCATGAAGACCCTGCTTTTCGAGGCCGCGAAGTTTCCGAAGGCCGCCATCTCGGCGACAGTGGATCCGCGCATGTTGTCCGGCCTCAAGGTTGGCGAGCCCTTCGCTTTTTCGACGACTATGACCCTGGAACTCCACGGCAAGACGCATGATCTTGCGGCGGATGTCGCGCTTATCAAGCTTGCGGATGGGTCGTTGATGGCGCTCTCCGCGACACCTATTATCGTTAACGCCGACGATTTCGGGCTGGGCGAGGGGATAGAACGTCTCCGTGACATCGCCAAGTTGTCGCGCATCGCGACCGCCGTACCCGTGACATTTCATCTGACCTTTGATCCCGACAAACCGTAGAGATCCTCTTGCTCGGGCGCCCCTGATCGGGTACCTTCAACGCCAGAGTCGGTCGGACAGTCGCTGTGCGGGGTTTGCCCGCATGGAGGAAAGTCCGGGCTCCAAAGGGCAGGGTGCCAGGTAACGCCTGGGCGGCGCGAGCCGACGGCAAGTGCAACAGAAAAGATACCGCCGCTTAGGGAGCCTCTGATTGAGTCATGGGCGAATCGGATTGTGATGCCTAAGGGCCAGATTCAAGGCGCGGATCGCCGGTAATAGTTTTGATACTATTGCGAAGATCCGCAACGCCGAAGATGGCCCTTAGGCATCACAATCCGATTCGCTCAGGAATTAATCAGAGGCTCCTTAGGTGGTAAGGGTGAAATGGTGCGGTAAGAGCGCACCGCGCTGGTGGTAACATCAGTGGCAGTGTAAACCCCACCCGGAGCAAGACCAAATAGGGGGACAATGCGTGGCCCGCGCAGTCCCCGGGTAGGTCGCTACGAGGCGCGCGGCGACGTGCGTCCAAGATGAATGACTGTCCTCGACAGAACCCGGCTTACAGACCGACTCTTTATTTTTCCCGCCAGGCGGCCGAGCGCAGTCGCCATGTCCGTTGTTTTCCTCCTTGCTCTCATGGTTGTGTGCATCGGTCGAAGTTTTCGATGGTGGGATTGTTTCGTCCCCGGAACCCTTATCGAAATAGTTGACTCGAACAGTTGATGCGCTGGTCGAGGTAACGCTTCCAATTGCATGAAATGGATTCAAAAATTCTCTCTCCGGCACGTTAGTTTGCGCCTCTAAGTCATTGTGAAACAAGCAAGATTGGCCCTCCGGTCCCGCGCAAAATTTGCTTGACACCCTGCTTCTCGAGTATATAGTGTCGAAAAGTGGGAAATTGTGGGGAATAATGGGTTCACGCCGGGCTGGGACATAGAGTGCTGTTTCGCGGGGTCAGTTATATCAATCTGGATGCCAAGGGTCGCCTTGCCATCCCTACGCGTTATCGCTCGCAACTCGAGGAGAGTTGCGCGGGTCAGCTCGTGATTACGGTCGACACCGACCGCTGCCTGTTGATCTATCCCCAAGCAGAGTGGGAATCCATTGAGCGCCGCTTGGCGGCGCTCCCCAATTTGAACCGGCAGGCGCGGCGCCTGCAGCGTCTGTTGATCGGTCACGCCACCGAGTGCGTGCTCGACGGCAACGGGCGCATTTTGTTGCCGCCGCCGCTTCGGGAGTTTGCCGGTATCGAGCGGCGTACGGTCATGATTGGTCAGGGCAACAAGTTTGAGTTGTGGGATGAGCAGACCTGGAACGAATGTTGTGAGTCTTGGTTGGCAGAGGCAGCCGAGGGTGAGAGCCTCTCTTCGGAGCTGGACACCTTGTCACTTTGACGTGATGGGCTTCGACGAGGAAAGGCACACCCCGGTCATGCTAGACGAGGTGCTGTCCGCGTTGACGGTATCCACCAACGCTGTCTGTGCGGACCTGACTTTCGGGCGCGGCGGGCACAGTCGCGCGATCTTGTCCCGGCTCGGCCCTGAGGGCCGGCTCATCGTCGTCGATCGTGACCCGGAAGCCATTGCCGAGGCGAAGAGCCTGGCTGCGACCGACTCGCGCGTGCGCGTGGCCGACGCGCCGTTCTCCCGCATCAAGGAGATTATCGCCGGTATCGAGGGTGTGGATCATCTGGATGCGGCGCTCCTCGATCTCGGCGTTTCGTCCCCCCAGCTTGACGATGCTCATCGCGGCTTCAGCTTTCGCGCCGACGGTCCGCTGGATATGCGCATGGACCCCCGTAGCGGCCGGTCCGCAGCCGAATGGCTGGCCACGGCGAGCGCCGAAGACATTGCCCACGTCCTTTGGACCTTCGGCGAGGAGCGTTACTCCCGCCGTATCGCGCGCGCCATCGTGACGGCGCGGCAGCAGCAGGCGATCACAACCACGATGCAGCTTTCCGACGTCGTGCGCAAAGCCATTCCGCGCTGGGAAAAAACGAAGGATCCCGCCACGCGCAGCTTCCAGGCCATTCGCATTTTCATCAACCGCGAGCTCGAAGAGATCGAGACGGCGTTGTCGGACCTGATTTCGCTGCTTGCGCCCGGCGGCCGTCTCGCGGTGATCAGTTTCCATTCTCTCGAGGACCGCATCGTCAAACGTTTCTTCCGCCGTCTCGTGCACGGCGAAGCGCTGCCGCCGGGGCTTCCGGTCTCGGTAGCGGAGTGGAATCCCGTCGTGCGTAATCTGGGGCGTGCCCAGCGGGCGAGCGAGGCCGAGTGCTCGAAAAACCCCCGCGCACGCAGCGCGGTCTTGCGCGTCGTGGAGCGGTTGCCGTGATGGCCCGGTATCGAGTCGGCGTCATCTTGCTTGCGTTGGCGGTTGCCGCCTCGGCGCTGGGTGTCGTTTACACCAAGCATCGCGCGCGCGGATTGTTCATCGAGCTGCAATCCATGCAGCGCGATCGGGACCATATGGAGGTCGAGTGGGGGCGTTTGCAGTTGGAGCTCGCGACCTTGGCCAATCCCGGTTATGTGGAGCGTATCGCGCATGAGGACCGAGGCATGCGCGTACCCGATCCGGACGAGGTAAGGATCCTGTGGAAGTGAAACACAAGATCCCGCCGGCGCACCCGTTCAGACTGGGTGTCGTCCTGACGGTTATCGCGGCCGCCGCGGTAACGTTGGTCTGGCGCGCCGCAAATCTTCAGGTCCTGGATCACGGCTTCCTGCAGCGCCAGGGTGACGCCCGTTATCTGCGCGATATCGAGGTGCCGGCCCATCGCGGCATGATTCTCGATCGTAACGGCGAGCCGCTGGCAGTCAGTACGCCGGTCATGGCGGTTTGGGCGAATCCGAAGGAAATGCTGGCCTCCCGCAAGGGGTGGTCGGAATTGGGCGGGATTTTGAAGGAATCTCCGCACGCGTTGGAGGACCGTCTCAACCGTTATGCCCAGCGCGAATTCGTGTATTTGAAGCGCAGTATGCCGCCGGATGTCGCCGGCAAGGTCGAGGATCTGGAAGTCCCGGGCGTCTATCTGCAGCGCGAATATCACCGTTATTATCCGACCGGCGAGGTGTCCTCGCACCTGGTCGGCTTCACGAATATCGACGATCGGGGACAGGAGGGCGTCGAGCTTTCTTTCGATGAGGCGCTACGCGGCAAGGCCGGTTTGCGCCGTGTCCTGAAGGATCGAATCGGCCGGGTCGTTGAGGAGGTCGAGAGCATCCGCGAGCCCGAACCCGGCCAGGACATGCGCTTGTCGATAGATCGTCGTATCCAGTACCTGGCCTACCGCGAGCTTAAAACCGCCGTGCGTCTGCGTCGTGCCCGCGCGGGATCCGCCGTGGTCCTTGATGCCCGTACCGGCGAAGTGCTCGCCATGGTCAATCAGCCGTCCTTCAACCCCAATAATCGCGGTAGCTTGCGTAGCGATCGTTTCCGGAATCGCGCGGTCACCGATACGTTCGAGCCCGGATCGACGATGAAACCCTTCACAGTTGCCGCCGCGCTGGAGTCGGGCGAGTATTTCCCTTCGACGCGGATCGATACCGCGCCAGGTTACTACCGGGTCAAGGGACTCATGATCCGCGACGAGCGTAACTACGGCCAGATCGACATGGCCACGATTATTGAAAAGTCGAGCAATGTCGGCATCAGCAAGATCGCGCTGTCGCTGCCGCAGGAGACGTTGTGGCGCATGTACGACCGGGTCGGTTTCGGCGCTTCCACGCAATGCAGTTTGCCCGGCGAGGCGAACGGACAATTGCCGTTCTTCAACGATTGGCATGAAAGCGAGCGCGCCACGTTGTCCTTCGGCTACGGCTTATCGCTGACCGCGCTGCAGTTGGCGAGGGCATATGGTGTGTTTGCGGATCACGGCCGGGTGCGGCCGGTGTCCATGCTGCCCGTCGAGGATACCTCCAATTTCGAACAGGTCATCTCCCCCCAGACCTCGCGTGAGGTCATGGCTATGATGGAAACCGTGATTTCGGCGCGCGGCACCGGTCGGCGCGCAAAGATTCACGGCTATCGGGTGGCGGGAAAGACCGGAACTGTGCGCAAGATCATTGATGGCGAATATTCGGACGAGCACTATCTATCTTTGTTCGCCGGAGTTGCGCCCGCGAGCGATCCTCGTCTCGTCATGGTCATCGTCGTTGATGAGCCGAGCGTGGGTGGTTTTTATGGCGGCGAGGTGGCCGCGCCTGTGTTTTCGCGTGTCATGTCGGGGGCGCTTTGGATGATGGGCATCCCACCCGACGATCTCTCCGATCATCGCCCGGCCAAGGCGTCCGGCGTGGGGGTTTGATGCTTGCGATCCAAACACATATGGATCCGAAAGGCATGAGGCTGAAGGACCTCGTCGCCGGCTGGGCCGAAATCCACGATTCCGCAGATCGTTCGGTGACCGGCATCACGCTTGATAGTCGCGAGGCGCGTTCCGGTTCGGTTTTCCTGGCCTGCCCCGGTCATCTGAGTCACGGACTGTTATACGCGCGCTCGGCGATCGAGGCGGGTGCGGCCGCAGTGCTCTATGATGCGCCGCCCGCGGGGTTTGAGCCGGCCGCATTGGCGTCGCCGGAAGGCGTGCCGGTGGTTCGCCTCCCCGGGTTGAAGCAATTGTTGGGGCCGATTGCGGCGCGCTTCTACGGCGAACCGTCCCGAAACCGGATCGTGGTTGGCGTGACCGGGACCAACGGCAAGACCTCATGCTGCCATTATCTCGCCCAGCTCTGGAGCGGCCTGGGTCGGAATTGCGGCGTCATGGGTACGCTCGGCAACGGCGTCTGGTCGGATGAGCGCGGTGAACTCGAAGCGGTGACCGGGAACGGACGCACGACACCCGACGCCGTGACGGTTCAGGCCGAACTCGCGCGTTTCGATTGCCCGGTCGTCGCCATGGAGGTGTCTTCGCACGGTCTGGATCAAGGTAGGGTCAACGGCGTCGAGTTCTCCGGCGCCGTGTTCACGAACCTGACCCGGGACCATCTCGATTATCACGCCTCGATGGACGCGTATGCCGACGCCAAACTCCGGCTCTTCCGCAACTCTTCTCTGAAGTGGGTATCGGTAAATCTGGACGACGATTTCGGAAGCCGGGTCCTCGAAGTAGTGCCCGCCTCGGCAAAGGTCGTCGTCTATGGGGTAAAGGTGTCACCGCAGTCATCGGCGGAGACCCGCGGCCATCATTGGCTCTGGGCGAGCAAGATCGTTTCGGACACGAAAGGGTCCGTGCTCTCGGTCGCGTCGAGCTGGGGTCGTTTCGAGCTGCAAACGACCTTGATCGGGCATTTCAACGTCGGCAACGTGCTGGCGGCGGCCGGTGTCCTGCTGTTGAGCGGCGTACCGCTGAAGGCTGTCGTCGAAGGCGTCGCCTGCCTGCGGCCCGTGCGCGGCCGGATGGAGCGTTTCGGGGGCGGGGAACGTCCTTTGGTCGTCGTCGACTATGCCCATACGCCCGACGCCCTGGAGCAAGTGCTGAAGGCTTTGCGCGAGTACACGAAGGGGCGCCTGATATGCGTCTTCGGGTGCGGCGGCGATCGCGATGCCGGCAAGCGTCCGGAGATGGGGCGTGCGGCGGAGCATTATGCCGATCGGGTCGTTGTGACTGACGACAACCCGCGTTCAGAGGACGGTGACCGAATTATCGAAGGAATACTCGCCGGCATGCTCAACCCGGCGGGTGTACAGATCGAACGTGACAGAGAGGCGGCGATTCGGGCAGCGATAGGGGAAGCGAATCCGGGCGATATCGTCCTGGTCGCGGGCAAGGGACACGAGGTCGGTCAAGAGGTCAACGGTCGGGTCTACCCGTTCAGTGACCGGCAACAAGTTTCCAAGTGCCTGGGGGTGGCGAATCCGCATGTCTGACACGCTTTCGACAATGAATCTGAGGTTTTCCGAGGCGGCCGGCATGCTTGGGTTACCGGCCCCGGAGTCCGATCCCGTGATTAGCAGGGTCGGGATAGACAGTCGCGCCACGGAGACCGGCGATCTCTTTATCGCCCTACGCGGCGTGCGCTTCGACGGCCATGATTTCCTGTCCCAGGTTAAGGCTGCGGGTGCGGTCGCGGCCGTTGTGGATCGTGTCGTCGAGGGAGTGGATCTGCCGCAGCTTGTCGTGTCCGACACTCATGCGGCGCTGACGGATCTGGCGCGCGCCTGGCGCGATCGCCTTACGCTGAAAGTCGTCGGCGTCACCGGCAGCAACGGCAAAACCAGCGTCAAGGAGATGCTGCGCACCGTGCTGGGCCGCAAGGCGCCGGTATATGCAACACGCGGGAATCTCAATAACGATATCGGCGTTCCTCTGAACCTGCTGTCTCTGCGAGCCAATCATGCCTTTGCCGTCATCGAGATGGGCGCCAGCGCGCCCCGCGAAATCGATCATCTGACGAGACTCGTGCGTCCCGACGTGGCGTTGATCACGAACGCCTCTGCGGCCCATCTGGCCGGGTTCGGCACCGTCAAAGCCGTAGCCAGGGCGAAGGGCGAAATCTTCTCGGGGCTGGGACCGAACGGCATCGCGGTCATCAATCACGACGACCCGCATGTCGGTGTCTGGTGGCATATGATCGGCAACCGGCCTCATATCGGTTTCGCGCTGCACAGCGACGCGGAGGTGCGCGCCGAATGCATCCAGCTCAAGGGGTTGGAAGGCAGTCGGTTCCTGCTCGTAACCCCCTCCGGTTCTGCTGAGGTGCGCTTGGCCCTACCCGGCGAGCACAATATCGCCAACGCGCTGGCGGTCGCAGCCGTCGCGCATGCGTGCGGGTTCTCCCCGGACGCGATCGCCGGCGGTCTCGCGGCCGTCAAGGGCGTTCCCGGCCGCTTGCAAATCCACCATCTCGTCAACGGCGCAATCCTGATTGACGACAGCTACAACGCCAATCCGAGGTCGTTGTCGGCAGCGATTCGCGTGCTCAATTCCGCAGGCCGGCAGCGCTGCTGGCTGGTGCTCGGCGATATGGGCGAGCTCGGCGCCTGTGACCGATCCATGCACGCACAGGTCGGCCGCGAGGCCGGCATGGAAGGCGTGGAACGCATCTATGCCGTCGGCTCGCTCAGTGAAGCCGCCGTCGACGCCTTTGCCGGCGAAGGCTGGATCTTCCGTGATCACGCCGCGCTGACCCGCGCCGTTCAGGAGGACCTGCAGGCGTCGCTGGTACCCGACGAGATCGTCATTCTCGTCAAGGGTTCCAGGTCCTCTCATATGGAGCACGTAATCCGGCCTCTATTGGCGGGCGCCGAACCCGTGGATGCGCAGGGTTTTGAGATCACGGGATTGCCGACCAACGACGGGGGGCCGACATGCTGCTCTATGTGACGGAGTTTCTGGCGCGATTCCATAGCGGGTTTTCCGTCTTCCAGTATTTGACGCTGCGCTCGATCCTGAGCGCCCTGACGGCGTTGGCGATCTCATTCATGGTGGGGCCTTATGTGATCCGTCGCCTGAGCGCTTCGCAGATCGGCCAGACCGTGCGTGCGGACGGGCCGCAGAGCCATCTCTCCAAGGCGGGCACGCCGACCATGGGTGGCGCGATGATCCTGGCCGCGATCGTGCTGACGACCCTGCTTTGGGCGGATCTCAGCAATCGCCAGGTCTGGGTCCTGATCGGTGTGACCTTGCTGTTCGGCGTGATCGGCTGGGTCGACGATTACAAGAAGCTGATCCTGCGCGACTCCCGCGGCCTGTCCGCCAAATATAAGTATCTGTGGCAGTCCGTGGTCGGGTTGATGGCGATGTTGGTCCTCTACTATACGTCCGCGGTGCCCGCCGAGACCGAATTCTTCACGCCGTTCTTCAAGGACGTCGCGATTGATATGGGGGTTTGGTTCATCATCTTGGGGTATTTCGTCATCGTCGGGTCGAGCAACGCCGTCAATCTGACGGACGGCTTGGACGGACTGGCCGTGCTCCCGGCCGTCATGGTTGCGGGCGCGCTCGGCATCATCGCCTACATCACGGGTCACGTGCGCTTTGCGGAATACCTTGCGATCCCTTATATCCCCGGCGTCGGAGAGGTGGCCGTGTTTTGCAGCGCCCTGGTCGGCGCGGGCCTCGGTTTCCTGTGGTTCAACACCCATCCGGCGCAGGTCTTCATGGGCGACATCGGGGCGCTGGCGCTTGGCGCCGCGCTCGGTACGATCGCCGTGATCGTCCGCCAGGAGTTGGTCTTCATGTTTATGGGCGGCGTGTTCGTCATGGAGACGGTCTCCGTCATCCTACAGGTTGCCTCGTACAAACTGACCGGCCGCCGTATCTTCCGCATGGCGCCGCTGCACCACCATTTCGAACTCAAGGGCTGGCCTGAACCCCGGGTCATCGTGCGTTTCTGGATCATCACCGTCATCCTGGTCCTGATGGGGCTGGCAACGTTGAAGATCAGGTAAGCGGAGGACGAGCGTCTTGCAGGCAGAGGTCATGATCCAAGCGGACAACGCGGGTACGGTCCTGGTCGTGGGTCTCGGGCTCACCGGCCTGTCCTGCCTGCGTTTTCTGCGCCGCCGCGGCGTGCCCGCACGCGTGACCGATAGCCGTGCGAATCCGCCGGGGCTCGATGCCGTCGTTCGCGAAATGCCCGAGGTGGAACGCTTCGTTGGCGGTTTCGAGGTTTCGGCCATTGCCGGGTGCGAGCTCGCCGTGCTGAGTCCGGGCGTTTCGCTGGCCGACCCGTTCATGGAAGCGGTCCGCCGCGCCGGCATTCCCATCGTCGGCGACATCGAGCTCTTCTGTCGTCATGCAACGGCGCCGATCCTGGCCGTGACCGGCTCCAACGGCAAGAGCACCGTAACGAGCCTGCTCGGTGAGATGGTCGCCGCGGCAGGACTCAGGGTCGGTGTCGGCGGCAACATCGGCCTGCCTGCGTTGGACCTGCTTCGCGGCGACGAGCCGGATGCCTATGTGCTCGAACTTTCGAGTTTCCAGCTCGAGACCACCGAGCACCTCAACGCCCGTGCTGCGACCATACTGAACGTAAGCCAGGATCATCTCGACCGCTACGCGGATCTCGACGCCTACCGCCGCGCCAAGCAGCGGATCTTCAACGGCGACGGCACGGTGGTCGTGCCCATGGAAGAGCCTGTCCCCGAGGGATTGACCGGCCGCACGGTCGTGCGTTTCTCCCTGGGCTCGCCGGCCGAGGGAGATTTCGGTGTCGTCGATTACGAAGGCGTACGGTATCTGGTGCGCGGCGCTGAGCGTCTGATGCCCGTCGATGATATACCGCTTGCCGGCGAGCACAATGTGCTCAACGTCCTGGCCGCCATGGCGATGGGCGAAGCGCTCGGGTTGCCGGTGACCGCCATGGTCGCAGCCGTCATGTCTTTCGGGGGCCTTCCGCATCGCATGCAGGAGGTCATGACCCGGGACGGCGTCGTCTGGATCGACGATTCGAAGGCCACGAATACCGGCGCCGCCGAGGCCGCCTTGACGGGCATCGGTCGTCCGGTCGTTTTGATCGCGGGCGGTCAGGCCAAGGGCGCCGACTTGCGTGCGCTCGCCACGGCGGCGGCCGGCCGAGTCCACACCGCGATCCTGCTCGGGGTGGACGGTCCACTCGTACGCCAGGCACTCGACGGCATTTGCACCATTTATATGGCCGACGATATGGTTCAGGCGGTTGCGCTCGCCAACGTCAGCGCACGGCCGGGCGACGCCGTTCTTCTGTCGCCAGCCTGCGCCAGCCTGGATATGTTCGAGAATTACGCCGCGCGCGGCGACGCCTTCGCGCGCGCGGCAAGGGAGTTACCCGCATGAGCGCGCAGACGCTGCCACGGCAATCCCAGGCGCGCGGACGCGGCGCGGACGTTCGCCACACCTTCGGTATGAACGCGCACGACGTGTTGCTCCTGGCTACGGCCGTGTTGGTCGGACTCGGTGTCGTCATGGTCGCATCGGCGTCGCTCGAAACCGCCGAACGCCAATTCGGGGTGGCGAGCTATTTCGTGATTCGGCAATTGATCTACGTCATCCTTGGGCTTGCCATCGGTGCGGTGGTCTACCGGGTGCCGATCGAGTTTTGGGAGCGTCGTAGCGTTCCGCCCCTGTTCCTCGCGATGTTGATGCTGCTGCTGGTGTTGATCCCGGGCATCGGCCGCGAGATCAACGGCAGTATGCGCTGGGTGCCCCTCGGTTTCGCCAATCTGCAGCCTTCCGAGCTCGCAAAACTCGCGGTGACGATCTACCTGGCCGGATATCTCGTCCGCCGAAGCGACGAGGTGCGCCACGCTTTCATGGGATTCGTTAAGCCCATCATGGTCCTGGCCGTGCTCTGCGTGCTCCTGATCCTCGAACCGGATTTCGGCAGCGTCGCCGTTATGCTCGCGATTGCGCTCGCCATGTTGTTCATCGGTGGTGTTCGCCTTTGGCAGTTCACCGTGATGATGTCCGTCGTCAGCGCCATCATGGCGCTACTCGCGGTTTCGTCCCCCTACCGCTTGCAACGCATTACGGCCTTTATGGACCCCTGGGCCGACCCCTTTGCAAGCGGCTTTCAGCTCACCCAGGCGTTGATCGCTTTCGGCCGTGGTGAGTGGCTAGGTGTGGGTCTCGGCAACAGCATCCAGAAGCTGTTTTATTTGCCCGAGGCCCACACCGATTTTCTATTTTCCGTGCTGGCCGAAGAGCTTGGACTGGCCGGCGTCGTTGCGGTTTTGGGGCTGTTCCTGGTCGTCGTCGGCTGTGCCTTCGCGATTGCCCGTCAGTGCGAGCGCCAGGGCAGGCCGTTCGCCGCCTATCTGGCATTCGGCATCGGGACCTGGATCGGTATCCAGGCCATGGCGAATATGGCCGTCAATATGGGATTGCTTCCGACCAAGGGGTTGACGTTGCCGCTCATGAGCTACGGCGGCAGCAGCCTGGTCGTGATGTGCGCCGCGATTGCATTGTTGCTGCGCATCGCACGCGAAGGGCTCCCGGCGCCGAGGGCCAAGACATGAGCCGCCGGGTCCTGATCATGGCGGGCGGAACCGGCGGACATATCTTCCCCGCGCTCGCCGTCGCTCGCGAACTGCAGCAGGCCGATGCCCGGGTCCGCTGGCTGGGCGCGCGCGGCGGTATGGAAACCCGTATCGTCCCCGAAGCCGGTTTCGAGATCGACACGGTTCGCATCAAGGGTCTGCGCGGCAAGGGGATCGCGGGCTGGCTGTTGAGCCCCGCGCGGCTGCTCGTCGCCGTGTTCCAGGTGTTGGGTGTGATCATGCGTTTCCGTCCCGACGTCGTGCTCGGCATGGGCGGTTTCGTTTCGGGGCCCGGCGGGTTCGTGTCTTGGCTGTTGCATCGTCCGCTCGTGGTCCACGAGCAGAACGCCATCCCCGGGCTCACCAACCGCCTGTTGTCCCGCATCGCGACCCGCACCATGACCGCATTCAAGGATGTCTTCGGCGGCCGTTCCGGCGTCGAATTCGTCGGCAATCCGGTCCGTGCCGAGATCCTAGGTCTGTCGGCGCCGCAGGAGCGCTTCCGTGACCGCGGCCCGGCGATCCGTCTGCTCGTGTTGGGCGGCAGCTTGGGCGCAGAGGTGTTGAACGAGACGGTTCCGGCCGTGTTGTCCGAGTGCGCGGAGGCGGGGACATTCGAGGTTCGGCATCAGACCGGCCGGGATCGCGACGAGGCGACACGAGAGCGCTACGCCGCGCTTGGCATCGACGCCAAGGTCGATCCCTTCATCGCCGACATGGCGGACGCATACTGCTGGGCCGATCTCGCGATCTGTCGCGCAGGTGCGCTGACCCTGAGCGAACTCATGGCCGTCGGTCTGGGCGCGGTGCTTGTCCCCTATCCGTATGCCGTCGATGATCATCAGACCGTCAACGCCCGCGATCTGGTCGAGGAAGGCGCTGCGCGGGTCGTCCAGCAGGGTGAAGGATTCAAGGATCGTTTGCGCGCCGTCCTGGACGAACTCGTTTTCTCACATGCGGGCGACGACCGTCGAACGGACCTGCTCGCGATGGCGGCGGCGGCTCGGCGGCTGGCGATGCCGGGTGCGTCGAAGCGCGTGGCCGAAGTCTGTCTGGAGGTGGCGGGATGATCGACGTCGGCAATCCGGCAATGAGCCGCAGGGCCTTCGATCAGGTCCGCATGGGGCGCGTCCAGCACATCCATTTCGTCGGGATCGGCGGCGCCGGCATGAGCGGTATCGCCGAAGTGCTGCACAACCTCGGTTATCGCGTCAGCGGCTCCGACCGGGCCAAGTCCGCCGTGACCGATCGTCTTGCAAAGCTCGGCCTCGACGTCCGGGTCGGCCATGACGCCTCCGCACTGGCTGGTTGCGACGTCGTCGTGCGCTCGTCGGCGATCGCCGACGACAACCCCGAGATCCAGGCGGCGATCGAGCAGTTGATCCCGGTCGTTCCGCGCGCCGAGATGCTGGCCGAGCTCATGCGTTTCCGTTTCGGTGTCGCGGTCGCCGGCACGCACGGCAAGACGACCGTAACGAGCCTCGTGACCACGTTGCTTGCAGGCGCGGGTTTCGATCCGACCTACATCATCGGCGGCCGGCTCAACAGCACCGGCGTCAACGCCCAGCTCGGCAGCAGTCGCTTCCTGGTGGCCGAGGCCGACGAGAGCGACGCCTCGTTCCTCTATCTTCAGCCGATGCTTGCGGTCGTGACCAACATCGACGCAGATCACATGGCGACCTACGGCAACGACTTCGGGCGGCTGCGCAAGGCCTTCATCGATTTCCTGCATCATCTTCCTTTTTACGGCCAGGCCGTGGTCTGCGTCGACGACCCTATCGTCGCGGGCATGCTCGCCGACATCTCGCGTCCGCTCGTGACCTACGGTCTCAGCGAGGACGCCGAAGTCTCCGCGCACGAGATCCGTTACGAGACGACGCGCACCCATTTCGCGGTGCGTCAGGACGGCGTCGAGGGCGAACTTCGGGTGACCTTGAACCTATCCGGCGCCCATAATGTGCGCAACGCTCTGGCGGCCATTGCGGTGGCCCGGGAACTCGGCGTGCCGGACGAGTCGATCCAGAAGAGCCTCGCGGGATTCGCGGGCATCGCACGCCGGTTTCAGGTTTACGGGGACCGCGCCATCGAGCAGGGCCGGATCTTCATGATCGACGACTATGGTCATCACCCAAGCGAGGTCCGCGCCGTGCTGAACGCGATCCGCTCCGGTTGGAACCGCCGCCGCCTGGTCATGATCTTCCAGCCCCACCGCTATTCGCGCACGCACGACCTCTTCGAAGAGTTCGTCAAGGTACTGTCCGACGAGCCCGACGTTCTGATTCTGCTCGATGTCTATCCGGCGGGCGAAGCCCCCATCGCCGGCGCCGAGACCAAGGATCTGAGTCGCGCCATCCGCGCCCGCGGTCGCCTGGACCCGATATTGACCGGCTCGATGGGGGAGATCGAAACCCTGTTGCCCGGTCTCCTGCGTGACGGAGACGTCCTGCTGACGATGGGCGCCGGCGATGTCGGCAACGTCGCCGTCCGTATGGCGGAGCTTTTGCCGGAGGCCGCGCCATGAGTACGGTCATGGTCGATACGCACGGGTTGACCGGCCGCCTGCTTCTGGACGAGCCCATGGCGCGGCATAGTTCCTGGCGCACGGGCGGTCCCGCCCGGCGCTTTTACGTCCCGGCGGATCTCGACGACCTAGCCGTCTTTCTGTCCCGGTTGCCGTCCGACGAGACCATCTTCTGGGTCGGGCTCGGCAGCAATCTCCTCGTTCGCGACGGGGGTCTCGAGGGTACGGTCATCTGTACCCAGGGCGTGCTGGACGGCATCGTGCTCGAATCCGACAGCACGATCGTTGCCGGCGCCGGTTTGCCGACGGCCCAGTTGGCGCGATTCTGCGCTCGCGAGGGTCTCTCCGGCTGTGAGTTCATGGCAGGTATACCGGGCACTGTCGGTGGTGCTTTGGCCATGAACGCCGGCGCGCTCGGTTCCGAGACGTGGGATTTCGTGCGGGCCGTGCAGGTCATCGATCGTTCGGGCGAGATCTGTTGGCGTGATGCGGACAGTTACGAGCCGACCTATCGCCACGTGCCACGTCCGGACGACGAATGGTTCGTCGGGGCGCGTTTCGGGTTCGCGCCGGGCGAGCCCGAGGCAGTTGCCGATGCGATCCGCGATTGCCTGAAGCGCCGCGCCGACACGCAGCCGACGGGGCAGTCCAGCTGCGGTTCCGTGTTTCGTAATCCTCCGGGAGATTTCGCCGGCCGCCTCGTCGAGGCCGCGGGTCTCAAGGGTTATCGCGTCGGTGGTGCGGTCGTTTCCGAGAAACACGCCAATTTCATCGTCAACGAGGGAAGCGCCAGCGCAGCCGACATCGAGCGACTGATCGTACACGTTCAGGGCGTGATCCGTGAGCGCTTCGGTATCGACCTGATTCCCGAGGTCCAGATCGTCGGGCTCGAAAAGGTAACGGAGGCGCGGCCATGACCGGGAAATCGATCACGGTGACCAAGGGATATGGTCGGGTCGTCGTGCTGATGGGTGGGACCTCGGCCGAGCGCGTCATCTCTCTTAAGAGTGGCCAGGCGGTGCTTACGGCGCTGTTGAACAGCGGCGTCGACGCCCATGTCCTGGACCCCAAAGACGGCTTGCTCAACGGTTTGAGCGGCAAAGGGTACGACCGGGCCTTTATCGTTTTACATGGTCGGGGAGGCGAGGACGGCACGATCCAGGGCCTGCTCGAACTCCTGCGTATTCCGTATACGGGCAGCGGCGTCCTGGCTTCGGCCCTGGCGATGGACAAGCTGCGCAGTAAACAGCTCTGGCAGGGCATGGGCCTCCCCACGCCGGCCTTCGCGGTACTGCGCTCGGAAGCGGACCTCGAGCCCGCGGTCGAGCGCCTCGGCCTGCCGCTCATGATCAAGCCGGCGCGCGAGGGATCGAGCATCGGTCTCACTCGCGTCGACAAGGCGTCGGATATGGCGGCCGCTTGGAAGTTGGCTCATGACCGCGACGACGAAGTGATCGCCGAGCAATGGATCGCGGGTCGCGAATACACGGTCGCGATCCTGGGCGATCAGGCGCTGCCCGAGATCCTGATCGAGACGCCGCACGCGTTCTACGACTACGAAGCCAAGTACACCGCCGACGACACGCGCTTCACCTGCCCGTCGGATCTCGATCAAGACGCGCGCGATGCCATGAAGGGCCTGGCGCTAGAGGCCTTCCATGCACTTGGGTGTCGCGGTTGGGGGCGTATCGATCTGATGCGCGACGCCGAAGGCCGGTCCTGGTTGATCGAGGCGAACACGGTGCCCGGCATGACCGATCACAGCCTGGTCCCTATGGCGGCCCGGGCCGCCGGCATGAGTTTCGATGACCTCGCACTCGCCATCCTCGATGGCGCCGCGCTGGAGGTGAACCTTGGCGGGTAAGCAGACCAACACGCGATTCGCCCTGCTCGGCAAGAAGCTGCTCGTGGCGGTGGCCGCGTTCGCGCTCGTCAGCGGCACCGGCATCTGGTTTGTCTCGCATCCATTGAATACGGGTGTCGAGGAAGATATGGCGCGCTACTTTCCTTTGCGTAGCCTGCGTGTCGAGGGGCGGTTCGAGCATGTTACCGCGGCGGAGATACAGCGCGCGGTCATTCCGTTCGCGCGTGCGGGCTTCTTTGGGATCGATCTCGATGGCGCCCGCGCGGCGCTGGTTGCCATGCCTTGGGTCAACGAGGTCCGGTTGCGTCGCTCCTGGCCGAATAACCTGACCGTTCGCGTCGAGGAGCAAAGCGTGGTCGCCTGCTGGCGCGACAAGGGCATGGTGAATACACAGGGCCGCGTGTTCTATCCGGAGGCGGGCGTCGACGTCGAGCGTTGGCCGGTCGTGGACATGCCGGTAGTCGATGGTCGGGTAGAGGTCGGGACCTTTCTGGAATTGACGCGTCTCGTCGAGGATTCGGGCCGTCGTGTGCGTACCTTCAGTCAGGACAACCGGGGTTCGGTGTTCATGACGCTGGGCAGCGGTGTGGAGTTGCAGCTCGGACACCAGGATCAGGCTGGGCGACTCAAACGGTTTTTGGGGTTTTTCCCATCGATTGATGATGCGGGTCGCGTCGCGTCGGTGGATTTACGGTATAGCAACGGGTTTGCAGTGCGTAGGCGGAGTGATGTTGTACATGGTTAATGTTTTCGGGGAGGCGTGATGTCCAGGAAAGATGAAAAAGAACTTGTCGTAGGACTGGACATCGGTACATCGAAGGTCGTGGCGATCGTTTGTGAGATCTCGGAACAGGACGAGATCGAGATCATCGGTCTCGGTTCGCATCCCTCTCGCGGACTGAAGAAGGGGGTCGTCGTCAATATTGAGTCGACCGTGCAGTCGATACAGCGCGCGGTCGAGGAGGCCGAGCTCATGGCCGGCTGCGAGATTCACTCGGTTTATGCCGGCATCGCGGGCAGTCATATCCGCAGTCTCAACTCGCACGGCAACGTCGCGATCCGCGACGGCGAAATCACGGCTTCCGACGTGGAGCGCGTGATCGATTCCGCCAGCGCGGTGGCCATTCCGGCCGACCAGAAGATCATCCACGTGCTGCCGCAGGAATTCGTCGTCGACAATCAGGACGGCATCATGGAGCCGATCGGGATGTCCGGCGTGCGTCTTGAGGCCAAGGTCCATATGGTCACGGGTGCGGTCAGCGCGGCCCAGAACATCATCAAGTGCGTGCGTCGCTGCGGACTCGACGTCGACGACATCATCCTCGAGCAGTTGGCTTCCAGCTATTCCGTGCTGACAGACGACGAGAAGGGCCTCGGCGTCTGCCTCGTCGACATCGGCGGCGGCACGACCGATATCGCGGTCTTCGCCGATGGGGCCATCAAACACACGGCCGTGATCCCGATCGCCGGCGATCAGGTCACGAACGACATCGCCGTGGCGCTCCGCACGCCGACTCAGAGTGCCGAGGAAATCAAGATCGCCTATGGCTGCGCCTTGACCCAGCTCGCCAACCCCGAAGAGACGATCGAGGTCGCGAGCGTCGGCGACCGCAACGCGCGCCGTTTGAAGCGCCAGACCCTGGCCGAGGTCATCGAGCCGCGCTACGAGGAATTGTTCACGCTGATTCAGGCCGAGCTGCGCCGCAGCGGATTCGAGGATCTGATCGCGTCGGGCGTGGTCATGACCGGCGGCAGCTCCAAGATGCTCGGCGTGATCGAGCTCGCCGAGGAAGTGTTTCACATGCCGGTGCGCCTCGGTATGCCGCACCGCATTCGCGGCCTGACGGAGGTCGTGAACAGCCCGATCTATGCGACCGGCGTCGGACTGTTGATGTACGGACATCAGCAACGCAGCAAGCGTGCGTACGGCAGAGGGATGGGCGAGGGGCGCGGAATCTGGACACGAATGAAGAGTTGGTTTCAGGGCAATTTCTAGTCCTGACGAGTTTTGAAAGCGATTAAACATTTAACGAGAGGAGGAAGCAGATGTTCGAACTGATGGATTCAATGAGTGACCAAAGTGCGGTGATCAAGGTCATCGGTGTCGGTGGCGGTGGCGGCAAC
Organism: Gammaproteobacteria bacterium; assembly: GCA_016124415.1. Classification (GTDB taxonomy): domain Bacteria; phylum Pseudomonadota; class Gammaproteobacteria; order SZUA-140; family SZUA-140; genus RI-283. The sequence goes on along the minus strand of WGNS01000006.1, from coordinate 9,668 downwards.
GCCGTCAGGCACATGGTGTCGGCGGCCATCGACGGCGTCGAGTTCGTCTGCGCCAACACCGATGCGCAGGCCCTGAACGCCGCGGCGGGCTGTATGACGCTGCAACTGGGTGAAAACATCACCAAGGGTCTGGGCGCGGGCGCCAACCCCAACGTCGGCCGCGAGGCCGCGCTCGAGGCCAGAGAGCGCATTACCGAGATCCTGAAGGGTGCCGATATGGTGTTCATCACGGCCGGCATGGGCGGTGGCACGGGTACCGGCGGTGCACCGGTGATCGCCGAGATTGCCAAGGAGATGGGTATCCTGACCGTCGCCGTCGTGACGCGTCCGTTCCCCTTCGAGAAGCGCGGCAAGGCTGCCGAGTCGGGCATCGAGGAGTTGCGCAAGCACGTCGATTCGCTCATCACGATCCCGAACGAAAAGCTCCTGGCCGTACTCGGCAAGGGCACGACGCTGCTCGATGCCTTCAAGGCCGCGAACGACGTCCTGTTGGGCGCCGTTCAGGGTATTGCCGAGCTGATCACCCGTCCGGGCCTGATCAACGTCGACTTTGCCGACGTGCGGACCGTCATGTCGGAGATGGGTATGGCCATGATGGGTTCGGGTTGTATGCGCGGCGAGAACCGTGCCCGGGCCGCCGCGGAGATGGCGATTGCGAGTCCGCTGCTCGAGGATGTGAACCTTTCCGGTGCCAGGGGCGTCCTGGTAAATGTGACCGCGGGCATGGATATGACCATCGATGAGTTCGAAGAGGTCGGCAATATCGTCAAGAGCTTCGCGTCGGATGACGCCGTGGTCGTGGTGGGTACGGTCATCGATATGGAGATGACGGAAGACCTGCGAGTCACCGTCGTCGCAACCGGTCTCGGTCGGGCGGCGGAGCAACCCAAGGTGGATCCCATGCCGGAACCTGCCATCACGGTGGTTCCGAAGACGGCCGTCGGCGATGGGGTCAATTACGAAGGCTTGGACAAGCCGACTTTCATTCGCAACGAACCCAAGAACGCTTACCGCGGTTTCGGCGCCGGTAGCGATCTGGACTATGATATTCCGGCGTTCCTGCGCAAGCAGGCGGATTAGCGAATGTTGTGACGGGCTACCTAGGCACCGGGTAGGGGCTATGCTACTATTCGCCCCTGTTTTCGGCCAAAGGCCACGGGAGTTTTGAGGGATACCTAATGATGATCAGGCAGCGGACATTGAAGAATATCATCCGGGCGACGGGTGTCGGGCTGCATTCCGGTGAGAAGACGGTCATGACTTTGAGGCCGGCCGCGCCGAACACGGGTATCGTGTTTCGCCGTGTCGATTTGCCCTCTCCCGTCGAGATTCGCGCCAAAGAGGAGAACGTGGTCGATACCCAGTTGTCGACCACTCTGGGCAACGGCGACGTGCGCGTCGCCACGGTCGAGCACCTCTTGTCGGCGATGGCCGGCCTCGGTATCGATAACGCATACGTGGATCTGAGCGCGCCCGAGGTTCCGATCATGGACGGCAGTGCCGGTCCGTTCGTGTTCCTGTTGCAATCCGCCGGCATCGAGGAGCAGATGGCTCCGAAGCGCTTCGTGCGCATCAAAAAGCCCATACGCGTCGAGGAAGGCGACAAGTGGGCGATGTTCGAGCCCTTCGATGGATTCAAGATTTCGTTTTCGATCGATTTCGATCACCCGGCCTTCGCGGATCGAAGCCACGAAGCGCATATCGATTTCTCGACGACCTCTTTCGTCAAGGAAATCAGCCGGGCGCGGACCTTCGGTTTCATGCGCGATCTTGAGCAGCTTCGCGAGCGGAATTTGATCTTGGGCGGCAGCCTCAGCAACGCCGTCGTGGTCGACGACTACCGCGTGCTCAACGAGGACGGCCTGCGTTATGAGGACGAGTTCGTCAAGCATAAGGTCCTCGACGCCATCGGCGACCTGTATCTGCTGGGCCACAGCCTGATCGGCGCCTTCACGGGGCATAAGTCGGGCCACAGATTGAACAATCACCTGCTGCGCGCGCTGATGGTGCATCGGGACGCCTGGGAACTGGTGACCTTCGAGGACGGCAATCCCGCGCCGATCTCGTTTATGAAACCCGTCTCAGTCGTCTGACGAAAAACTGTTTTCCCGGGCGCGGCGATCGTAGTCGTCGTGTTCGATGACCTCCGCGATGCGTTCGAGCGAACGCCGGATGCGCGGGTCCTGAGTGCCGTGACGTGCGAAATCGCGTAAAAAACGGGCGCATGCCGGAGTCGGCAGGGTGCGTTGTACCGCGGGGGCGGTTTGCGCATCCATCGTGTCGTGGGGTCGGGTCTTGATCTCGAGTGCTTGGAGGCCCTGAAGACCGGCCTCTCTGCGGAGGCCCGATAGGCTCGCCGGTTGTTGCCAGTGCAGGCGCGTTCTCCAGTCCGCAGAATCGGCGTGGAGGACCAGCGTGCCGTTAGCGTAGTTTGCCACTTTGACGTGGTTTTTGAGGGGAGGAGGCAGGATCGATCGCAGGAGGGTGTCGATCTTCCTTATCTGGACGCAATGCGTCGTCAGCTCCGACAGTCTTCCGCCTTTTCGTTTCAGGTGTTGGTTGACAAACATGGGTATCGGGCAGCTGACTGTCTGTTGTTTCGCGTTTAGTCTCACTCCGGCGAGGGCCTTGCCCCGGTAGACCTTGGTGCGTCCTTGTCCGCGCGGGTCCCGGTCCTGAGTCTTACCGGCCTATCTCTCCAAGCGCATGAAATCATAACAGTGTTGCGATCGTTGCGAAATAAATGAAGCTGGTCTTGTTCACAACAGCGAATGGCCGTAAGGCGCGTCTCCGACTTGGCGCGGGCGCCGTTGCGGCTATATTCGGCTGCATGGTAGCGGTCGCCGTTTCAGCGTCCTGGTTCGCCTTCAAGTACGGCCAGGATACTCGCCGTCCCTATTCCGAGGAGTGGCGCAAGGAGCTTGCCCATTACCGCCTGCAACTTCAGACCTCCGAAGACCAGGCCCGTACCGAGGTCAACGCCCTGGCATCCAGGCTCGGGCAGTTGCAGGCCCAGGTCATTCGCCTGAACGCGCTGGGTGACCGCCTGGTCACGGATGCGGGGCTCGATCAGGGCGAGTTCGACTTCTCCAGGCCTCCGGGTCTCGGTGGTCCGGGTCCCGTGGCATCCGACAACGACCAGATCAGCGCAGACGACTTCATGTCCGATATGGATCGCTTGTCCGAAGAGTTGCGTACCCGTGAAACGCAGTTGTCGGTGCTCGAATCGCTATACAGGAATCGCGAACTGGAACAGGACGCCGCTCCGGTCGGACGGCCGGTGCGCCAAGGTTGGATCTCGTCCTATTTCGGCAAGCGGGTCGATCCGTTCACGGGACGCGAAGCCTTTCACGAGGGGCTCGATATCGCCGGTAAACCGGGGTCCGACGTCGTGGCCATCGCCGACGGTGTTGTGACTTGGTCCGGTTGGCGTTACGGTTACGGCCGAATGGTAGAGGTCAAACACGGCAACGGCTACGTAACGCGCTATGGGCACAACCAGCGCAATCTCGTTCAGGCCGGCGATGTGGTGCATCGAGGCCAGACGTTGGCGCTCATGGGTTCGTCGGGGCGTTCGACCGGGCCGCACGTACACCTTGAAGTATTGAAAAACGATCGCCACATCAATCCATTGCAATTCGTCTTGCGCCGGCGACACTATGAACAAACACAATAAGGCAGGATCCTTGAATCATGGCGGGTAAATTCTTCAGCAAGATCTTTGGCAGCAGAAACGACCGACAAGTCAAGCGGATGACGGCGGTCGTCCGGAAGATCAATGACCGCGAGGCCGAAATTCAGGCCTTGACCGACGACCAACTCAAGGCCAAGACCGAAGAATTCAGGCAGCGGCTTGCCAACGGCGAAACCTTGGATCAACTGCTCGTCGAGGCCTTTGCCGTCGTCCGCGAGGCAGGCAAACGCGTCCTCGGCATGCGGCATTTCGACGTCCAGCTCATCGGCGGCATGGTGCTGCATTCCGGCAAGATCGCCGAGATGCGCACCGGCGAAGGCAAGACCCTGGTCGCGACATTGCCCGTCTACCTGCGCGCCCTGACCGGCAAGGGCGTTCACGTCGTCACCGTCAACGACTACCTCGCCAGTCGCGACGCCGAGTGGATGGGGCGGATCTATCGTTTCCTCGGCCTCAGCACGGGCGTCATCCTGTCCGGCCAGGACACCGAGGCGAAGCGCGCCGCCTACGCCTCCGACGTCACCTACGGCACCAACAACGAGTACGGTTTCGACTATCTCCGCGACAACATGGCCTTCCGACCCGAAGACCGCGTTCAGCGCGCGCTCTATTTCGCGGTCGTCGACGAGGTGGATTCGATCCTGATCGACGAGGCCCGCACGCCGCTCATTATTTCCGGGCCCGCCGACGACAGCTCGGAACTCTACCGCAAGATCAACACGCTGATCCCCAAGCTGATCAGGCAGGCGGAGGAGGACGGCCCCGGCGATTATTCGGTCGACGAAAAGGTCAAGCAGGTCTATCTGACCGAGGAAGGGCATCAGCACGTCGAGGAACTGCTGACCGAAAGCGGTCTGCTCGGTGAGACGGATAGCCTGTACAGCGCGGCCAACATCAGTCTGTTGCATCATCTGAATGCCGCGTTGCGCGCGCACGCGCTGTTCGCGCGCGATGTCGATTACATCGTGCAGAACGAAGAGATCGTCATCGTCGACGAGTTCACCGGCCGCACCATGCCGGGCCGCCGCTGGTCCGAGGGGCTGCATCAGGCCATCGAGGCGAAAGAGGGCGTTCGGATCCAGAACGAGAACCAGACGCTTGCCTCGATCACCTTCCAGAACTATTTCCGCCTCTACGACACGCTATCCGGCATGACCGGTACGGCGGACACCGAGGCCTACGAATTCCAGCAGATCTACGGTCTTGAAGTGCTCGTGATCCCCACGCACCGTCCGATGGCTCGCAAGGACATGGGCGACCTGGTCTACCTGACCGCCGAGGAGAAGTTCGAGGCGATCATCGAGGATATCCGGGACTGTCACCAGCGCGGGCAACCCGTGCTGGTGGGCACGACCTCGATCGAGATCTCGGAGTTCCTGTCCGGCAGGCTCAAGAAGAGTAAGATCCCGCATGAGGTCCTGAACGCCAAACAGCATGCCCGCGAGGCCGAGATCGTCGCCCAGGCAGGCGCCATCGGCGCGGTCACGATCGCGACCAACATGGCCGGTCGCGGAACGGACATCGTGCTCGGCGGATCGCTTCAGTCCGCGCTTGAGAAACTCGGCGACGGCGCGCCCGAGGCGGAGGCCGAGCAGGTCAAGGCGGAGTGGCAGAAACTCCACGAACAGGTGCTCGCGAACGGCGGTCTCCATATCATCGGCACCGAGCGCCACGAATCACGCCGTATCGACAACCAGTTGCGCGGACGTTCGGGCCGTCAGGGCGACCCCGGTTCAAGCCGTTTTTACCTGTCGCTCGAAGACAATCTCATGCGCATCTTCGCTTCCGAGCGCGTTTCGGCGATCATGCAAAAACTCGGCATGCGTAAGGGGGAGGCGATCGAGCATCCCTGGGTGACGCGCTCCATCGAGAACGCCCAACGCAAGGTCGAAGGCCACAACTTCGATATCCGCAAGCAACTGCTCGAATACGACGACGTCGCCAACGACCAGCGTAAAGTCATCTACGAGCAGCGCAACGCGCTCATGGCTCAGGCCGACATCTCCGAAACGATCGTCGACGTCCGAATCGATGTCGTCAACGCGCTGATCGACGAGTTCATTCCGCCGGGGAGTCTGGACGAGCAGTGGGATATCCCGGGTCTCGAGAAGGCCCTGGAGAGTGCCTACGGCGTCGATTTCCCCGTCGGTAAATGGCTTGAGGAGGATCACAGTCTGCACGAGGAGACATTGCGCCAGCGTATCCTCGACGAGATGACGTCTATTTATGCCGGCAAGGAGGCCCTGGCGGGCTCTCAGGTCATGCGCGAGTTCGAGCGCGCCGTTATGCTGCAGGTCCTGGACGCGGCATGGAAGGACCATCTGGCTGCCATGGATCATCTGCGCCAGGGCATCCATCTGCGCGGTTACGCCCAGAAGAACCCCAAGCAGGAGTACAAGCGCGAGGCCTTCGAGATGTTCACGCAGTTGCTTGAGAACATCAAGACCGAGGTGGTCAACGTCCTGTCCCGCGTTCAGGTTGCGTCGTCGGAGGACGTCCAGGCCGTGGACGAACAGCGTCGCAGTCACTCGGAGATGAGTTTCCAGCATCCGAGCATGACCGCCATGGGTAGCGATATGCCCGACGTCGGCGAGTTGCCGCAGGCGCCCGTGGTGCGTGAGGGCCGCAAGGTGGGCCGCAACGAGCTTTGCCCCTGCGGTTCCGGCAAGAAGTTCAAGAACTGTCATGGCACCTTGACCTGAGGGCCCGTATGAGCGTGAACATCGTGCACACGCCGTTCGTCATCGACGGCGTCCGTCTGGGCAGCGCCAATGCCGGGATCAAACCGGGTAACACGCGCCACGACCTGACGGTCATCGAACTGGCCGAGGGCTCGACATGCGCCGCCGCCTTCACGCGCAATGCATTTTGCGCCGCGCCGGTCGTCGTCGCCCGCGAACATCTGGCGCACCACGTGGCGCGTTATCTGCTTATCAACTCCGGGAATGCCAATGCCGGGACCGGAGACGGCGGTCTGCTGGCCGCCAAGCGCAGCTGCACCGCGCTGGCCGATTTGCGCGCCGGTCTCATTGAGGCCGTATTGCCGTTTTCCACGGGTGTGATTGGTGAGCCGCTGCCGGTCGAGCGGCTGGAGAAGGCGCTGCCCGCCGCTTGCGAGGCATTATCCGAATCCGGCTGGGATCAGGCCGCGCGTGCGATTATGACAACGGACACCGTTCATAAGATCGCGTCCGTACGGATGGATATCGACGGTCGGGAAATTCGGGTCACGGGGATGGCCAAGGGCTCGGGGATGATTCATCCCGATATGGCGACGATGCTGGCCTATGTTGCCACTGACGCCGCGATCCCTCAGGCGGCGCTCGATGCCCTGGTGCCGGAACTCGTCGCCGATTCCTTCAACTGCATCACGGTCGACGGCGATACCTCGACCAACGATGCCTGCGTGCTCATGGCCACCGGGCGCAGCCCGGCCGCCGTCATGACCGCGGACGGTATCCACCCCGCGTTGCGCGAGGGCTTGCAAGCGGTTTTCGATTCGCTGGCCCAACAGATCATCCGCGACGGCGAGGGGGCGACCAAATTCATCACGATCGACGTCGAGGGCGGCGAGAGTGTCGAGGCCTGCCGTCAGGTCGCGTTTACGATCGCGCATTCGCCTTTGGTCAAGACAGCCTTTTTCGCCAGCGATCCGAACTGGGGCCGTATCCTGGCGGCGGTCGGCCGCGCCGGATTGCCTGATCTGGACATTTCACGCATCGAGATCGATCTCGACGATGTCGCCATTGTGCGCGATGGCGGTCGCGATGCCGGTTATACGGAAGCCGCAGGCGCACGTGTCATGGCGCAGAGCGAGATCACGATTCGGGTGCGCCTCTGCCGGGGTGCGCACCAATGCCGGGTCTGGACGACCGATCTGTCTTACGACTACGTCAAGATCAATGCCGAGTACCGGACCTGAGGCGAAGATCCACCATCCCTTGACGGGTGGGCGGTCAGCGCGGTGACGGCGAATATGGAGCGCGCTCACCGTATCCTCAATGAGACCTTCGGCTATTCCGCTTTCCGGCACGACCAATCCGAGATCATCGCCGATCTGATCGCCGGCCGCGACGCCTTCGTGCTAATGCCGACCGGCGGCGGAAAATCGCTCTGCTACCAGATCCCGGCCTTGATCCGGGGCGGAACCGGCGTCGTGATCTCGCCCCTCATCGCACTCATGAAGGACCAAGTCGACGCCTTGCGGCAACTCGGCATCCGGGCGGCGAGCTTGAACGCCACCGAGGACCCCGCCAGTCTGCGCCGGACCGAGCAGGCGCTCCTGGAGGGACAGCTCGATCTGCTCTATCTCGCTCCGGAACGGCTGCTCAACGAGCGCATGTTGGCCTTGCTCGAGCGCGCCGGCATCGCATTGTTCGCAATTGACGAGGCGCATTGCGTCTCGCAGTGGGGTCACGATTTTCGTCCCGAATATCGCCAGCTCGACTGTCTGAAGACGCGTTTCCCGGGCGTGCCGAGGATCGCCCTGACCGCGACGGCGGATAAGCGCACGCGCGACGAGATCGTCGGTCAGCTGTCGCTGGAAGAGGCGCGTTGCTATGTCAGCAGCTTCGACCGCCCCAACATCCGTTACCAGATCGAGGCAGAGGCCGGCGGCCGTGAGGCCATGCTGCGTTTCATCGAGCGTGTCCATGCGGGTGATTCCGGCATCGTCTATTGCCTGTCTCGACGTAAGGTCGAGGAGACGACCGAATGGCTCAACGCGCGCGGGCGCGCCGCACTGCCTTATCACGCCGGACTGTCCGACGCCGTGCGGCGCGACAACCAGGAGCGCTTCCTGCGTGAGGACGGGCTCGTTATGGTTGCAACGATCGCCTTCGGCATGGGCATCGATAAGCCGGACGTACGTTTCGTGGCCCATCTCAACCTGCCGCGCAGCATCGAGGCCTATTACCAGGAAACGGGGCGTGCGGGCCGCGACGGGTTGCCGGCCAGCGCCTGGATGAGCTACAGCTTGCAGGACATCATGACGCTTCGGAAGATGATGGCCGAGAGCGAGGGAACGGAGCTCTTCAAGCGCGTCTCGCATCACCGCCTAGAGGCGATGCTGGGTCTTTGCGAGTCGACGGCCTGTCGTCGCCACACGTTGCTCGATTATTTCGGCGAAGGGAGCGGCGAGTCCTGCGGCAATTGCGACAATTGCCTCGATGTGGCGCGAACCTGGGATGCCACGGACGCGGCGCGCAAGGCCTTGTCCTGCGTCTACCGGACCGGGCAGCGCTTCGGGGTGGCCTATGTCGTTTCGGTCCTGCGCGGCGAACGCCATGAGCGCATCGAGGCCAACGGCCACGACCGCCAGTCGACGTTCGGTATCGGCGCCGAACACGGGGCCGCGGAGTGGCGATCGATCTTTCGCCAGCTGATCGCGCGCGGTTATCTCGAGAGCGATCTCGACGGTTACGGATCCCTGCGGCTGACGGAGCGCTGCCGTGCCTTGTTGCGTGGTGAGGAAACGGTCCATCTGAGAGAGCATCGCCGTCGCCAAGTGCAAAAAGTCGCATCGACCCGCGCATGGGACGGTGGACCCTACGACGAACGCCTGTTCGATGCCTTGCGCGCGATGCGCAGCCGTCTCGCGAAGGAACAGGGCGTGCCGCCCTACGTGATCTTTCACGACTCGACCCTGAAGGAACTCGCCGCCCGAGTTCCGGACTCCATCTCCGATGTGGCCGGAATCCAGGGGATCGGACAGCGCAAGCTCGAACTCTACGGCGATATCGTCCTGGACACGATTCGTGCCCGCGATGCCGCTTCCGTTGCATCCTGATCGTGGATTTTTCTTAGATTTTAGGTGGAAGACGGGTTTTTGGCGGCTACTGCGAGCCATGGAGAGCGACGCGAAGGCGAGTAGACCGGGATAGGTGCAGCTGGATTTAGATGTCGGAATCCGGAGGGCGGAGCCTGACGGGTGTAGATCATCTAAATTCAGCTATATGCGCCGTAGAGTCATTGT
>WGNS01000073.1 GCA_016124415.1 Gammaproteobacteria bacterium | reverse complement strand
TTCAAGTGCCTTCGATTGGATGTTGTTACTTGTTACTTGTTACTTGTTACTGAACTTGCTACTGCCCTAAAAACCCCGGTTGCAGGGGTTCGATGCCTTCGGCGCGCAGCATCTCGCAGAGACGGATCAGCGGCAGACCGATCAGCGCGGTCGGATCGCCGCTGTAGACATAGTCGATCAGCGCGATGCCCAGGCCTTCCACCTTGCAGGCGCCGGCGCAGTCGTAGGGCTGTTCTTTGCGCAAATAGGCCTCGATCAGTTCGTCGGAGATCGGCCGCAGGCGGACCTCGGTATCGATCACGTCGGTCTGGCGTTCGCCGGTCATGGTGTTGAGCAGGCACAGTCCGCTGTAGAAATGCATGCTTCGCCCTGATGCCTTCCGAAGTTGCTCCACCGCCTTTTCATGGGTGCCCGGTTTACCGATGATCTCCCCATCGAGCACCGCCACTTGGTCCGAACCGATGATCAGGGTCTGAGGATACGTATCGGCCACGGCCATCGCTTTGTCCTCCGACAGTCTGGCTGCCATGAGATGCGCGGGCTCATCCTCCTCTCGCGATTCGTCGACCTGCGGCGAAACGATGCTGAACTCGATCCCGAGTCGTTTGAGCAGCATGCTGCGGTAAGGGGAGGATGAGGCCAGAACCAGTTCCTGGCGGAGGTCGTTGGTGTCGTGCATTGGAGATCCTTGCTGAGGTTACGGTGTTAAGCGATGCGTCGGGCGCATTCTACGCCACTTCTTAGGGCGCCTTCGAGTGTGGCGGGGTAAGCCCGCCAACTGCTGTCCCCCGCGATCAGACAACCGGCTATCCCGGATTCATGTCCGGGACGAAGGGCGTTGATGCCGGTTTCGCAACGGAAGGTCGCGCGTTTTTCACGGATACAGACGCGCTCGACGGGCTCGGGCCAGTCCGGAAAGGCGAGGGCGACTTCAGCGGCGACTTGTTCGCAGAGCGCCTCGCGCGACAAGGCCATGTGGGCGCCCGACGCGCTGATGACGGCGGCCATGAGCCCGGGATCGCCGTTGTAGCGACGGTCGAGCAGCCATTGGGTCGTCGTACCCAGGAATCCGAGCATCGGGACGTCCATGGCGACCTCGGGGGGGTAACGCAAATAAACGGTCGTGATGGGCTCGTAGGCGATGTGTCCCAGCGCTGATTTCAGCGCGGTGGTTTCCTCGCACCCGTCGAACAAGCGGGCGAGTTCAAACGGCGGTAGCGCGAGGATGACGCGATCGGAAGAGAGGGTGCGGCCGTCGTTCAGTCTGACGCCCCGGATTGCGCCGCACGCGCAGTCGAGCGCCGTGACGCGTGTTCCCAACAGGATCGCTCCGCCACGCGACGCGATCCAATCGCCGGCCGGTCGCGGAAACGCCTCGTCCAGGGTGCCTTTCGGTAACAGTACGTCGGAATCGCTGCGACGAAACATGAAGGCGTCGCGAAGGGTCCTGCGGAATATCGCGGCGGAGGCAACCTCCGGCGCCGTGTTCATGATCGCGAGGCATAGCGGACCCCAAAGGGCCTCGATGAGATCGACCGACTGGCCGTTTTTCACGAGGAAATCCCGTACGGTCCCGTCTTCTTCGGACGATGCGGGTAGGGCGACCTGAAGACATAGCCTCAGTGCGCGCCAGCGGTCGCGTTGCCCGATGCCCTTGGCCCCGACCAGGGCGGCGGCGATATGCAGCGGCGCAGGCAAGCGAGGCGGTTTGAGGTCGAGGGATATCCGCGTGCGGTCCGGTTCGACCCGCTTTACGTGGAGTCTCAATGCATGGCGTTCGAAAACGTCCGATTCCCGGATATCCATGAGTTGCAGCAGGCGCAACAGTTCCCGATAGGCGCCGATGATCAAATGCTGCCCGTTGTCCAGGGTCCGTCCGCGATGAGATATCGCCCGGGCCCGTCCTCCCAGGGTGTCGGCCGATTCGACCAGCGTGACGGGAATACTTCTCGAAGTGAGTTCAACGGCGGCCGCCAGACCGGACCATCCTCCGCCCACGATGACCACCATGGCCGGCGCCTAGGCCTCTGTTCGCGCGCCGCCGCGTCGGTAGCGCGTCTTTTCGGCGCGATTGATGCGCCAGGCCCGCCACAGTTTGCGTAGCGGCGTCAGACTGATGCGGTGTTCGAAAACGCGGAAACCGTCTTCCTCGATCGCGTCCAGAGTGGCCTCATAGATATCCGCCATGATCAGGCCGCTGCGTTGACGATAGCGGTCGACCTCGGGCAGTCGATCCAGGGCGCGTTGATAGTACTCCCGGGCGCGGTCGGCCTGTTTCCGAAGGAGGGCCCGCATGGCTTCGGAATCACGGAAGTTCAGGAAATCGCCGTGATTCAGTCCGGCGGCCTCGATCTCGTCCAACGGTATGTAGATCCGCCCGCGTTCGGCGTCCTCCCGGACATCGCGGAGTATATTGGTCAACTGCATGGCCATACCGAGGTCATGGGCGTATTTGAGCGTCTGACGGTCTTCGTAGCCGAAGATCTCCGCCGCCATAAGGCCGACGACGCTCGCGGCGCGATAGCAGTAGAGGCTGAGCTCCTTGAAGTTCGGATAGCTGTTGTAATCGAGGTCCATCTCCATGCCGTCGATGATCTCGGCGAAATATTCCTGCGGCAGGTTGAACCGGTCCGTCGCGACCTCGAGCGCCTTGCCGACCGGGTGTTCGGCCTCCCGGGCGAAGCTCTTCGCGATCTCGCCCCGCCACCAATCCAGCTTCGCGCGCGCGACCTCCGGTTCGCTGGTTTCGTCTACGGCGTCGTCGACCTCGCGGCAAAAGGCATAGAGCGCCATGATGGCCTGACGCTCCGCCGGCGGCAGGAAGAGGAAGCTGTAGTAGAAGCTCGAGCCGCTACGCGCGGCTTTTTGCTGGCAATATTGGTCGGGCGTCATCGATTCGGTTTCGGCTGCCGGGTTCGGCACGTGAGTGTAGCAGCATTTGCGGCGCCGCTCAGCACGGAAGAGGTTCAGATATCCGTGCGGCGATTCGATATAAGAGCATGTAACAACGTCCGGAAGCGCTCATGGAAAACCGCCGCAACTACTATCGAATCCTGCACGTGCAATTCGACGCGCCGGAGGCCGTCATTCGCGCGAGCTATCGCACGCTCATGCACAAGCTGCGCATGCATCCGGACTTGGGCGGGGATCACTGGAACGCGACCGTGATCAACGAGGCCTATGCGGTCCTGATCGACCCCGCGCGCCGGGCGGCCTACGACAAGGAATTTCTGGCCGAACACGGCAAGAGCGGACCCGAGAAAAACGCCTCCGCCGAATCGGAACGTAAATCGGAAGCGCATTCCGATCCGGCTACGTCTGCGGCGAGCGGAGCGGCCGAGGACGCCGCTACTGAGAAGACACAACATTCCGGCGCGGCGAAAGCAGCGGGCGGCGCCTGTCCGTTCTGCAAATATATCAACGTCCCCGGTGCGCTTGACTGTTCGCAATGCAGAAGCCCGTTGACGCCGGCGCCCCAAGTGTCGTCGACGGTCGATGCCCGCCGACGGATCGAGCGTATCCCGGTGCACGAACTCGCTATGTTCTACGATCACTGGCCTCAGAAAGATCCTCATAAAGGCGAGGTGCGGGATTTTTCGCCGAAAGGCTGCCAGGTGATTTCAATGAGGGCCACTCCGCGTGGCCGACGCATCAAGATCGACACGCATTTGTTCTCGGCCATCGGCAGCGTCCAGCAAAGCCGCGCCCACGCCTCGGGCGCCGGAACGATCTACGCCCTTGCGATCAAGTTCGAGACGTTACGCTTCGTTCGACCTGAGGGAAGTTTTGTCTCCGTAGACGCCTAGCAGGCTATTGAAAAACCCTCATGCGGCGCAATGCTCTGTTAAAAATCGGCTCGAAATGCTCGTGTACTGGCGTGTACACTGCGCTTCCTCGCCAATTTTTGCCTTGTCTTGCACTCGCCTGAAACTTTTTCAACAGCCTGCTAGCTAAGCCTCCTTGACATTGATCGGGCTGCGTTCAAGGCCCAGAATGGGACGTTCAACGTCTCAAGAGGGGGATCCATTGCGCATTCATATGATCTGTGTCGGACAAAGGCCGCCCGAATGGGTGACTTTGGCCTACCAGGACTACGCCCAGCGCCTGCCGCACGGATGTTCTCTGCATCTCGTCGAGATCCCCACGCCGAAGCGGGGCCGCAATCCGGATCTCGATCGTCTGCGCCGCGAAGAGGGAACCGCGATGCTTGCGGCCATCCCGGCCAACTGTCTTACGATCGCCCTGGATCTCACCGGATCGGACTGGGACAGTGTCGGACTCTCGCGACGCCTGTCGGACTGGATGCATTCGGGCAGGGACGTGGCGCTCCTGATCGGCGGGCCCGACGGCCTGACCCGGGAATGTCTGGAGCGGGCCGAACTGAAGTGGTCGTTGTCCCGGTTGACGTTGCCGCACGCCCTGGTGCGGGTCGTCGTCGCCGAACAGCTCTATCGCGCCTGGAGCATTCTCCAGGGGCATCCCTATCATCGTTGAATCAACACGCTAAAAATGTTTCCGACTAAAAAAGTAAGATATATCGGCCGGTTAAAATATAGACTTGAAATATATCTTTTGGCTGGTTACTATTGTCAGCGCATCAGACAACCAACACCAAGAGGGCGGGAAAATCATGTTCAAGGCACTATGCAGATTCTTTTCGGGCAAGTCTTCTCAGCAGAGCAGCGCGCAAGCGCCGTTGTTTGAACGACTCGGCGGCGCGGCTGCCGTCGATGCGGCCGTGGACAAGTTTTACCGTCGGGTGCTGGCGGATGACCGCATCAGTCGTTTCTTCGAAGGCGTCGACATGAACAAGCAGGCCGCCAAGCAGAAGGCGTTCCTGACCATGGCCTTCGGCGGTCCGAACAACTACACGGGCGAGGATATGCGTAAAGGGCATGCCCACCTCGTCGAAAAAGGCCTGAACGACAGCCACTTCGACGCCGTCGTCGAGGATTTGGGCGCGACCTTGCAGGAAATGGGCGTGCCCAATGAGCTGATCGCCGAGGTGGCCGCGATTGCCGAGACCACCCGTGGCGACGTCCTGGCCGGTTTTACGGCGGAAGAGAAGGCTGCCATCGCCAAAAAGGCCAGCCTGTTCGATCGTCTGGGCGGACAAGCCGCCGTTGATGCGGCCGTGGATAAGTTCTACCGTCGCGTATTGGCCGACGACCGCATTAGTCGCTTCTTCGAGGGTGTCGACATGGACAAGCAGGCCGCCAAGCAGAAGGCGTTCCTGACCATGGCCTTCGGCGGTCCGAACAACTACACGGGCGAGGATATGCGTAAAGGACATGCCCACCTCGTCGAAAAAGGTCTGGATAACAGCCACTTCGACGCGGTTGTTGAGGATCTGGGCGCGACGCTGATCGAGATGGGCGTGCCCAACGATCTGATCGCCGAGGTGGCCGCGATCGCCGAGACTACCCGTGCCGACGTACTCGCCGGTTTCACCGCCGAGGAGAAGGCCGCTCGCGCCAAGCAGGCCAGCCTGTTCGAGCGCATCGGCGGCGAAGCGGCGGTCGATGCGGCCGTGTACAACTTCTATCGCCGTGTCCTGGCCGACGATCGCATCAATCGCTTCTTCGAGGGCGTCGATATGGAGAAGCAGGCGGCCAAGCAGAAGGCCTTCCTGACCATGGTGTTCGGCGGACCCAACAACTACACCGGTCTGGATATGCGCAGAGGACACGCCCATCTGGTCGAAAAGGGACTGAACGACAGCCACTTCGATGCCGTCGTCGAAGATCTCGGCGCCACGCTGCAGGATCTGGGCGTCTCCGATGAGCTGATCGGCGAAGTCGCGGCATTGGCCGAGACGACCCGCGCGGACGTCTTGGGACGCTGATCCCGATAAACGGCCCCGGGGACCGCTTTTCGTGGTCCCCGGGGCCGTTTTCGTTTTCCCGAATGCGGGTAATTGTGGTGATCGAACTCGGTCACCGCTATAATTCGATTCTCTTTTGTTTCCAACAGGAACGAGTAGCGAATGACCCAATCCCCGACCCCAGCCGAGGCATGGCGCGTCTACGAAGAATCGGATTGCATACACGCGGCCGAGGCGGTCGATGCCGCATTGAATCGTATGGCCGAGGCTCTGACCGATAGGCTTCGCGATCTCAATCCGCTCGCGATCTGCGTGCTGCACGGCGGTCTCGTCACGGCCGGGAGGCTCATCCCGCGTTTGAACTTTCCCTTGCAACAGGACTATCTCCACGCCACGCGATATGGAGACCGGACCTCAGGTGGAGAACTCAGCTGGCTGGCGCGTCCCGTTTCATCGCTGAAGGGCAGGCATGTGCTTTTGCTGGACGATATTCACGATGAGGGCACGACACTCGACGCCATCGTTCGCTATTGCCGTGAGGCGGGTGCGGCGGACGTCGTCACGGCGGCGCTGACCAACAAGATCCATGACCGTAAACAGGGGCGTAGCGTCGATATCTCGGGTTTGGATGTCCCTGACCGATACGTATTCGGTTGCGGCATGGATTACATGGGGTATTTGCGCAACCTGCCCGGCATTCACGCACTGAAAAACGGATAAACGACTCATGACACATCTTGCCATCATCGGCGGTACCGGCCTGACCTCGCTCAAGAATCTGGAAATCACGCACCGGGAGGTCGTGCATACACCTTACGGCGAACCCTCGGGTCCGCTGACCTACGGCACGCTCGGGGGCAAAAAGGTCGTGTTTCTGGCCCGTCACGGTTATGGGCACACGATTCCACCCCATTGCATCAACTATCGCGCGAATATCTGGGCCCTGCGTTCCGTCAAGGTGGATAAGGTCATCGCGGTCGCTGCGGTCGGAGGCATTACGAAAGAGGCCGGGCCGGGCGTTATCGTGCTGCCCGATCAGATCATCGACTATACCTGGGCCCGCAGCTCGACCTTTTTCGAGGATGATTTGACCCATGTCACGCATGTCGATTTCACCTACCCGTACAGCGAGCCGTTGCGGCAGCTGCTGCTTGCGTCGGCCAAGAAGATCGGCCTGGACGCGGTCGACGGCGGCGTATACGGCGCCACTCAGGGGCCGAGGCTCGAAACCGCAGCGGAAATCAATCGCCTCGAGAGGGACGGCTGTACGATCGTGGGGATGACCGGTATGCCGGAGGCCGTTCTGGCGCGCGAGATCGGTCTGGAATACGTCTGCTGTTCCGTGGTCGCGAACTGGGCGGCCGGGCGGGGCGACGGCGCCGAGATCACGATGAAGGAGATCGAGGAAAACCTGGCGCTGGGTATGGACCGCGTCCGCAGCTTGCTGGAAACCGTATTGCCTATTGCTTGATTATTGGGCGGCGGGCGCTGTGGCGTCCGTCGCTTGCTCCACGGGTTCGATCTGAATCAGCAGCCCGAAGCGCGGGTGGTCGAAGAAGTTCAATTCCCCTTTCTTGACACGCCGGCTTTGTCGCATCCGATAGTCGGTGGGCATCACCTGTTCCTCGGCATTGTCCGTGCCCGAAACCATGTCGGTAAGGCTTAGGCTGGGGGGCATTTCGATATCCGTTTCCGCTTCCAAGGCGGCAGGCAACTCGGCGTTGTCCGCTTCCGCTCCGGGGCGATAGAGTAGGTCGGCGTCGACGTGCAGATAGTTATTGCGGCTGACCCGAATGACGCCGTCAAGAACGGGTTCCGGCACGAGCGCCGGGTTCGGCGGCTCGGCCGACGGTTCCGGGTCGTCCTTCGGATCCTCGCCTGCCGTCGCGGGCGGCATTTCCAACGTCGGTGGCGCCGCGATCACCGCTTCCTCCGTCGACGGCTGTTCGGGTATCGCCTCAGGCGTCGGTGCCGCAGGCGCGGCCACCTCGTCGGGGTTCGTCTCCGCGTGTGCCGGAATCCGGATATGAACAGGAAGTGCCACTTCGGATGGCGGCGCGGGTTGGCGCCAGGCCAGGTGCGAGAGCAGGGTGTAGTGGCGTCCCGCCCTTATTTTTTTGTCTTGCTCGCCAAGCTTCCAGCCGTCTTGAGGCAATAGCGCGAACGGCAGCATCGGCCCGCTCGTTTCGTCGGGCGCAGGCGCCAGTTCGATAACCTCCTTCAGGTCCGGGGAGCCCGGATCCAAGGGCCACACCTCCCGATGTTCCGCGTCGCCGCTCTGCTCGTCTTGTTGCGTAAAGATCAGTACCTCTATATCGTACCAGCGATCAGGAGAGGGCTCTTCGGTCGTCTCGGCGAACACGGGAGCCGACAGGAACAAGAGCAGAATGATCAGGTAGAGGGGCATGTGGGAATTTCTCATTGCTGAAACCTGCGCAAACGATAAACAGATGCCGTGGTATTGTCCAGGCGATGGAAACAAGTTCCGATCATATGAGTAGCGACCCTGTCTCCGTATTCGTCAGCATCGGCAGCAATATCGATCGCACGCGGAATGTACGCCGGGCGGTTTCCGCGCTGAAGGCGCGTTTCGGGACACTTTGCCTGTCGCCTGTTTACGAGACGGCGGCCGTCGGTTTCGCCGGAGATGATTTTTACAACCTCGTCGCCGGTTTCGAGACCCGTGAGGACGTCCACCACGTTGCCGACGCGCTCAGAGAAATCGAGACCGCCTGCGGCCGCGAGCGGGGCGCCCAGCGTTTTGCGCCGCGCACCATGGATATCGATCTGCTGCTCTATGGCGATCTGATCCTGAACGAGCGGGGACTGAATCTGCCGAGGGACGAAATCATGCGTTACGCCTTTGTCCTCGCGCCGCTGGCGAATATCGCCGGTCAACTCCGGCACCCTCTGGACGGCCGTACCTACGAAGCGCTTTGGGACGAGTTTGCCGGGGCCGGCGGCGAACTGCTCGAAATCGAGTTTGTCTGGTAAGGCCCTGAGCTTAGTGGCTTAACGTCCGCCCTCCGTCCACGGCGATGATCTGACCCGTTATGTAATCGGCGTCGCGCACCAGGAAGATCACGGTCTTGGCGATATCTTCGGGAGAACCCGCGCGCTTCAGGGCGGTACGCGTTGTGATGCGTTGACGCGTGACTTCGTCGATCCCGTTCTCGGGCCACAGCACGGCGCCCGGAGCGATGCCGTTGACGCGAATCTCCGGCGCGAGTTCCCTGGCAAGCGACCGCGTCATCATGACCAGGCCCGCCTTGGCGATGCAATAGATACTGTGATCCTTGAGCGGGCGGTCGGCATGGATGTCCGTGATGTTGATGATATTCCCCTGCCATTCGCGCAACATCGGGGCCGCCGCCTGGGAGAGGAAGTAGGGCGCCTTGAGGTTGGTGCCGATGAGGTCGTCCCATTGATCTTCGTCGGCGCTGAAGATCGGCGTCGGGTAAAAACTCGATGCGTTGTTGACGAGGATGTCGAGTCGTCCCCAGACGGCGTGCGCCTGGCGGATCAAGGTCTGAAGCTTACGGTATTGCAGCAGATCGCACTGCACGAGGACGGCCGACTCCTCGCGAATATCGTTGAGCTCGGATTGCAAGGCATGCGCATCCCGGTCCGAACTGCGATAGTGCAGGACGATCCGCGCGCCTTCCGCGTGGAGCTTACGGGCGATCTCCGCGCCGACTCGCCGACCTGCCCCCGTTACGAGGGCGACCTTGTCGTGAAGACTGTCATTATCGGATTGCACCCGGCGCTCCTAAATCGTTTCAAGTAGCCGGTCGGTCGATCGGGAACCGAGCCGTCGGAAGATACCCTGAGTATAGTATTATTCGATGCCCGATAGAACCTGAAAGGAGGGGAGCCATGCAGGATCCGGCCGATTTGGCCTTTCCGGAACCCGATGAGGCGGCCAAGGCCGTCAGTGCGCGTTTGTTCGAACGCATTCGCGAAGAAATCCGTTCCGCACCGGATGCCCGCATCCCGTTCAGCCGTTTCATGGGCATGGCCCTTTATGCCTCGGGCTTGGGCTATTACAGCGCGGGCAGCGCCAAATTCGGTCCCGAAGGGGACTTCGTCACCGCCCCCGAGACTTCTGCGCTGTTCGCGCGCTGCCTGGCCAGGCAGATTGCCGAGGTGCTTCCGTCGACAGAGGGAGATCGCCTCGAGGTCGGCGCGGGAAGCGGCGCTTTGTGCCTTGGCGTACTCGATGAACTGGAACGCATGGGGACCGTCCCCGCGCGCTATTTCATACTGGAGCTCAGCGCGGACCTCAAGGAACGCCAGCAGTCGCTGCTAAGGGCTCGCCTTCCGCACCTCGCCGATCGTGTTTGCTGGTTGTCGGAATGGCCGGAGGCGCCCTGGGACGGGGTGATCGTGGCGAATGAACTGCTGGACGCCATGCCGATACATCGCGTGCTGAAGGCAGGCCGGGAGTGGCGGGAGATCTGCGTCGGCGAGGATGGGAACGGGCTTTTCATGGATCAGCGGGAAATCGTCGATCCACGAGTTCGGGACGCCGTGAACGTTATCGACGGGGCGTTTCCGGACCTGCCCGAGGGCTATCTGACCGAGATCAATCTTGCCTCGGGGGATTGGGTGCGAAGCGTCGGCGGGTTTTTGGGCCGCGGCTTGGTCTTAATCATCGACTACGGCTACCCGCGTGCCGAATACTATCTTGCCGAGCGAACCGCGGGGACGTTGATGTGCTATTACCGGCACCGCGGTCACGATGATCCGCTGCGCTGGATCGGTTTGCAGGACATCACTGCCCATGTCGATTTCACTGCGCTTGCGGAAGCGGCCGTGGAAACGGAACTCGACGTACTCGGATTCACGACACAGGCCCAGTTCCTGCTCGGGTGCGGCATTCTGGATATGGCGACGGCCGACGATGCGCTCGAACAAGCCAGGATCGCTCATCAGTTGCGCACCTTGCTGATGCCTGGCGGCATGGGGGAAAGCTTCAAGGTGCTGGCGCTGGGACGAGGTGTCGAGGCCCCTCTGACGGGGTTCTCCATGCGTGACGAACGTTTTCGGTTATAGGGAGCCTCTGATCAGTTCGTGTTCGAACGTCTTGAGCGCCTGAAGACGATCTTAGGCGTTGCGAATCTTGCCAATAGCTCTGCTATTGGCGGCAATGCGCGCCTTGAATATCGCCCACATGCATCTCAATGCGTTTCACCCACAATTGATCAGAGGCTCCTTAGAAACGAAAACCGCCGACCGGGCCTACATCCCTGGGTCGGCGGCTTCGTGTACTCCGGCAGGTCGTTCTAACAGCCGAACAGACCCCGGGTGGCGTTGAATTGTTCGGTGGCTTCCTGAACGACCTTGTCGAGATCCAGCTCGTCGGGGTCAAGCCCGCAGGCCGACCAGGCGTTGGGGTCGATATACGCCTCGCTCGCCGGCATCGACGAGAAAGAGCCGAAACTGAGCTGATTTGCGTAGGCCTCCGCGATGTGCACCAGCGAGGCCTCCAATTTGGCGCCGTCCGCTTCGCTGGGACAGTGGTGGCAACGGATCGCCTCGATCAGCGTGTGCGGAAGGTTCCAACTCGCCAGCAGTCGATGACCGATGCTGGAGTGGCTGAAACCGAAGGTCTTGAGCTCGCTCTTATAGAGAATGTCCTCGTCGCCCATGGCCGAAAGTACGAGGACCTTTGCGTCGTCCGGGGCCTGATTGTAAATCACCAGGCTGCCGACGTCGTGCAACAGGCCGGCCACGAACAGGCGTTCCGGATGGAGCACGTTGCAGCGCTTTGCGAACACCCGGGTCAGGATTCCGGTCAGCAGGCTGTGGCGCCAGAAGTTGTCGATATCGACGACGACCGACGGGATGTTCGAGAAGGTCCGCACGGCCGAGATGGCGATCACGAGGTTATAGAGCTCCGTGACGCCGATCATCGTGATCGCCCGGCTCACCGTATCGATCTTGCCCTGGACCTTGTAAAACGGACTATTGACCACGCGCAGCAGGCGCGCCGTCAGATTGGGGTCCGTCGTGATGATCTCGGCGGTCGTGGCCGCACTGGCGCGATGAGATTCAAGGATATCGAAGATCTCAACGCAGACGTCCGGCGGTGAAACCAGGCTCGCGAAGTCGTTTGACCAGCGGCTCGCCTGCTCAGGGTCGAAGTGGATCTGAGATTGCGATGGTTTGATCTGAGGATTTGTCATAGTGGCGCGTCTCTGAAATATCTCTTCATGTATAGCGTTCAGATTCGGTTTTTCTGAATATTCATGACATCATGGGATGCAATTTATATGGTCCTATTAATGTATCGGTAAGTATCGTCGTTTCTTTGTTTCGAAAACGGGAAGCAATTCATGAATGGGGAACTGTCTATTTGGGAGCAGATCACGCTCGTGGTCGTCGCCGTAGGCGTGATCTTTCTGTTTCGCCCGGGCATCAAGCGGGCCATGGAGGAAAGTCGTCAGGCGGAAAACAAGGACTGGAAAGGTGTATTGATTCCAATAGGTTTGGTGATCCTATTCGTGATCTTTCTGATCATGATCACCTGAGCTTCAGCGCTACCCCTTGCGTTCGAAATAGGCTCCGTTCTTATACATCAGACGCTTATGATCGTCGCTGATCATGAATCGGACCTCGGTGGCGCGTTTGGGGACCGCGAGTTCCAGGACCACGAAGTTGTCCCTGATTTTGTATTCACCGTCTATGGTGCGGTTATCCGTGGTTTCCACGGTGACCTTGCCCTCGGTTTTGAAAACCAGCGTGTCGTCGGATTCGTTTAAGGGGTTGTGTACCGGCACCCAGCGTCCGAGCAGCCAACTCTGATCGCCGCCATCGCTGCATCCCGCCACGCTACCGATTAAGAACAGAAAGACCAGGCAGACGGACGGGATTCGGAACGCGGCGATCTTCATGCGGGGGTCCTTGGCGATGGGCGAGACGGCACATTATGAGTCAATCGCCCCACTGGATCAAAGGGCGCCGAAGGCGTCATTCCCCCAACCACAGTAGTGCCGCTACCTCAGTATTGTTTTTGCACATCCTGTCGCAAAAACGCTTCGCCTACGCGGCAGCTATTCCTTTTGCCGGGACCGTCCTGCGTACACAACCTTGCTCTACTTCCCTACGGTACGCAGAACAAGAT
>WGNS01000022.1 GCA_016124415.1 Gammaproteobacteria bacterium | reverse complement strand
TCGACAGCGGCGAGGCGGCGGCAAGGCTCGAAAGGCTTGCGGCGTTCAGCCAAGGCTTGGTCGTACAGGACGCAAACGCGTGAGCGATCGTCCGGATATCCTGCGCCGGATTCTTGCGCGCAAGGCGGAGGAGGTCGCCGAGCGCAGCGCGCGGCGGCCGCTCGTCGAGATTGCCGACGGCTTGGGTGCGGCATCGCCCGCTCGCGGTTTCATCGCCGCCATCGAGTCCAGGCTCGCCCATAGCGAATCGGCCGTGATCGCGGAGATCAAGAAGGCCTCGCCGAGCCGCGGCATCCTGCGCGATCCCTTCGAACCCGCCTCGATCGCACGTTCCTACGAGCAGGCCGGCGCGGCCTGTCTCTCCGTTCTGACCGACCGCGATTTCTTTCAGGGGCACGAGGATTATTTGCGTGCGGCGCGCGCGGCGGTCGCGCTTCCGGTGCTGCGCAAGGACTTCATGATCGATCCGTATCAGGTCTACGAGGCCCGCGACCTCGGCGCCGACTGCATCCTGTTGATCGTCGCGGCGCTGGACGACGTCCAACTCGCCGATCTGTTTTCGCTCAGTCGCGAACTCGGCATGGACGTCCTGATCGAGGTGCACGACGCCGAGGAGCTCGAACGCGCGTTGCGACTGCCGGCGCGCCTGATCGGCATCAACAACCGTGATCTTCGCACCTTCGATACCACCCTGCAGACGACGATCGACCTTCTGCCCGCCATCGGTCGGGATCGGATCGTCGTTACCGAGAGCGGCATCCTGGCGCCGGAAGACGTCCGCCTCATGCGCGATCACGGCGTCGGCACCTTCCTGGTCGGCGAGGCCTTTATGAAGGCGCCGGACCCCGGTGGCGCGCTGTGCGCTTTGTTTGGGGAACTGTCCGCGCCGGGTTGACGTTTCAAGATAAGGTGCGTCGCATCGACCCGATTCCATTTTCGTCAAAATGCGTTCTGAACCCGCGGTGTAACCGACGGCCTCCCGGACAACAGATTGTCTGTGATCGCTTTTTGTTGTACCTTGCGGAGGGGATTTGTTCCGGAGTGGCTCGGGGACTTCGTGCCGCCGCTCTCGAGTCGGATGTACATGAACTGGATGTAGAGGAAAACGAGTAATGAAAAAACGCATTTTGGGTCTAGCCATCGTACTCTTTGCCCTGGGCGGCTGCGCGAGCGAGCCGAAGTCGACCTCGACGGAATCCACCCAACCCGTTGCCGCTGAAACCACGACGACTGCGCCGGCCGAAACCGGAACGACGTCCAGCGCCGAATCTTCCGGGCTTGGCGCCGTCGCGCCCATGCAAATGGATCCACTGGATGATCCCTCCAGCCCCTTGGCTCAGCGCGTCGTCTACTTCGATTTCGACAAGAGCGTGATTCGCGCCGAGTTCCGTGACCAGATCGTCGCCCACGGCGAATATCTGGCCAACCATCCGAGCACCCAGCTGCGCCTCGAAGGGCACTGCGACGAGCGCGGCACCCGCGCCTACAACCTCGCTTTGGGCGAGCGTCGCGCCAAGGCCGTTCGCGACCTCCTGTTGCTGACCGGCGCCTCCACGAGCCAGATCGAGACCATCAGCTACGGCGAGGAGCGTCCCGCGGTCGAAGGGCATAACGAGGAGGCTTGGGCCAAGAATCGTCGTGTCGTTTTCGATTACGTCTCGCGGTAATCGATCAACCGATAGTCTCTAACCGTCGCCCATGAGCGCGCAGGCAAGGCATGCGCCCATGGGCGGCGGTGTTCTCATAGGCCTTGCCGCCTTCGTGATTGTGGTCGCCGGAATGCAGGCGGCCGCGCCGATTCTGGTTCCGTTCCTGCTCGCGGTCTTTATCGCCATCGTCCTGGCTCCGGTCATCAGCGGATTGCAGCGTTGGCGCATCCCACCGGTCGCATCGCTCGTGATCGTGATCCTCGGGCTGGTTTTGATCGGCCTTCTGCTCGCGGCGCTCGTCGGCAGTTCGTTCGACGAATTCTCGCGCAGTCTTCCCCTCTACAAGGCGCGTCTGCACGCACTCATGTCCGACAGCCTGACCTGGTTGTCCGGGCACGGCGTCGCGATTTCGCGCCAGGTGGCCATGGATTATCTCGATCCGGCTCAGGCAATGGGGCTTGTGACCCGTATTCTCGGAGGCCTTAGCGGCGTTCTGACCAACGGTCTCCTGATCCTGCTGACCGTGGCGTTCATCCTGGCCGAGGCCTCGGGGTTGCCGGAAAAACTGCGCGCGGCGTTCGGCGAACCTGAAACTTCGCTCGCACATGCCGCGGCCGTCGCCGACAATATCAACCGCTACATGGTCATCAAGACCGTCTTCAGCCTGTTGACGGGCGTCATGATCGCGGTCTGGCTATGGGCCATGGGACTGGACTTCTGGCTGCTCTGGGGCGTGCTGGCCTTTTTGCTGAATTTCGTGCCGAATATCGGTTCGATCATCGCCGCCGTGCCTGCGGTCCTGTTGGCCCTGATTCAACTCAGCGTCACCGGCGCCGCGTTGGCCGCCTGCGGTTTCCTTGCCGTCAACGTCCTGATCGGGACCTTTCTCGAACCGCGCTTCATGGGCAGAGGCCTCGGGCTTTCGACCTTGGTCGTGTTTCTCTCCTTGATCTTCTGGGGCTGGGTCCTGGGCCCGGTCGGCATGCTTTTGTCGGTGCCGCTGACGATCACGGCCAAGATCATATTGGCGAGCAACGACCGTACGCGGTGGCTCGCCGTCATGCTGGGCGACGGCAAGATTGCGGATGAAACGGAAGAGGATGACGGGGTCACTCCTTGATGCTGACGGGAGGCGCACTCTAACCACCGGGTCACAGAACATCGCCGTGTTGTCTTCGCGGGTTTTTTCCTGAAGTATATTTCCGTAAGAAGGCGAAAGGAGCGTAGGCATGCCGCTGTCATTCATCTACGTCCTGTTTTTGCTGGGCCTGGGGATTTTTCTCGTCGTCATGGTCCAAGTGGGCGCAATCAGCATCGCGTTCGAAAAGCTGGGACTCTCCCCGTCGGGCGGCGTGGTGTTGCTGCTGGGGTCGCTGCTGGGCAGCGGTATCAACATCCCGTTGTACCTGCACGAGCGAAAGTCGAACGTGTCGCATGTTGACCAGCCGTTGCCTATCCTGCCCTGGGGGTTGCCGCGCCGGTTGTTTCCCGGAAAAACCCTGGTCGCGGTCAATGTCGGCGGTTGTCTGATTCCGGGCGGCCTGTCTTTATATCTCTTGTCGGCGCAGTCGTTGAATCCGGTGGCGGTTGTGCTGTCGCTGGTCGCGGTGACGGCGGTCTGTTACCTACTCAGTCGGCCGATTCCGGGAATCGGCTTCGGCATGCCGATGTTCGTGGCGCCATTGTTCGCGGCGCTGATCGCTATACTGCTCGAACCCGCAAACAGCGCGCCGCTCGCTTATATCGGCGGTACGCTCGGCGTCATCATCGGCGCCGATCTGCTGCATTTGCGCGATTTGGATCGGATCGAGGCGCAAGTGGCTTCGATCGGCGGAGCCGGTACGTTCGACGGAATATTCTTCACGGGCATTATCGCCGCATTGCTGGCGTGACCCTCTTTTCGAACGCTGCATTGAGAGAAGGAGAGACGACTCCGGCGACCTTGGGAATCGAAACTCAGGGGTCCTATTCGCGCGGGGAGGCGGTGACTTTCTCTATGGCGAAAAGGACCGCATTCTCGGTGTTCAGATGCATTTCGGCCAATTGGGATTCGCTGAGATAGAAGTGAGCATCCACGTGGTTTCGGATATACCAGGACGGCAGCTGATTGAGCGCGATGCACGCGACGTCGGCCAGTTGATCGGAATTGAACGTTTCCTTTAATTCCATCAACCGCTCAACGACCAGCCTTTCGTAATAGTTCGCCACTTCCTCAAAGTGACTTGGAAGGTCAAATGAAGAAAAGCTACGAAATATGCTCATGAAAACCTCTTGTAGTTCTTGCGTTCGTTTTTTGGGAACACGTTGTTATGCGCCTTCGAATAGCAGCGTTTCGGAGAGGCCGTTTATGGGCTGGGACCAAAAGGATTAGGGCGATTCGAATATTGCGGGCATAATAGCCATGCAAAACAAATGGTTTTGTGGCTTTTGCGACAAGATCGTAACAATTCAGACTGGCAGGGTCAACTTATGCGGTTCTTATCGGCGCAAGGATCCTCGATTGGGTCTCGGCAGTACCGTTGAGGGCGCCGATGGGCGCCGGTCCCGTGTATTCACAAAAAGCTCAGGGCGCATGCATCCATGCGTCGGCGCTTACGCAGGCAATTTCCATAGTTTGTTTGCCTCGTTCAGCATGAATTCCCTGAACGCACGCGCGATCGGCGTCAGGTATTTGCCGGTGCGGTGGACGAGATACCACTGGCGCATGATCGGAAAGCGTTCGACGTCCAAAATCACGAGACGGTGGGTTTCAAGTTCGAGCTCGAGTGTGTGACGGGAGACGATTCCTAAGCCCAGACCCGCCTGTACGGCCTGCTGCAGCGCCTCGTTGCTGCGCATCTCGATGCTGGCCTGAAGCCGGATTCCCGCGTCGTCGAAAAACCTTTCCATGGAGATTCTCGTGCCCGAGCTCTGTTCCCGAACCACGAAGGGTTCGTCTTGCAGGCGCTCGAGCGGAATCGACCGTTCCCGGGCTAGGCGATGATCCGGGGGCGCGATGACGACCAGCGGATTCTCCATGAAGGGTTCGGCATCGACGTCGAGCCCGTCCGGCGGTTGTCCCATGACGACGAGTTCGGTCTCGTTGTATTCGAGCTGGCGGATCAATCCTTTTCGGTTCGTCACGTCCAGGCTGACCGTTAGGTGCGGCACGCGTTTGCGAAACTCGGCCAGCAGGTGCGTGCAGAACGGGTTGGCCGTACTCGCAACGGAGAGGTGCAGATGCCCGCGCTCCACGCCCTT
Source organism: Gammaproteobacteria bacterium (assembly GCA_016124415.1). Lineage (GTDB taxonomy): Bacteria > Pseudomonadota > Gammaproteobacteria > SZUA-140 > SZUA-140 > RI-283. The sequence goes on along the minus strand of WGNS01000022.1, from coordinate 14,692 downwards.
GAGTTCCTCGAACACGGTATCGAGTTCGTCGAGTTGGGCGTTGATGATCCGGCAGTAGTGTTCGAACTCCTTGCCCGCGTCGGTCAGGTAGATACGCTTGCCGATCTGCTCGAACAAGGGCATGCCGCAGTTGTCTTCGAGCTGCTTGATCTGCATCGATACGGCGGGCTGGGTCAGGAACAGTACCTCGGCGGCCTTGGAGTAATTGAGGTGGCGGGCAACGGCCTGGAAGACCTTGAGTTGGCGTAGGGTGACATGCATGGTTGAATTATATCATAAGTATTTGCTTATAGTTTATATCAAAAAGACTGAATTAACATTATGGCTACACGTGGTATGATGCGTTCCACGAGTTGGAGATGAGCCGTAGGGCGGACCGATTCGAACAAGGGGCAAGGTTAATACCTAATACTTTAATAAAGATGTAGTGGAGGAGATCGCAATGGATCAATCTAACCGTTACGCCAGACTCGACCTGAACGAGTCCGATCTGATCGACGGCGGCAAGCACATGCTGGTCGCGTACAAACTGAAGCCGGCTGCCGGTTACGGTTTCCTGGAAGTCGCCGCGCACGTTGCCGCCGAGTCTTCCACCGGCACCAACGTCGAAGTGTCCACGACCGACGATTTTACCCGCGGCGTCGACGCCCTGGTTTACGAAATTGACGAGACCGCCTTCGGTGACAAGGGCGGCCTGATGAAGGTTGCCTACCCGGTCGAGCTGTTCGACCCGAACCTGACCGACGGCATCTACAACGTTTCCCACATGTGGTCCCTGATCCTGGGTAACAACCAGGGCATGGGCGATCACGAAGGCCTGCGCATGCTGGACTTCCTGGTTCCCGAGAGCATGATCAAGCGCTTCGACGGCCCGTCTTCCAACATCTCCGACCTGTGGCGGGTTCTGGGTCGCCCGGAAGTCGACGGCGGCTACATCGCCGGCACGATCATCAAGCCCAAGCTGGGCCTGCGTCCGCAGCCGTTCGCCAAGGCCTGTTATGATTTCTGGCTCGGCGGCGACTTCATCAAGAACGATGAGCCCCAGGCCAACCAGCCTTTCTGCCCGATGAAGGAAGTCATTCCTTTGGTCGCCCAGGCCATGGACCGCGCCCAGCAGGAAACCGGCCAGGCCAAGCTGTTCTCGGCCAACGTGACCGCCGATTTCCACGAGGAGATGATCGCTCGCGGCGACTACATCCTGAACGAGTTCGCCAAGTACGATTCCGAAGATCACGTCGCGTTCCTGGTCGACGGCTTCGTGACCGGTCCGGCCGGTGTGACCACCTGCCGTCGCGCCTTCCCGAAGACCTTCCTGCACTTCCACCGTGCGGGCCACGGCGCTGTGACGTCCTACAAGTCGCCGATGGGTATGGATCCGCTGTGCTACATGAAGCTGGCTCGCCTGATGGGCGCCTCCGGTATTCACACCGGCACCATGGGCTACGGCAAGATGGAAGGCCATGCCAAGGAAACCGTTCTGGCCTACATGCTGGAGCGCGACGAGTGCCAGGGTCCCTACTTCTACCAGAAGTGGTACGGCATGAAGGCCACCACCCCGATCATCTCGGGCGGCATGAACGCGCTACGTCTGCCGGGCTTCTTCGAGAACCTGGGTCACGGCAACGTCATCAACACCTGCGGCGGCGGTTCCTTCGGCCACATCGACAGCCCTGCCGCCGGCGGTATCTCCCTGGGCCAGGCCTACGAGTGCTGGAAGTCGGGCCAGGATCCGATCGAGTACGCCAAGACCCATCCGGAATTCGCGCGTGCCTTCGAGTCCTTCCCGCACGACGCGGACAAGCTCTTTGCCGGCTGGCGCGAAAAGTTGGGTGTTCATAAGTAAGTTCCCCCTTGTATCACGGACGATCGAAGTTGAGCCCCCACCCAGTGGGGGCTTTTTTTAAGCGGCTTTCGCTCCCGAACGGAGCAAAAGCCCCGAAGGGAAAAATGTCCTATTATTGATTCCGGTGCCGAAAGCGCCGGTAAGCAGAGAAAGAGGTGCGTCATGACCGATAAGGAACAGTACCGGATTCACAGCGAACCCTATTACCAACCTCAGGGCGATGAGGTCGAACTCTACGAGGCCGCCTACGCCGCCCGCCTGCCCGTTATGGTCAAGGGTCCGACGGGTTGCGGTAAATCACGTTTCGTCGAATACATGGCCTGGAAACTCGGCAAGCCGCTCATCACGGTGGCCTGTAACGAGGACATGACCGCGTCCGATCTGGTCGGCCGCTACCTGCTCGACGCCAACGGCACGCGCTGGCTCGACGGTCCCCTGACCACCGCCGCGCGCATCGGCGCGATCTGCTACCTCGACGAGGTCGTCGAGGCGCGTCAGGACACGACGGTCGTGATCCATCCGCTGACCGACCATCGCCGCAACCTGCCGCTCGACAAGAAGGGCGAGCTCATCGAAGCCCATCCGGATTTTCAGCTCGTGATCTCCTACAACCCGGGTTATCAGAGCCTCATGAAGGACCTCAAGCAGTCCACGAAGCAGCGTTTTTCCGCCTTCGAGTTCGACTATCCGAGCGAGGCCGTCGAGACGACGATCGTGGCCAAGGAGACCGGCATCGAGGAAGCGCTCGCGGCCAAGTTGGTCCGCATCGGCGCCACGGCGCGCAACCTCAAGGGCCATGGCCTGGACGAGGGCATTTCGACGCGTCTGTTGACCTACGCCGCCGCCCTGATCAAACGCGGTATCGAGCCCAAGGCCGCCTGCCGGATGGCCCTCGTGCGCCCGATCACCGACGACGCGGACATCCGCGATACGCTGGACCATGCGATAGACGCGACCTTCGGCTAAGCCGGGAGGCAGTCATGACGGTTGAAGTGTTAGAACGCACGCCCGAGATCGAGGCCTACTGGGAGCGGCTTGCCTGTCGGTTCCCGCAGGTCGAGGCGGTTTTTTCGGAATGCATGACCGACGCCACGGCGAAGCTTTCGCCTGCGGGCGTCGATGTGCTGATCGAGAACGCGCGCTTCATCGGTAAGATGGGACGCGGCGCGGAGCCGTTGCTCGTCTATCTCGAGGAGGCCCCGGCCGTCGCCGCCGCCGTCGGCGAGGAGGTGCTGCCCGAGATCAAGGACTTCGCCTATTACCTGTCGACGCATACCAACTTCAAGGCCATCGTGCCTTTTCTCCAGACCATGGCGGCGGTGGCTCGTCGTCTGCCGACGCGGGCGCAATTCCATGCCTATGTCGACCTGATTCGCTATATGGCGGAACGGACCTCGGGTTCGGTGCACGGCCACCACACGACCTTCCCGAGTCCGGGTCTGCAGGACCTCCTGAAGCAGGCCCCGCGCCTGTTGACGGAACTCAGCCTCGAAGGTTTTCGGAACTGGATCGAATACGGCATCCAGTACTACAAGAGCCATCCCGAGCGGCAGATCGATTACTTCAGCATGCAGTCCGCCGACGCCAACGCGGTGTTTCAGCGCGAGCGTCACGGCACGCTGCTGATCGATCACGAGCGCAAGCTCGACAGTTATCTCCGCGCGCTCTGGAACGACCACGATTATCTGATTCCGTATTCGCTCGCCTTCCATGAGCTGCGCAAGCCCATGCCCTATTACGACGATCTGGGCATCCGCATGCCCGACGTCTACGACGACGATCGCGGGGTTGCCGGCATCGACCGTTATCGCGCGACGCTGGCACACATGGCGGCGCACCGGCGCTGGAGCACCAAGATGATCGTCGACAATTGGAGCCCGTTCCAGCGTCTGGCCGTCGAGACCTTCGAGGACGCCCGTGTCGATACGCTGGCCTGTCGTTTGTACCCGGGTCTTCGCAAGCTCTTTTTGGCGCTGCACCCGATCCCGGATCAGAACGGTCTGGACGACGGTGAGGAGCAGTCTTTGATTCGGCTGCGTCTCGCTATTGTCTCGCGGGCCATCCTTGATCCCGACTATGAGGTTCGCGACCCCGTTATTCGGGAGTTCATCGATCGGTTTTGGGCCGAGATGGCCGACGGCGAATCGTCGAGCCCCGATGTCGCATCGATCGCTCTGAGCTTCATGGCCCGCACGCGGCGTCAAAGCGATCTGTTACCCAAGATCTATTTCCAGGACACCGAGGTCGATTACCGCGACGATAACCGCCACCTCTGGATCTATATCGAGGAGAGCGACGAGGACGAGATGTTCGAACACCTCGACAAGCGTCGGTCCGAGGAAGATGAACTCAAGGGTTTGCCGCCGCGCCACTATCCGGAATGGGATTACAACACGTTCAGCTACCGGCCGGATTGGGTCAGTGTCTACGAGGTCTTGCATCCCAAGCGTTCGGCGTCCTTCATCGACGGCTTGCTGGCCAAGCACAGCGGGCTCGCCAAACGGCTCAAGCAGATGCTCGACATGCTCAAGCCGCAGGACAAGGTCCGTGTCCGTTATCAGGAGGACGGTTCCGAACTCGACCTCGACGTCGCGATCCGCTCCCTGATCGACTTCAAGGGCGGCGCCAATCCGGATCCTCGGATCAATATGAGCCACAAACACGACGGCCGCGATATCGCCGTCATGCTGTTGCTGGATCTTTCCCAGTCGCTGTCGGAGACGGCCGAGGGGTGCAATCAGACCATCCTCGAACTCTCGCAGGAGGCCGTTTCGCTGCTCGCCTGGTCGATCCAGCAGGTCGGCGATCCGTTCGCGATCTCGGGCTTTCATTCCAACACACGCCACGACGTGCGCTATTACCACGTCAAGGGTTATGCCGAGCCCTGGAACGACGACGTCAAGGCCCGTCTTGCCGCCATGGAGGCCGGCTTCTCGACGCGAATGGGGGCCGCCATGCGCCACGCCGCGCACTATCTGAAGGCGCAGCGCGCGGACAAGAAACTCATGCTGATCCTGACCGACGGCGAGCCGGCGGACATCGACGTCGACGACGCCCAGTTCCTGATCCGGGACGCCCATCAGGCGGTCAAGGAGCTCGACCGGGACGGCATCTATACCTATTGCATCAATCTCGACCCCAAGGCCGACGAGTACGTCGCCGACATCTTCGGGCGGCAGTACACGATCATCGATCACGTCGACCGCCTGCCGGAACGGCTGCCGGAATTGTTCATTTCGTTGACGAAGTGAGCGCCTCGGCGGCATGGGATATGAACGATCGGACGAAACGCACATGGACGAAAGACATCGCATACGCATCGTCGGCAGGCATCGCGACAGCCTGAAGCGGTACGGCTATGGGCCCAATGCCCTATATTGGAGCAGTCGGGAGATTCAGGAGATCCGTTTCCGGATTCTGTCCGAAATCGGCATCGAGTCGGGCGATTCGGTGCTCGACGTCGGTTGCGGTTTCGGCGACTTTTTGGGTTGGAGCGCGGCGCAGGGCCTTTCGATCGACTATACCGGCATTGATCTGTCCCCGGATCTGCTCGAAGTCGCGATCGAACGGCATCCCGGCTCCGTGTTCCGCTGCTGCGACCTCGTCGATTTCTGTCACGCGCACGCCGATTTTTTCGACTGGGTCATCCTGTCCGGCGCGCTGAACGAACAATTGGGCGATGCGGGCGATTACGCGCGCCGGGTCATCACGCTCATGTGGTCACGCAGCCTGAAGGGCACCGCTTTCAACCTGCTCGATGCGCGGCATGCGCCGACGCGCGCCTGTTGGGATCTGCAAAGTCACGATCCGGCGACCATCCAGGATTTCGTCGAGCGGCTTACGCCGGACCATCGACTCGTGGACGGGTATCTCGCCAACGATTTCACGATTTACCTACGTCGGGAATGAGCGCGCGAGAAACGCCTGTAGCACCCGGGGCACGGCGTGCCGTGCCCATCGTCGATAGACCAACACACCGCGAAAATTGCCTAAAGGGCACGGCACGCCGTGCCCCTACCGATACAGCAGCCCAGCCGAATGCGGTGCGTGGGGTGAAATAGCCAGCCGTAGATTGAGCTGAAGTACGAAGCCCAACGCATCAACGGTTGCGGCGTGCCGTTGGGCTTCATTGTATTCAGCCCAAACTACGAGACTACGTCAGGAATGAGCGCGCGAGAAACGCCTGTAGCGCCCCGGTAGGGGCACGGCGTGCCGTGCCCATCGTCGACAATGACCAATACATCGCGAACATTGCCTAAAGGGCACGGCACCCCGTGCCCCAGTGCAGCAACCCGCAGGATGCTGCGGTCGAATTAGCCAACACGGAACGATCGCTATAAAATCTCCCTATGTCTGAGACACTAGACAACAGCACGATCATCGACCTGATTCGTCACGGCGAGCCCGTCGGCGGCAATCGCTATCGCGGGCACGGCATCGACGATCCGCTCAGTGAACGCGGCTGGGCGCAGATGTGGTCCGCGGTCGGCGATATGCATCCTTGGACGCGCATCGTGACGTCGCCCTTGACGCGTTGCCGGGCATTCGCCGAGGCCCTGGGCGAACGTTCGGGTATCCCTTTCGAAGTCGACGAGCGCTTCCGCGAGGTCGGGTTCGGCAACTGGGAGGGGCGCACGGCGGAAGAGGTCGAGACCGCCGATCCCAAGGGGTATCGCGCTTTTTACGACGATCCGGTCGGCAATCGTCCCGAAGGGGCTGAGCCCCTGCACGATTTCATGAAGCGGATATCGGCCGCTTACGAGGACGCACGGAACGCCCACGCGGGCCGCCATATCCTGATCGTGGCCCACGCCGGCGTGATTCGAGCCGTCACGACTGCGATCCTGGAAGCCCCCGTTTCATCCATCTACCGCCAGCGCGTCGACAACGCCGGCATCGTGCGTATCCGGCATTCCGTGGACGGCCGCGTCGTCGTCGAAGGGATCAATTTCCGGTTGGGATAGAACGCCGCGACCTCATCGGAGGTCTCCGGATTCATTCCGCGGTCGGCAGCAGTCCGGCCAGACGCCGGTAACCCTCCAGGTCGATCTGCTCCGGGCGCAGGCCCGGATCGATACCGCAAGCACGAATGCCGTCCTCGTCGATCATCCCCTTGAGCGTGTTGCGCAAGGTCTTGCGGCGCTGGCTGAACGCCTGGCGGACGACGGTCGCGAGCGCATCGGCGTCGACGGCGGACGGCGTTGCGTGCGGGACCAGCCGCACGAGGGCCGAATCGACCTTGGGTACCGGATGGAAGCATTCGGGGCCGATGTCGAGCACCGAGGCGACGTCGCAATAGTGCTGAATCATGACGCTGAGGCGGCCGTAGTCGCGTCCGCCGGGGCCCGCCGCCATGCGTTCGACGACTTCCTTTTGCAACATGAAATGCATGTCGGCGATGTAGGGCAGTTGCGACAGCATGTGAAACAGCAGCGGCGTCGAGATGTTGTAGGGCAGGTTGCCGACGACGCGAAGCTTGCGGCCGTCCGTCGCGATGGCGCTAAGGTCGAGACGCAGGGCATCCTGTTCATGGACTCGGTAGCCGGCGCGGCTCGGCGCGAATTCGCGAAGTCTCGGCACGAGATCGCGGTCGAGTTCGACGACGTCGAGCTCGATGTCGTGCTGCAGCAAGGGTTTCGTGAGCGCCCCCTGTCCGGGACCGATCTCGACGAGATGATCGCCGGGCCTGGGGCCGATCTGTTCGACGATGCGGGCGATGATCCAATCGTCCTGCAGGAAATTCTGGCCGAAGCGCTTGCGTGGCGTGTGTTGTTTCATGCCCTGCGTGCCCCGCTGTGCGCGGCCATTTTCACCGCTTCCTCGATCGCGACCCTAAGGCTCCCCGTTTCGGCGCGGCCCGTCCCGGCCAGGTCGAAAGCGGTGCCGTGGTCGACCGAGGTGCGGATGATCGGCAGGCCCAAGGTCACGTTGACCGCCTTGCCGAAGCCCAGGTGTTTCAGGACCGGCAGGCCCTGGTCGTGGTACATGGCGAGTACGGCGTCGGCGCGTCGCATATAGGGCGGCGTAAAGACGGTATCCGCAGGGAAGGGGCCCTCGAGCGCCATGCCCTCGGCCACGAGTTTGGCGATCACGGGTTTCACGACGTCCTCGTCCTCACGGCCCATATGGCCGTCCTCGCCCGCATGCGGGTTGAGGCCGCAGACCAGGATACGCGGGCAAGCGATGCCGTAGCGCCGCCGCAATTCGGCAACGGTGATGCGGATGCAACGCTCCAGCCAGGCGGGGGTGATTGCGTCTGCCACCGCGCGTAGCGGCAGGTGGGTCGTCACGAGCGGGACGCGCAGGCCTTCTGTCGCCAGCATCATGACGACTTGCGGCGTGTCGGTCAGCTCGGCCAGATATTCGGTGTGTCCCGTGAAGGGAATGCCCGCCTCGTTGATGACGGCCTTGTTGAGCGGCCCGGTCACGAGCGCCGCAAAACGTCCCGAGAGGCAGCCTTCGGTCGCGATGCGCAGGGTTTCGAGCAGGTAGCGGGCGTTGTCCGGCGAAGGCCTGCCCGGTTCGACGTGCCGGGGCATGGCGATATCGAGCACCTGCAATGTGCCGGGACGATGACCGGGGGCTGGGCCGTCCTCGGGACAATCGATAAGTTCGATATCGAGACCGAGACCGGCGGCGCGTTCTGCGAGCATGTCTTTCGCGGCGATTGCGACCAGCCTTGCCGGCAGTTTCTCCGCCGCCAGCGCGAGCACGATATCCGGACCGATGCCTGCCGGTTCACCCGGCGTCACGGCGACGACCGGCGCGGCCGGGTCTTCACTCATGAGTGGTTTTTTCCGAGCCGGATATCGACGTAGGCCTCGCTACGCAGTTGATGCAGCCAACTGCTGTAGCGGTTGTCGGATTCGCGCCGGGTGAGCTGCTCGCGCGCCTGGGTGCGGTTGAATTCGGCCGTGTTGTCGACCTCGCGGCGGTCGAGGACCTGGATCAAATGCCAGCCGAAACCCGATTTCACGGGTTCGCTGATCTCGCCCTTTTTGAGTTCGTTCATGGCATCCTCGAACTCGGGCACCATGATGCCCGGATCGACCCAGCCCAGGTCGCCGCCTTGCGCTGCGCTGGCCTTGTCTTCCGACAAAGTGCGCGCCGCAGTCTCGAAGTCGAGCTTCTTGTCGAGGATCTGCTGCCGGATTTCCATGAGCTTTTCCTTGGTCTGCAGTTCGTCCGCGAGCGCATTCGGACGGATCAGGATGTGCCGCGCCAGGGTCTGCTTGACCATGTGCTTCTCACCGGCTCGATGGCCCAGAAGTTTGATGATGTGGAAGCCTCGGCTGCTGCGAAGGATAGCGCTGACGTCGCCGGGATTCATGTCAATGACCTGGTCGGCGAACAGGGTCGGCAGTTCGCCGAGCTTGCGCCAGCCCAGGTCGCCGCCCTCAAGGGCCTGCTCTCCGCCCGAGGACGATATGGCCAACTCCGCGAAGTCCGCGCCTTTATCGAGCCGGGCGTGGATATCCTCGGCCTTCTTCTCGGCGGTTTGGCGTTCGTCGGCGCCGGCCGCTTCGCTGACCGGGATCAGGATGTGGGCGACATCGTACTCGTCCGACGCGACGCCCTGGCGGCGCAGGTCGTTGAGGAAGGCGTCGACCTCCTGGTCGGTGATCAGGATCTGGCTGTCGATTTGCTGCTGGTGCAGACGGCGGATGAGGATTTCCTTGCGAATGCGTTCGCGAAACTTCTTGAAATCGAAGCCGTCGTTGGCGAGGACTTCCTTGAAGCGCGCGAGCGAAAGATTGTTCATCTCGGCGATATTCGCGATGGCCTTGTCCAGCGTTTCGTCGTCGACGGTGATGCCGTTGGTCTGCGCCAACTGGAGTTGGAGGCGGCTGACGATCAGTTCCTCGAGCACCTGTTTGTCGAGATCGGCCGACGCGGGGATGGGCAGCGCCTTCTGTCTGAGCTGGGCGCGAACCCGGTCGAGTTCCTCGTCGAGTTCGGTTTGCGTGATGACCTCGTCGTTGACGATCGCGGCGACGCCGTCGATGGCGACGATGGGTTCATCCGAGGCGGGAACGGGTTCCGGTTCTGCGGCGACGACGAACGACGGCAGGCCGGCGGCGAACAGGAATAGGGCGAGAATGATTCCGGAGCGAGCGGTCAAAAGGGGATTCCTCTTTATTTCTGGTAGCCAAGGATACCATTTTCAAGAACGGTATCGATGCGGTTGCCGAAGCTGGTCAGGCCCTTGAGTTGCAGTTCGAAAAACCAGGTTTTGTTGGTCTGCGTCTGGGCGGATATCGAATCTTCCGAGCTGTTGACGAAGCGGCGTTTCAGGATCTGAAACTTCCAGCAGCAGGTATCGTATTCCAGTCCGAGCAGCGTCTCGAGGTCGCGGTTGTTCCGGGTCGAGCGGTTCCAGCGTCCGAGCAAATGCAGTTTGGGCGTCAGCGGCCACAACAGCGAAAGATCGGTCTGGCCGAGTTCCTTCCAGTGATAGCGGTACGAGACGTTCAGGATCTGTCTTTCGCCCGGATGGAACTGCAACGAGACGTTGCCCTTCTCGAAGCGGTCGATCGACGGGTCCCAAAGCATGTCCGATTTGACCAATATTTCGTCGCTCAGTTCGATTCGCGCGTCGCCGGCCAAGGCCGAGGTCGAGTCGGTCGTTTCGACGATACCGGGCAGCGTGACGCGCCGGTCTTGGAGGTAATAGATCTGGCCGAGCTGGACGCGGCCGAGTTCCCGGCCGGTGTTTTGGCTGACGATGGCGCTCGCCGCGCCGATCGTGACTTGCTCGGTGTCGCCGAGCCGGTCGCCGCCGTTGTAACGGTTTTCGGCGAACAACTGCGAATAGTTCAGATCGATTTCGCCCGAGTCGAAAACGGGCAGCGCGCTCTGGTCGCGGTAGGGCCGATTCAGATAGAACAAACGTGGCTCGAGGGTCTGACGCAGTCCGTGTTGGTTCCAGGAAAAGTCGCGCTCGAGAAACACGCGGCCGTCGATCGCCAGCGTAGGTACGGTCCGACTCGGTTGCCGGGCGCCGGTCGCGAGACTGTCGAGCCAATACTGGGTGTGGTCCCAGGTCAGCGAACTGTCGAGCTGGAATGCCGTCCAGCGCAGCGGGAGGCTGACCTTGGGTTGCAGGCGCAAGCGTCCGCCGCTGACGCGGCCGTCGCGTTGGAAATTGATGTACTGGCCCGAGACCGAGAGATTGAGGCTGCCTTCCCTGAGCGGTGAACGGCTTCCCACCGAGATGTTGGGCAGCATCTGGTAGGGGCGGGACGACTCGGGGATCGTGTTGTCGATGGTTTGATAGGACTGGACCGTTGCCGATCCCGTCCACTGCCCGCCGCTGAAGATCAAAGAGGCGCGTTGCGGCAGATAGGTCAGGCTCGCGGCGCTCAGGCTGTCGCCCAGTTCCTCGAGGAAGTGATCGTCGGAGACCCGGTGAAAATCGATTTCCGCTTGAAGGTTCGGGGTCAGCTGACTGTGATGCGACCACTCGAAGCGATGGCGTTCCCCCTTGCGGACCTCGTCCTTGGGCAGATAGTCGAGATCGAGCGTGCCCGAACCGTGCGGAATCAAATAGCGGAATTGGCTGCCGATCAGAAAGCCCCGTCCGGTCATGTTGACGGGGGTCAGCGTCAGATCGTAGTTCGGCGCCAGATTCAGGTAGACCGGGACGGCCAGCTCGCCGCCGCTTTCAGTGGAATAACGATAGCTCGGCGTCAGCAGGCCGGTGCGGCGGCGGTCGTCGATCGGAAAGCGGATGAACGGCGTGTACATGAACGGGACGCCCTTGAACGACAGCCAGACGTTGCGGCCCACGCCGATCCCTTCCTCGCGATCGAGCGTGAGCCGCGAAAAGCGCAATAGCCAATCGATCTTGCGTTTCGGACAGGTCGTGTAACTGCCTTCATGCAACACGATGATGCTGTCGGGTTCGAGTTCCGCTTGGCGCGCCGTGCCGTGTCCGGTGGATTCGAAGAATCTGAATTCGCCGGCGTCGATTTGGCCCAGATGGGTGTTGAGGTTAAAAAGGCCGCGCGTGCCGAGAATCTGCAGGTCGGGGGTCTGGTAGACGAGATTGCCGTCCACCTCGAAGTTTTCGTCGCGCTTGGTGTAGCGGCCCTTGTCCGTCTGGATGGCCTGCTGGCCCGAGACCGCGCGGACCTGTCCGTTCAGCTCCAATACCTGATAGCCGTCCGCATCCTTCGAAATGACGGATTGGTCGGCGTCGAGCCGGATCCGTTCGTCGTTCGGGTTGTCTATGGGGATCAGCGGTACTTCGAGCGGATCCTGACAGTGCGGGTCGACCGGTTTCCTGGTGTCGCCGGCCCACGCCGCGCTCGCCACGAGGGCGAGCAATACGGCGCCTGAGACGCTGGCGGCGACACGCATCGTCAGATAGAGCGTCGCCCCGCGAAGGGGCTCTCTGACTGGTCTCCCGGTAGCGCGATCATTTCGAGACGGGTTCTGCTAATTAGTGGTGATGATGCCCATGGGCGTGCGCGTGACCATGCTCGAGCTCTTCCTCGCTGGCTTCGCGGATATCGACGATGGTGACGTCGAAGTTGAGTTCGACGCCGGCGAGCGGGTGGTTGCCGTCGACCGTGACGTGCTCCTCCGCAACGGCCGTGACCGTGACGATGTGGGCGTGGCCGTCGGGACCCTGGAACTGGAACTGCATGCCGGGCTCGATCGTGTCGATGCCTTCAAAGGCGGCGCGGGGCACGTCCTGCTGGAGTTCTTCGTGACGCGGGCCGTAACCGTCCTCGGGGTTCACGGTCACCTGGATGCGGGCGCCCACGGTCTGGCCGGTCAATTCGTTTTCGAGGCCCGGAATGATGTTCCCGGCGCCATGCAGGTAAGCGAAGTCTCCCCGTCCCTCGGTTTGGTCGAGAATGTTTCCGGTATTGTCCGTCAGGGTGTAATCCAGGGTGACTACCATTTTATCTGCGATCTGCATTGGGTTCCTCACTGCACAGTGCGGTTGGTTTTGGCCGTTGACGACTCGATTAGTGCGGCATCATAACACGACGTCCCCGAATTTCCGACGGAAGGAGGTTTTCCTCGACAGGATGATCAATTTTCCCCGCTTTTCGTTACAATAGGACGCATCCAGCCGAGCGGGGACGGGGGAACAGTGAGCAAATACGGGCGAATCGAGGTTCGGGTCGAACCTGAATATCTGGAGGAACATTCCGATCCTAAGGCCGGCCATTTTGTCTTCGCCTACCACATCTTTATCCGCAACATGGGTACGATGTCGGCCCGCCTGATGCGCAGGTACTGGTTTATCACCGACGGCGATGGCAAGATCGAGGAGGTCGAGGGCGACGGTGTGGTCGGAGAGCAGCCCCTGATCGCACCGGGTCAGACCCATCGCTACAGCAGTTTTTGTATCCTTCCCACGCCGGTCGGCGTCATGGAGGGACACTATCGTATGAAGGCGGCCGACGGCCACGAGTTCGACGCCGAGATACCGGCGTTCCGGCTGACGGCGCCGGGCGTACTTCACTAAAAAAACGCGCCGAAGGGCGATGCGATACCGTCCTTCGGCGCGCCATAACGGCGGCGGCTGCCGCCGTGTCAATTGCCCTCGGCGTCCTTCTTGGCCTTTTCCAAGGCCGCCAGACGGTCTACGATCTTGCGACGATCTTCCTCGTTGAGGCGATACCAGGTGTTGGATTCCTCGGCGGTCATGCCGCAGGTCGTGCAAACACCGTCTTCCATGTAGCAAACGTCTTGACAGGGGGATTGGACTTTTTCGGTCATGGATGTTTCCTGAATGGGGGGACAAGCGGCCATTGTAGCGTTTAGGACAACGCTTGGCGATCATTTGCGCGGAATTTTTGGCGTATTTCCAACAAGATATATACGCCAATAGGGAAGGAAGGATGGCGCTCCCTAGGAGACTCGAACTCCTGTTCCCGCCGTGAGAGGGCGGTGTCCTAGGCCACTAGACGAAGGGAGCGTGGATCCGAAACGTCCCGGCCGAAAGGGTCGGACCGAGGTCGTTTGTGAAGCCGCCCATTATACGGAACGGCGCCAAAAGCACAAGAGCCGCGTGCGCTCGGAACGGTGTATCGGTATAGTGATGTCACGACGTCCCGGCCGGGGGCGGGGCAAGGAATCGGGGGAGGGCGAGCCGGTGGCGAAGAGGGTCAGACGCAGGATCTACGAGCTGTTCGAGCCGACGCCGCACGACCGCGCCGGAAAGCTCCTGAACGTCTTCATCCTGTGCCTGATCATCGCGAACGTCGTCGCCGTGGTGCTCGAGAGCGTCCCCCGTTTTAACGCCCGGTACGGCGATTTTTTCGCATTCTTCGAGGCCTTTTCGGTCACCGCGTTCACGATCGAGTATCTGATCAGGGTCTGGGTTTGCGTGGAGGACGCCGACAGCAACCACCCCGTCGCCGGACGCCTGCGCTATATGGCAACGCCGCTCGCGATCATCGACCTGATCGCCATTCTGCCTTTCCTGATACAGGTCTTTTTCGCGCTGGATACGCGCGTGCTCAGAATCCTGCGCCTGTTCCGGATCTTCAAGCTGAGCCGTCATTTCTCCGCGCTCGAGGTTCTGATTCGGGTCATCCAGAACGAGGGCCGTACTCTGTTGGCAGCCCTGTTCATCCTCATGGTGCTCGCACTGCTCGCCTCGGCGGGGATGTACGCCGCCGAGCGCATGGTCCAGCCCGAGGCGTTCGGCAGTATCCCCAAGGCGATGTGGTGGTCGATCGTGACGTTTACTGCGAGCCATGGAGAGCGACGCGAAGGCGAGTAGACCGGGATAGGTGCAGCTGGATTTAGATGTCGGAATCCGGAGGGCGGAGCCTGACGGGTGTAGATCATCTAAATTCAGCTATATGCGCCGTAGAGTCATTG
>WGNS01000071.1 GCA_016124415.1 Gammaproteobacteria bacterium | reverse complement strand
GGCGACGATCCGGAAGCGGTCGTCTTCGTCGCGAGTCTGGCCCTGGAATACCGCATGCGGTTCCGCAAGGACGTCATCATCGATCTGGTCTGTTATCGCCGCCACGGCCACAGCGAGGCCGACGAACCGTCGGTGACGCAGCCGATGATGTACCAGACCATTCGCGCCCTCCCGACCACGGCGCATCAGTACGCGGAGCGTTTGACCGAGGACGGTGTGGTGACCGACAAGGACCTGCAGGTCTTCGTCGACCGTTACCGGCAGTACCTCGACGAGGGTGAGTGCGTGGCGCCTCATCTCGTCGTCAACATGCCCGCTTGGGACACCGGCAGCCAGCAATGGCAGGCGTTCCACGGCGACATTCCGATGAGCCCCGTGGATACCGCGATCGATCTGGACAAAGTGCGCGCCCTGACGTCTCGGATCCTCCGCCTTCCCAAGGGCTTCGAGCTGCACAAGGGGGTCGCGAAGATCTACGACGACCGCCGCAAAATGGCGGCCGGGGCTCTGCCCATCGACTGGGGCTTCGCCGAGAATCTTGCCTACGCGACCTTGCTGGACGAAGGTTTTCCGGTCCGCCTGTCGGGGCAGGATACGGCGCGAGGCGCTTTCTTCCATCGTCACGCCTCGATCTACAACATGCAGTCCGGCAAGGTTTACGTGCCGTTGCGCCACCTGCGCGACGGCCAGCCTGAATTCATGGTGACCAATTCGTTGCTGTCCGAAGAGGCGGTGCTGGCCTTCGAATACGGCTACGCCACGACCGATCCGAGTACGCTCGTGATCTGGGAGGCCCAGTTCGGCGATTTCGCCAACAACGCCCAGGTCGTGTTCGACCAATTCATCAGCGCCGGCGAGCAGAAATGGAACCGCCTGTGCGGCCTCGTGGTGTTCCTTCCGCACGGCTATGAGGGGCAGGGGCCCGAACACTCCTCGGCCCGCCTCGAACGCTATCTGCAACTCTGCGCCGAGCACAATATCCAGATCTGCGTCCCGACCACGCCGGCCCAGATGTTCCACATGCTGCGCCGCCAGATGCATATCGGCTGCCGTAAGCCCCTGATTGCGTTTACGCCCAAGAGCCTGCTGCGCCATAAGCTGTCGGTCAGTAGCCTGGAAGACCTGACCCAGGGCCATTATCGGAACATCATCCCCGAGATCGACGACATCGATCGCAAGGCCGTGACCCGGATCGTATTGTGCAGCGGCAAGGTCTTTTTCGATCTGCTGGAAAAGCGTCGCCAGGATAACCGTGAGGACGTCGCGATCGCGCGCGTCGAACAGCTCTATCCGTTCCCGAGCGACGACCTGCAGGCCCTTTTGGACAGCTATCCGAACGCGCACCAGATCGTCTGGTGCCAGGAAGAGCCCATGAACCAGGGGGCCTGGTATTCGAGCCAGCACCACATCCGCGCCCTGCTGCGCGCGGACGATCAGCTGACTTATGCCGGCAGGCCGTCGTCCGCGGCGCCGGCCGTGGGATATCCCATGTTGCACATCCGCCAGCTTTGCCAGTTGCTCGAGGATGCCTTGGGCAGCACGCAGAATATGCGGGCCGCGGAGAGCAAGGACAGTATTCCGATAGAACAGGCCCGGACCGCGTCCTGAGCGCGGCCGGGCGCCGCAATAAAACAAGTCGACAAGAACAGGGCGGAGGAGCATGACAGCAGAGATCAAGGTGCCTAGTTTTCCGGAGTCGGTGGCCGACGGCCGCGTGGCTGCCTGGCACAAGAAACCGGGCGAGACCTTCGAGCGCGACGAGGTCGTCGCCGAGGTCGAGACGGACAAGGTGATGTTCGAGGTGCCCGCGCCGGCTCGGGGACGACTGACCAATATCCTGGCCGATGTGGGGGCGACCGTGCTTTCCGGCGCAGTCATGGGCGAATTCGAAGCGGTCGACACGCTCGATACGGCCGACGCACCTGCGGCGCCCGCATCCGAGCCCGCCAAGGAGCCGGCCATGACGCCTTCGGCCCGCAAGCGAATCGAAGAAGAGGGACTCGATCCCAACGCCATCGTCGGCACCGGCAAGAACGGCCGGATCCTCAAGGAGGACGTCCTCGAGACGCACGCGGCGCCCGCCGAGAAGGCGGCTCAGAGCGCACCCGCCGCGAGACCCGTGCCCGCTCCGGTGGTGGCCGCAGTGGTTCCCGCCGGTCCCCGTCAGGACCGCCGGGTCCCCATGACACGCCTGAGGGCGAAAATCGCCGAGCGTCTCGTGCAGGTTCAGCACACGGCCGCGATCCTCACGACCTTCAACGAAATCGACATGGCGCCGGTCATGGATTTGCGCAACCGCTACCGCGACTCCTTCGAGAAGCGTCACGGCGTCCGCCTGGGGTTCATGTCCTTCTTCGTGAAGGCCGCGACCGAGGCGCTCAAGCGCTACCCCGAAGTCAACGCCTCGATCGAGGGCGATGACATCGTCTACCACGACTATTACGACATCGGCGTTGCAGTGGCATCGTCGCGCGGCCTCGTCGTGCCTGTGCTTCGCGATGCGGATGCGCTCGCGATGGCGGACATCGAGGGCCGCATCTCCGACTTTGCGAAGCGCGCCGGCGACGGCAAGCTCGATATGGAGGAGATCACGGGCGGCACGTTCACGATCACTAACGGCGGCGTGTTCGGTTCGCTGTTGTCGACGCCGATCATCAACCCGCCTCAGAGCGCCATCCTCGGCATGCACAAGATCGAACAGCGCGCCGTCGTGGTCGACGGTGAGATCGTTGCCCGGCCCATGATGTACCTGGCGCTGTCCTACGATCACCGCATCATCGACGGCAGCAGCGCCGTGCGTTTCCTGGTCACGATCAAGGAATTGCTCGAAGACCCCGCCCGCATGTTGCTGGACGTCTAGCAATGGCGGACAAGGGAATGAAGGACAAGATCGATGTCATCGTGATCGGCGCCGGACCGGCCGGATACGTCGGCGCGATCCGTTGCGCTCAACTGGGCCTGAACACCGTCTGCATTGACGACTGGCGCAACGATGCCGGCAAGCCGGCGCTCGGCGGCACCTGTTTAAACGTCGGCTGCATCCCGTCCAAGGCCTTGCTCGAATCGTCGGCGCTCTATGAACGCAGCCGCGGCGAGTTCGCGCAGCATGGACTCAAGATCCCCCAAGTCGAACTCGATCTCGGCGCCATGATGGCCAGGAAACGCAAGATCGTCGAGACGCTGAACCAGGGCGTGTCGGGCTTGCTCAAGGCCAACGGCGTATCCCTGATCTGCGGTCGCGGCCGCCTGCTGGCCAATCATCATGTCGAGGTCTTGGGCGACGATGGCGAGGTCACGCAGACGCTGGAGGCCGAAAACGTGATCCTTGCGACCGGCTCCCGATCCACCGACCTGTCCGTCGCACCGCGGGACGGAAAATACATCGTCGATTCGACGGGCGCCCTGTCGTTCGACGCCGTGCCCAAGCGCCTCGGCGTCATCGGCGCCGGCGTTATCGGTCTCGAACTCGGCAGCGTCTGGCGTCGCCTGGGATCCGAGGTCACGCTGATCGAGGCCCAGGAGGAATTCCTGTTCATGGCCGATCGCCAGATCGCCAAGGAAGGGCTGCGCTATTTCACGAAGCAGGGCTTGGATATTCGGCTCGGCGCCCGCGTCGTCGGCAGTCGCGTCGAGGGCGAAGAGGTGGTGTTGCACTATCAGGACGCCGACGGAAAAGATCATGAGATGCGCTTCGACCGCCTGATCGTCGCCGTCGGCCGCGAGCCCAACAGCGGCGAGGTGCTCGGCGTTGATGCCGGCGTCAGCCTGGGCGCGCGCGGCATGGTCATCGTCGACGATACCTGCCGGACCAACATCCCCGGCGTCTACGCCGTCGGCGATCTCGTGCGTGGCCCGATGCTGGCCCACAAGGGTTCGGAAGAGGGCGTCATGGTCGCCGAGGTCATCGCAGGCCACCACGGCCAGGTCGACTACGGCGCGATCCCGTCCGTGATGTACACGGACCCGGAGATCGCCTGGGTGGGCCGCAACGAGGAGGAACTCAAGGGCCTCGGCATCGATTACAACGTCGGCAGCTTCGCCTTCGCGGCCAACGGGCGGGCCCTCGCGCACGGCGACACGCGCGGCATGATCAAGGTCTTGGCCGACGCCAAGACCGATCGCGTGCTCGGCGTGCATATGATCGGCCCGGATTGTTCCGAACTGATCGCCCAGGCCGTGCTCGTTATGCAATATCAAGGGAGCAGCGAGGACATCGCGCTGACGATGTTCGCGCATCCGAGCCTCTCCGAATCCCTGCATGAGGCGGCGCTCGACGTCGCCGGGGTTGCGATCCACAAGGTCGGACGGAAACGTCGTTAATCGAAACTGCCGCGCTCGCTCGTTTTGAAGCGTGTTTTAGACCGATATCACACTGGAACTCTGGTTCTGGGCGCCCATCCGTGTCACATTAAGCACAGTTTGAAAACAGGAACAGGACCCTATTCATGAACCTTCACGAATATCAGGGGAAGGCGTTGTTTGCCCGCTACGGGTTGCCGGTGCCCGAATCGAGATTGATCCGCGATCCTCGCGAAATCAACGCGGCCTTGGACGCCTTTTTGGACGCCGGCCGTTGGGTCATCAAGGCCCAGGCCCATGCCGGCGCGCGCGGCAAGGCCGGCGGCGTCAAGCTGATCGATGCCAGGGCCGAGGCAGTCACCTTTATCACCGATCTGCTCGGCAGCCGGCTCGTGACGCATCAGACGGGCGCGGAAGGCAAACCCGTCAACGAGGTCCTGGTGGAGCGTCCCTGTGCGATCGCCCGCGAACTTTACGTCGGCATCGTGATCGACCGTTCGAAACAGCGCGTCGTGCTCATGGCCTCGACCGAGGGCGGCGTCGAGATCGAAAAGGTCGCCGAGGAGACGCCCGAGAAGATCCTGAAGGTCGAGATACATCCCCTGGTCGGGCTGCAACCCTTCCAGTGCCGTCAGCTGGCCTTCGGGCTCGGTCTGGAGGGCAATCAGATCAAGGCCTTCTCGGCGCTCGCGACCGGCTTGAGCAAACTGTTTCACGAACAGGATCTGTCGCTCGTCGAGATCAATCCGCTGGTCGTGACCGCGGACGGCGAACTGCTCTGTCTGGACGCCAAGGTCAACATCGACGACAACGCCCTGTATCGCCACAAGGATTCGGCCGAGCAGCGCGACCTGCGTCAGGAGGACGGCCGCGAGGTCGAGGCCAGCCAGTGGGGCCTGAACTACATCGCGCTCGAAGGCACGATCGGCTGCATGGTCAACGGCGCCGGCCTCGCCATGGCGACGATGGACCTGATCAAACTCGTCGGCGGCGAACCGGCCAACTTCCTCGACGTCGGCGGCACGGCCACGAGCGAACGCGTCGCCGAGGCCTTCAAGATCATCCTGTCCGACGGCAACGTGCGCGGCATCCTGGTCAACATCTTTGGCGGTATCGTACGCTGCGACCTGATCGCCGAGGGCATCATCGCGGCCGTCAACGAGGTCGGCGTCGAGGTGCCGGTGGTCGTGAGACTCGAGGGCACGCACGCCGACATCGGGCGCAAGCTGCTGGACGACAGCGGGCTTGAGGGCATCCACGCCGCGAGCGGTCTTACGGAGGCCGCCGAGATGATCGTTAACCTGGCGGGAGGAAAAGGCTGATGAGCATCCTGATCGACAAGGACACCAAGGTCATCTGCCAGGGGTTTACCGGCAAACAGGGCACCTTCCATTCCCAGCAGGCCATCGACTACGGCACCCAAATGGTCGGCGGCGTGACGCCGGGCAAGGGCGGCGAGAAGCATCTGGGCCTGCCCGTTTTCGACACGGTCCGCGATGCGGTCGACGAGACCGGCGCGGACGCAACGGTTATTTACGTGCCTGCACCTTTCTGTAAGGACGCCATCCTCGAAGCGGCCGACGCCGGCCTGCGCCTGATCGTCTGCATCACCGAGGGCATCCCGACCCTGGACATGCTGGAAGCCAACCTGGTCGTCCGCGAGCGCGGCGCCGTGCTGATCGGACCCAACTGCCCCGGCGTCATCACCCCGGGCGCGTGCAAGATCGGCATCATGCCGGGTTACATCCACAAACCCGGCCGTATCGGCATCGTCTCACGCTCGGGCACGCTGACGTATGAAGCCGTCAAACAGACCACCGACATCGGCGTAGGGCAGAGCACCTGCGTCGGCATCGGCGGCGACCCGCTGCCGGGCACCAACTTCGTCGATTGTTTGGGCTGGTTCCAGGACGATCCGCAGACCGAGGCCATCATCATGGTCGGCGAAATCGGCGGCACCGCCGAGGAGGAGGCTGCGGCCTTCATCACCGATCACGTCACCAAGCCCGTCGTAGCTTACATCGCAGGCATGACGGCGCCCAAGGGCAAGCGCATGGGCCATGCCGGGGCGATCATCGCGGGCGGTAAGGGGACGGCCACGGAGAAGCTCGCCGCGCTCAAGGCGGCAGGCGTGCGAACTGCGGATTCGCCGGCGGAACTTGGAAAGGCAATCGGCGAGTACTTCTAAGACCTCATCGGCCTCCGTAGGGGCGACCGGCGGTCGCCCTATATATCGAACCTATTGCGTTCCTTAGCAAACCCGCATTCGAACTCCGCCGCTTTCGATTCAAGATCGGAGACGGTCGTTCTGGCCTGTAGCCGGGTCTTGAACGGATACATTGCCGGACTCATCGCACTATTGGCGATATTCCAGAGTTGAGCGATTTCCGATCTGAGGTAGGCGCAGGTCTTGTCCTGATCCTCGGGCGTCTTCGGCGCGGAAATATTTGCCAGACGTTCAAAGTCGGGCGGTTGACGCTGAAAGTCAGCGCAGCCCGCGATAACGAGGGTGATGAGCATTGCCAAACCGATATTTGCCGTCTTCATGTTTCCCCTTTGGTCCAGGCGCCCCGAACAGGCCTTGACTCACTAGTTATATATAACGAAACGCTCCACTACAAGCCGATTCTTCTGGTTTGCCAATAGCTGTCTTTCCAATAGGCGTCACGCATATCGGAGATCATGACCCCTTTCATTGTCGAGGCATGAACGAACTTGTGGTTACCCGGGTAGATGCCCACGTGCCTGACCTTGGCGCCGGTTTTGAAGAATACCAGGTCGCCCGGACGTATTTCGCTGCGTTTGACCTGTTTCCCCGCGTGGGACTGAAGCTGGGTCGTTCTCGGAATTTTGATGCCGAATTTTTCGCTGAAAGTGGCGTAGGCAAACCCGGAGCAGTCGATTCCCTTCTTGCTGAGGCCGCCATAGGCATAAGGGGTTCCTTTCCACTGCCTGTATTGTGAATACAATTTCTCTTTTGTCGCTTTGGCGTCCGATAAGTCTGTTTTATGCGGCGATAAGGCAACCGCCTCTGCGGGCGCTTTTCCTGTCGGCATGGAGCTGCAAGCGCCCAGCGATACCGCAACAATGAGGATTGCGGCATAGGACAAATATCGAGTCGTAGTCCTGGATTTACAGCTGCCGGAGCAGAGGTGCCGCAAAATACCGTTGACTACCTTGGCATGACAAATGTGCTTCATTCTTCCTGTAGCTGCCGGATCGACGCCGCTCCTTAGTGAATCGATCTGCCTATAGGTGGCTCGACGGATAAGCGTGACGCATGTCTAATGCGAGGCGTGAGGCAATTGATCCTTCAACCATGCAATCGCCTCGGTTTGAGAGAAGAATACGCGTACCGGGTGCTTGGCGGTCTTGAGCATGGGGATCTGAGTGTCGGCGATACGCCCACTGATGGATGAATGTACCCAAAGGGCCGTGGCGATGATATTCGGCAAGTGGCTTAGAATAGCGTGTTGAGCGTCGAACGTGAGCGAATAGCGATTCTTCTTGTTTACCAGCAGGCCTGTCGGCTCATGGGTAAGCTCGGCAATCGCGTTACGGTATTCAGTTGCAGTACCGAGATCTATTTCCACGCCTTCGGAAACCGTCACCTGCATGATGCGTGGTTCGACAAATTCGAAGGTTGCCGTGTCGAGTTTGATTTTTTTCACTGCGCTACTAACAGGACGTCTTTATATTCCAGAGAGGGTACGCCTATCCGGTTAGTTGAAATCGTTTCGCTGTGCCCGGGATTTACGTTTAGAAAATGGTATCACGTAGGTCGGGCTGAGGCACGAAGCCCAACATTGCGCCGTGGCAGCGCCTGTTGGGCTTCATTTTATTCGGCCCAACCTACCTTGCTGAGGAACGGTAACATTCACCTTCGCCCGATGTCGTTCATTGTCAATGGTAGGGGCACGGCGTGCCGTGCCCTTGAGGCATTTCCCGAGGCCCTTTTGCTTCCTTGTCGTGACGATTTCGTTCAAGAAAGGGCACGGCGCGCCGTGCCCCTACAGGAAGTATTCTTGGAGTCTGTCTGGTTAGATAACCCGATCATTCCCGCCGTCGATCGGCACCTGGGCGCCGGTCGTGCAGGCGAACAGCGGTCCGCACATGGCGGCGGCCAGGTTGGCGACGTCGCTGGAGGCGACTTCGGTCTTGAGGACGTTGCGGGTTTTGTACTCCTCGACCGTCATGCCGTAGTGCTTGGCGCGGGAAGCGAGGACCTCCTCGCTCCAAATGCCGGTGTCGAAGACGGCGTCCGGGTGGAGGAGGTTGATTCTAATGCCTTCAGCGCCCCATTCAAGGGCGGCGATTCGTGCGAGCTGGGTCAGGGCGGCCTTGGAGGCGGAGTAGGCCGCAGCACCCGGGCCGGGGGCCGGGACGTTGCGGGAGCCGATGACGACGACGCGACCGCCCTTCGGCGAGCACTGGAACAAGGGATGGACCAAGCGCATCAGGGTCAGGTTGGCATCGAGGTTGACGGCGAAGACCTTGCGCCATTGTTCCGTGGGGAGGTCTGCGATCTGGCAGCCGCCCGGGAACATGCCGGCGTTCAGGATCAGCATGTCGATGCCGCCGAAGCGGGCCACGGCTTCCTCGATGGCCTTATCGAGCGCCGCCTCGTCGGTGACGTCGCACTGAATGCCGAGGAACGACTGGCTCTTGAACGTGCCGGTGATGTCGGGGGTGATGTCCAGACCGACGACCGCCGCGCCCTGAGTCATGAGGCTCTGGCAGCAGGCCTTGCCGATGCCGGAGGCAGCGCCGGTGACCAGGGCGACTTCGCCCGTGAACATGGGCGGGTTGCCGCCTTTCTTGAGCTTGGCCTGCTCGAGGTCCCAATACTCCATCTCGAAGATGTCGCTGGAGGGCAGCGCCTGCCAACCGCCGAGGGCCTCGGCGCGCAGGATGATGTCCATCGTGTGTTCGTAGATGTCGTAGACGATGTCGGCGTCCTTGGCCGTGCGTCCCATCGTGCAGAGGCCGAGCTCGGGATCGAGTGCGAGGCGCGGGGCCGGGTCGAGCATGGTGCGTTCAACCTTGGAGTTCGGCGCGTGCTCGGCGAAATAGGCGCGATATTGATCCGCATAGGCAGCGGCGTCGGTGCCTATCAGCGGCAGTTGCTTGGTGCGGATCACATGGTCCGGCGTGGCCGGTCCTTGTGTGGCGATCTTCGCGAGGTCCTGACGGGCGACGAAGTTCATGCTGCGCGCGTCGGTATGACGGCTCAGGATCATCGGGAAACCGGCGGCCTTGGAGGCTGCTTTACGCAGGCGGGCCAGTTTCAGACGCTTCGAACCAGTACCAGTGTCCGTTGCCGGGGCCTCATAGTCGATCTGCCAGGCCTTGTTGCGCTTGATGTACGCCTCGGCGCGGTCGACCAGCGCGATCATGCGTTCGTACGACTCGCGGGCGGTGTCGCCGAACGAGAAGATGCCGTGGTTCATGAGCACCATGCCCAGCGTGTTCGGGCCGGCCTCGGCCGCGAAGCGCGCCGCGCAGTCGCGGGCCAGGTCGAAGCCCGGCATGATGTAGGGGATGATGACGACGTCGTCGCCGTAGATCTCTTTGATGCGCGAGAGGCCTTCCGCCGTATTCGTGATGGTCACGATGGCGTCGGCATGAGTGTGGTCCACGAACTTATAGGGCAACGTCGCGTGCAGGATGGCCTCGACCGACGGAGTCGGTGCGCTCGCAAGCGTCATGTGGGCGCGCAGCTCGTTGACCATGTCGAGGTCGCTGAGCTCGGGCAGGGCGGCCAGGCGGATCAGGTGGTCCAGATGGACCGGCGAAAAGCCCGGGGCCTCGATGGTCTCGAGGTCCCAGCCGCTGCCTTTGACGTAGAGGATGTCGACTTCGTCACCGAGGAGGTTCTTCTCGCGGATCTTGACCGAGGTGTTGCCGCCTCCGTGCAGGACGAGCGACTTGTCCCGTCCGAGGAGCCGCGAGGTATAGACGCGTTGACCGAGGTCGCCGGCATATTGCGCGGCCTCTTCGTCGTTCCAAAGTGATTTCATGGCGACCTACTCTTTGTACCTGTATTGAGTGTTTGTATCGACTGAAACGTCCGGCCGGATCATTCCCCCTTATCGGTGCCGGGGCCGCGTTCCGCCGCAGGCGCGCGCTCTTCCTGACGCGACGGTTTCGGCGCCTCGGCGCCTGAGGAAGGCGATGGGCTGCCGCCGGCTGCGGCGACCGACTCGGAGCGGGCCGACTCGTTCAGGGGCTTGGCCGGGCGCTCACCCTCGGGTCTCGGCGCTTTCGCGACGGAGGCTTCCTGAGGCGCGGTCGTCGGCAACGGGGTCACGCTGGACGACTGAACGGGAGCAGAGGATGAACTCGGCGCCGAGGGCGCGGATTCGGTTCTGGATTCCGCCCTGGACTCCGCTCTGAATTCGGCTCTGGGCGCGCTGCCGCCCTCCGACGTCACGGACGGCGCTCCGCCTTGCGGTGCGGATGGGTTCTCGCCGGAGAAAGCGGTATCGGACTGCTGATCGGACCTGCCTTCGCCCTGACGACGACCACGGCCGCCGCGCGAACGGCGGCCCCGGCTGCGGCGACGTTGCTGGCCTTCCTGATCGCGGTTTCCTTCGTCCTCGGAGGAAAGCTCGGCGGCTTGTTCCCTGGCCGGCTCCTCGCTCTTCACGGGCGCCGGTTTGATCTCCTCGCGCGGCGGCTTGTTGCCGCGGGTGCGGCTGCCGGGCCCGCGGCGGTTTCCGCTTCGGCCACGGCCTCCGTTACGGTTCTGACGGCCCCGGGAGTCCTGCTCGCCGGTTTCCGTATCGGCGGCCTTGTTCTCTTCGACGCTTTGCGTCTGCTTCCTGGCGGCTGCGGGGCGCTCCACCGTCTTCTCTGCAGGTTTCTCTTCACCGGCGCCGAACAGGCTCGTCCACAGACGCTTGATGAGGCCGGTCTCGGCGGGTTTCTCGGCGGCAGCCGGCTCACGGTGAGGCACTGGCGCGCTGGGTTTGATCCAGGATACGGCCGGTTTCTCGTGCTCGGGTTTCGAGGGCGCAAGCAGTTGCTCCATGTCCTCGCGCGGCTCGTCCTTGCGCAACTCGTAGCTCGGCACCTCTTCCTTAGGCAATTCGTCGACGCGCTGACGGGTGATCTCGTAGGCGGGCGACTCCATGCTCGGGTTGGCGATCAGGAAGATCTTGATGCCGCGACGCTTCTCCATATCGGCCAGCAGGTCGCGCTTTTCGTTGAGCAGGAAGGTCGCGACGTTGACGGGCAATTGGGCCAGAATCCGCATCGTGCCGTCCTTGGAGGCGTGTTCCTCGATGATGCGCAGGATCGACAACGCCAGCGACTCGACATTGCGGATGACGCCGAGACCGTTACAGCGCGGACAGACGTCGTGAGCGGATTCGCCCAGGGACGGTCTCAGGCGCTGGCGGGACAGCTCGAGCAGGCCGAAACGAGAGATGCGTCCTATCTGGATGCGGGCGCGGTCCTGCTTCAGGGCGTCCTTGAGGCGCTTTTCGACCTCGCGCTGGTTGCGCGAGGGGGTCATGTCGATGAAGTCGATCACGATCAGGCCGCCCATATCGCGCAGGCGGAGCTGGCGGGCGATCTCGTCGGCCGCTTCGAGGTTGGTCTGCAGCGCGGTCTCCTCGATGTCGCCGCCCTTGGTGGCGCGGGCCGAGTTGATGTCGATGGCGATCAGGGCCTCGGTGTGATCTATGACGATGGAGCCGCCGGACGGCAGGCGCAATTCGTGCTGGAACGCGGCCTCGATCTGGTTCTCGATCTGGAAGCGCGTGAAGAGCGGAGTGTGATCGTTGTAGAGTTTGAGCTTGCCGATATTGTGCGGCATGACGCTCTGCATGAAGTCGTGGGCCTTCTCGTAAAGCTCGTTGTTGTCGATGATGATCTCGCCGATATCGGGCGAGAGGTAGTCGCGGATCGCGCGGATGATGACGTCGCTTTCCTGGTAGATCAGGAAAGGCGCAGTGCGCGCGTTGGTTGCTTCTTCGATGGCCGTCCAGAGCTGGAGCAGGTAGTTGAGGTCCCAGGTGATCTCTTCGCCGCTTTTGCCGACGCCCGCCGTACGGATGATGACGCCCATGCCTTCCGGGATTTCAAGCTCGGAGATCACGTCGCGCAGTTCGGTGCGGTCTTCGCCCTCGATGCGGCGGGAGATGCCGCCGGCGCGGGGGTTGTTGGGCATCAGGACCAGGTAACGGCCCGCGAGGCTGATGTAAGTGGTTAGGGCCGCGCCTTTGTTGCCGCGCTCCTCCTTGACGACCTGGACGACGACCTCCTGGCCTTCCTTCAGGACGTCCCTGATTTCAACGCGCTTGCCGCCCTCGACCGAGTGACCGAAGTAATGCGGCGAAATCTCCTTTAGCGGGAGAAAGCCGTGGCGCTCGGCGCCGTAATCGACGAACGCGGCCTCGAGACTCGGCTCGACCCGCGTGATCCGGCCTTTATAGACGTTGGACTTTTTCTTCTCGTGAGAGGGGGCCTCAATGTCCAGGTTGAACAGGTGTTGGCCATCTACCATGGCCACACGCAGCTCTTCGGGCTGCGTGCCGTTGATCAGCATTCGCTTCATATGGGTTGAATTCCTGTAAATATGAGGCGTCGTCGACACACCAACCCCAGGGATTCGATCCGTTCTCGTTCTGATGAGGCGGCTTGCGCGTGGAGTACGCGCGGCCGCTCAGGCCGGATGCAAGGATCCAGAGCCTGAAAATGATCATGATTATCCTGTCAGACATGACGTAGTCTCGTCACTTTCTCGGGTTCAGGTTACGTTTGTAACGCCTTAAATATTATTGTTAACGTGATGATTCTTAACGCCTAAATCTAAGCGCGAATCATCGTAGTGCACCTAATAAAACGCCTGCGCGAAAAGCCGCGGCAGACTGTAAACAAACCCGGGTCGGGTGCGGCCAGTTATTGGTCCATTCGCTGTGACGCCTCAAAGGGTTTATGCGGGCGTAGCGCAACGATCCGGGTACATCCTTATGACCTTTACGTCGCCACGAGGTTCATGTCGGGGTGACGTAGAGGTCGCAGGGAATTCAGCAAAGGTGTGATGTCGGTAAGTTCGCTCGTGGCGCGTACCGACGGGCCTTTGTTCCGTCAGGCTCGAGCGTCATCCGGTCGGGTGACTATTTGCTGCTCGTATTTCAGTGCCTTATCGGGCTCAGGAAGACTAGCAGAAGATAAGGTCATTGTCCAAAAAATGTTGACGATAGTAGGGACTTGCGTTAGTTCCGGTCTCCGAACCGCTATTGGAAATCGCGCATGGCGGCGCCGATAGCGACCACGCACTGCGCTACGCCGGTTGGACTGACGTTGTCCCCGAATTCGACGACCTCCGCCATGTCCAGTTCCCTGACATTGACGCCGAGAGACTTCTTGACGAAGTCGAACAGTCCCGGAACCGGTTCCGCCAGCGGCGTAAACACGATACCCGCGATCGGCGGCTGGGAGAAGTAGCGGTCGTAATAGTCGAGCGAACGCTGAATCTCCAGAATCAGCCGGTCGAAGGGACTGGTGTCCGCCAAGGCAAGGTCGCCTGACGTCTGCGACGTCTCCTTGAAGCCGCGTATACCGGTGTTCATGGTGCGCGCGAAATAGAGTTGGCCTTTCCGGCTGATCAGGACCATGCCGCGTTCGGCGGTAAGGTGGACCAGGGCGACCCCGGTGCTGTCTTCCTGGAGCCGCGTTGCGATATTGCGCAAGGCGAGTTCGGGGATATCGACGACGTCGAGTTTTGTCTTTGCACTGTAAATGAGATCGGCCCGCGTCTTAAGGGTTTGCGCCCGTGTGACGACCACGTGGAGCAGTCGCTTTTGCTGGATACCGTTGCCCGGCGGCGCCGGAAAGACCTCGATCACGGCATCCTCGACGTCGAAGTCGATCAGGTCGCGGATCTGCCAACGGATGGCGTCGTTCACTTCCTCGTCGGGGACGTTGGGGGCTTCCATGTTCAGGATGTTGTAGTCGGACGTCTCCAGCACCGTCGCGCACGCCCGGTTCTTGAGGTGTAGGCTCGCCGACCTGGCGGCCACGACCGTTTCTCGGTTGTCGGTGCTTTTCCAGGGCGTGAATTCGCAAAGGGTCAGGCTCGGGTGCGTTTTGCCCGGCTTCAAGTCTGCAATGGCCAGGCCGTCGTCGCTCGGGGCAATGGCCAGTCTGCCCGGTTTTTGCATCACATGGCTGAGGTTCAACATCGTGGGCTCCGGTGGAATGTCACTGAATATCCTCTGTATCGGAAGAAGGCGATCAGGGCATAAATGTCACGTTCAGGCGGCGCTCGGTAACCGGGTCCGCCGCGGTGCCGCCGGCTTTTCCGGTGCTCGTGACGGTGTAGAGCGTCTTGCCGCCGATGTTGGTCGTCGACACGGCCGTATCCGCCCACGAGCCTTCGGTCACGGTGCGGTTGGCCGACGTTCCCGAGCCACCGTTGCGGAGTAGGTCCCACAGCACCCATTCGACGCCGCTTTCCGCGGCATAGAAGGCCTGGGCGGATCTCCATTCGTCGATCGTGTCGGTGCTGGCGACGACCATCATGCGCGTCATCGAGGCGCCGAGCACGGCAAGCGCCGTGATCAGGAAGATGGCGGCGATCAACGTGGCGCCGCGCTGGCGGTGGCGCGACGGGACTCTAAGTGTCTTCATGGCGTGTTCCGTACGTGTATTTCACGGTATAGACGGAGGGTTTCGTTGCCCCCGGAGTCGCCGAGTTCGAGGTCGACGCGGACAACGCCCGTGGCTTTCGGTGTGCCGGGTTGAAAGCTGAAATGTACGGACCGAACTTCGGCGAGTAGGATCGGATCGGCCGAGGACCAGTCGGCCGCGCCGTTGAAGTCGGTCAGCCCCGGCGCGCTGTGCCAGAGCAGGGTGGTGCCCGAAGCGCCGATCTCGATGGTCTTGTCGGCAATCAGAAAGTGCTTGCCCGGCGAGTCGATGGGAAAGCGATGATTGGCGGCGAAGGTCAGAATCCGGCCCTGGTCGGTGCCGTCGCCGAGCGGCCAGGCGGCATTGATCGTCGGTGTAATCGTCAACAGTCGTACGCTGGATCCGACGGTCCCGGTGGTGATGTCGGCCGGCGTCGTGTTGCCGATGACGAGGACGTCGCCCGCGTTCAGCGTGAGATCGGTCCCGAGCGTATAGACCCCGCCGATGGACGCCTGTCGCGCAAGTCTCAGCACGGGGTTGGCGAAGGCGTCTCCGAAGTCGTCGAAGCGGGATACATAGCGCCCGCCGGCGCGCGCGTGCAGAAACTCGATGCCCTGGTCACCGTTGATCAGGGAAATGCTGTTCGGAATCGCCTCGCGGAGGTCTCTGGACATGCGTTCCAGCGCGAGGTCGCCGATCGTCAGGAGCGTGTTGCGGATACGGGCCTGCGCGTAGGCGACCGTCGCTTGCTGAATGAAGGGCGTGAGGATGCCGGCGAGCACGCCCAGGATCGTGATGACGATAACGAGCTCGATGATCGTGAACCCCCGTTGTCCGGCGCGGCGGCACATCAGATGTTCACCCTGAACGCGGTCAGCGTGATCGTTTCTTGGGTGGGGGTCGTGACCTGGACCCGGATGCGCTTGACGTCTCCGGCGGGTATCCCGTTCCAGTCGGCGGTCTGATCGACGAATACCGACAGCGAGAAGCCGGCGTAGCCGTTCATGACCTGGTCCTCGGCGTCGCGAGGCGGGTCTTGGTCGCGCACTGTGTTGTAGTCGTCGACATCATCGTAGTCGGTGCGACCGGTCTCTTCGGTGCCGATACCCGCTGCCGCCGGTCCGCCCGAACAGGCCCCCGTGCCGGAGGCGACGCAGCCCCCGCCCAAAGGCGTGTTGTCGTCCCAGGCCTTGTGGACGATTTCGTCCATGACGGCCTCCGCCGCGGCCAATGCCTTTTGTCTCAACGCGGGTTCGTGGCTGCGGCCGATCGTGCTGACGAAGACCTGAGTCATGCCGGCCATCATGATGCCGAGTAGGACGACTACGATGACGACTTCGATCAGCGTGAAACCGGACTGTGTGCGGGACGCGTATCTCATTCGACGAACCCGGTCTCGTTCTGGATCGTGATCCGGCTGCTCTCGCTGCCCTCCGCCAGCGTCAGTGTCAGTGGGGCCGCCAGCCCGGGGTCGCCGTTGCCGTCGAAGACGATCGTGGCGGTCGGGGAGATCGTAATGTTAGGCCAGGTCTCCAAGAAGCCCACGGCGCCGCCGATGGGGTCGGTCAAAGGGTTGCCGTCTTGCAGGATCGAGTAGCCGTGCGCGTCGATCACGATCGAGAAGGCCGTGACGCCGGAATGGTTCATGGCCTGTCCCTGGGCGTGGCGGATCGCGCCGACGAGGTCGTCCGTCGCGCCCCGGAGTTCAAAGATCGCCGGGTTAAAGCGGAAAAAGGCGACGGTCGAGAGGATGCCGACGATGATCAGCGTCACGACCATCTCGATAAGCGTAAAACCGCGTTCGTTCAATGCGCCTCGCTCCAATGAATGCGCCGGTCATCGCCCCGGAACAGGCCGAACGAGGCCGTCGCACTGGTCTGCCCGTCGAGCCAGGCGGGCCAGCTTAGGTTCAGCTGGGTCTTGCCGCCCGGCGTGCCCGGATCGCCCGTCAGCGTCAGGACGACGTCGGCGAGTCCTCCGTTCAGCGTCGTCTGGCCTGTCGGCGAGGCCGAAGTCGTGACGTCCGAGTCGGTCGCGGTATAGGCAACGATGCTGCAGCTGTCGGCGGTATTGGCGATCCAGCCGCCGGACAGTGAGTCGTAGTACTGACTGCCGAGCGCGATCGGCAAGCTGTCTCCGATTCGGGCATAGGTACCGTAGGCGTCCTTTGCGTAGCCGCGACCCGAACGGATTTCGCCGCCCTGATCGAACGCGATGGCGGAGATCCGGAACGGATTGCCTGAATAGGCCGCGCCGTCGCTGTCGACGATCGGGAAGGCGATATCGAGGGCGCCGACGAAGGGGTCGGTTTCGGCCGCGGTCGCGCCGTACGCCAAGGTGCCCCCGAATTGGGTAGACGCCGATCCGCCGCAGTCCGGGCAGGCCAAAGGCGTGTGGTTGAGTCCTCCCGCGTCGAGCGAGGCCGTCGATGGGATGGGGCCGTTATGCGCATAGCTTTCACCGAAATCGGCGAGTTTCCACCAGTCCCCTTGATAGTTTTGCGTCGTTTGACCGGTTGCCGCGATCGCGGTAACGGTCACGGTAGGCGCGACGGCGTAATCCACGGGTTGGTTCAGGTAGCTGAACGTGTCGCATTGGGTGTGCAGGGCAGGGGTTGCGCCCGCATCGATCCGGAAGTCGGCCGGGATGAAGCGTCCGACGTGTCCGCTCGCGGTCCCGGTGACGTCGCCGGCGTCCAGGTAGCTTCCGTCACCGATCGATGGCGTCAGCGTTATGATGCCGATCTCCGGCCAAGCGAAGTCGGTTCCGGTCGCTACGCCGTTGGAAAAGCTGCCGTCGAAACCCTGCTGGGCGTCGATCGGCGGGTTATGTCCGCCTGTGGGCGCGACGAGCGCCGGGGTGAGTAGGACCGATTCCTGAGGCGTCTCCTGACCGAAGTTCGGTGTCGGTGAGCCGGTCGCATCTATGGCCGTGACTTGAACGGTGAAGGGACGGCCCGCACCGATGAAGACGGCGCCGCTCGCATCGGTGGCGGCGGGGTTCGCGAAACCATCCGCCGTACGCCGGATATTTTCGAGCGTGAAGCCGGCCGGCTTAACCACGAACGCGTCGCTTGAGCCCGCAATGCCGCCGGGCAGATCTGGGTTGGTCGTGGCGTCGTCCTTAAGGTTCAAGCCGACCTCGCCGGCGTCGGCATAGTTGACCGAGATCGCCGCCTGGCCCTGCGAGAAGGCCACGGTGATCTGGCCGGCGCCGGCTTCGGTGGTCGAGATCGAATGGTTGTTTACGCTCAATGCGCGCGTACCCGATGCCGGGTTCAAATAGTCGCTCCAAAAACGCAAGGCATGGTCGCCAGTGTAGCTCTCGATCACGCCGCACTGGGCGTTGGTGCTGGATTGACCGTAGGCGGTCAGATAAAGCTGAAAACCTTGCGCCGCGGTCTGGGCCGGGATCGCGGTATCGATTGGAATTGCCGGCGGATTGGACTGGGCGGCGGGCGTTACGACGAATCCGCTCGGTGAGAAGACCAGGTTGCCCTCGGTGTCGTCGTCACTGATCGTGCCGTCGCTTGCGGCTACGTTGACGACCGCGGACCCGCTGCGATAAGTCAATAAGAATGCCGCCTGTCC
This sequence comes from Gammaproteobacteria bacterium, assembly GCA_016124415.1. Lineage (GTDB taxonomy): Bacteria > Pseudomonadota > Gammaproteobacteria > SZUA-140 > SZUA-140 > RI-283. The sequence goes on along the minus strand of WGNS01000071.1, from coordinate 11,606 downwards.
CTGGTCCGTTGCCACGTAGTGATAGGTCGCACGACCGTCGTCGGAGACCGGATCGCTGAATGTCCCGTGGCCCGTCATGAGCGACCACGTACCGCTGCCGGTCCCGGTGTCGAGCGTGATGTTGCCTGTATAGGTGGTATCCACTTGGCCCGAGGCGAGGATGGCCTGAATTGCAATAGGTTCTGCGAGGCAGTGGATGCCAAGACCGTCGTGAACGATCTTCAGATGGTCGGTGCCGTTGGTGCCTCCGATGCAACCCACGCTGATGACGACGTTGTCGACGTAGACCCGATAGTCCTCGTTGTAGCTCGAAGAACTGATGAAGCGGATCTGCGTATTTGCGGACAGGTAGTCCATGATGCTGACGCTGAATGGCTGAAAACCGCTATCGGATCCTGCGCCGGAAACGCGGCCGAGTTCGCTCCAATGGTTTCCGTCAGTAGAGATCTCGACGGCGACATAGTCGCTGTCCCTTCGCAGCCCCGAGCGACGGTAGTTGAACGACAGGGTCGCAGAGGTCGCGTTGCTATACGGGCTTAGGTCTAGCGACCGTTGAACGCCGCGTTGCTGGCGACTGAAGACGCCGATCTGCAATACATAGCCAGGATCGTAGGAAACGACACGGACCGAGCCCTCGCTCGCGCGGCCGTCGTCGCCGAACTCCTGCCAATCGTCGGCCCAGTTCTGGCTGCCGTCGTTACGATTGTAGGCGCGTGATCGGAATTCGTCGGCGAAAGTCTCGGCGTAGTTGCAGGTGCCGCCGCCGCTTCCGGAGCAACCCGTGGAAATGGCGACGTTGTCGATATAGGCCACATAACCGTTTTCGCCGCCGTTGCTCGAACCGATGAAGCGTACGCTTGTGGTGGCGGAAAGGTAGCCCAGGATGCTGACCGAGAAATTCCGGTAGGCGGTATCGGAGCCATACCCGGAGATGCGGCCGATCTCGGTCCACGAGCTTCCGTCGGTGCTGATCTCCACCCTGACATGATCGCTGCTGTTGAAACTATAGCGCCGGTAGTCGAAGCTCAGGGTCGCGGAGGTCGCGGCCGAATAAGCGCTCAGATTCGCCGTGCGTTCGATACCCCGCTCATAGTAGCTGCTCCGCAATCGTAGACTGAGTCCCGATTGGTCGGACACGACGCGGACATAGCCTTCGCCGGCGCGGTTGTCGTCGCTGATTTCCCGCCAATCCGCGGACCAGTTTTGCGTACCGTCGTTGCCGTCGTAGCCGATCGAATTGAACTGGTCGATAAAGGTTTCGGTGTAATTGCAAGCAGAGCCTGATCCTCCGACACCTGCTGAACAGCCGACGCTAATGGTGACGTTATCGATATAGAACGTATAACCGTTTTCGCCGCTGGTGCTCGAGGCGATGAACCGGATTCGGGTCGATCCGGAGACGTAGCCGAGGATGCTGGCGGAAAAAGTCTGATAGGCGGTATCGGAGCCGTTTCCGGAGACGCGGCCGATCTCGGTCCAGTTGCTGCCGCCGGTGGAAATCTGGACGGAGATGTTGTCGCTGCCGTTGAAACTGTAACGCCGGTAATCGAAGCTCAGGGTGGCGGTGGTCGCGCCGGTGTACGCGCTGAGATCCGCCGTGCGCTGAATACCGCGTTCCTGCTTGCTGCTTTTGATTCGCAGGCTGAGTCCCGATTGCTCGGACACGACTCGTACATACCCATTTTTAGCGCGATTGTCGTCGCTGATCTCTTGCCAGTCGCTGGTCCAGTTCTGGCTGCCGTTGTTGCCGCCGTAGCTGATCGAACTGAATTCGTCGCGAAAGGTTTCCGAATAGCCGCAGGTCGCGGCCGATGCGCGGGAGGTCGCGAGGCAGCAGGCGAGTACCAGCAGTACGGATGAGATCAAGCGATAGGGCATGTGTCTACGCTCCTGGAACATAAAAAAAGCCAGAGTGGCGCACCGCTCCGGCTTTTTTCGTTCGGACAATTTGAGTCCTTGGCGACGAGTTGCGCGAAGGCGCGCTCTCGCGGCGGACCGGCGGCCTTATTTCGTTGCGGCGAGAACGAAGGTGGCCGTGACGCTCGTGTCGTCGTTGTTCGTCAGGGTGCAGGTCCTCGTGTCGCCGATACTGGCGTAGGTGCCGGCGGATCCCGAAACCGAATAGGTGCCGGCGCCGCTCGCGGCGAAGGTTACCCCGTCGACGAGATTGCCCGCGACCGTGTTCGTGCATCCGCCGGTCGTATCCGTGATGCCGGTGATCGCGCTTGCCGAAGCGAAGGCCTTGCCCTGAACCTGTCCCTTGGCCAGCGAGGCCGAGAAGTTGACCGCGCTGCTCGATGCCAGTCCGCCCGCAACGCCCTTCGTGGCGGCGGCGCGTGCTTCGCCGCTGACGTTGACGAATTTGGGCAGTGCGACGGCGGCCAGAATGCCCAAGATTACGATGACCATGACGAGCTCGATCATGGTGAAACCAGTTTGTCTACGCATGGAACTCTCCTCTCTCTGCGAATGTAAGTGTATATCCTCTATCGCACTTGATATCGGATGATTTTGAAAAACCTTGAAATGGTGTTGATATCAATTCGTGGTCCCGCCTTACGATTTTTGTTTGGCCATATAACGCACGGCTATTTCTTGATCGCGACCTCGGCGAGGTTCCACATCGGCAGAAACACGCCCAAGGCCAGGATCAATACGACGCACGCAATGACAATGAGCAGAAGGGGCTCGATGCGATCGCTGAGGCGTTTGATGTCCTGTTCAACCTCGTCTTCATAAAACTCGGCCACTTCGTTCAGGAGCGTGTCGATCGAGCCCGTTTCCTCGCCTACGGCGATCATCTGCAGGACAAGCGGGTTGAACACGCCGGAACGTTTGGCCGCCCTGGTGATGGAGTCGCCTCGTTCCAGGGCCTCCCGCATGGCGGAAGTTTGCGACTCGAGCCAGGCGTTGTCCAAGGCCTTGGGGACGACGGTAAGCGTCTGGAACAAGGGTACGCCGGCCTGTGTCGCCATGGCGAACATGCGTGCGAAACGGGCCAGTGTGGCGCGATGGATGATGCGACCGGCGAAGGGGATCCTGAGCTTGAAGCGATCCCAGGCAAGCAAGTGTCGAGGCTTCGTGAGCGCATAGCGGGCGCCGGCGAAACCCGCCAGCGCGATGAACAGCAGTTCAGGCCAGTAGGCGACCGTAAAATTGGAGCATATGACCAGGAATCGGGTCTCCAGCGGCAAGTCCGCGCCGAATTTGTGAAATACCTGAGCGAAGGTCGGAATCACGAAGAGGTTGATGATGGCGATGGCCGCGATGATGGCGATGACGACGAAGCTCGGGTAGCGCAGGGCGGCCCGAATCTGGTTGCGCGTTTGCCGGTCGCGTTCGAGGTAACGCACGAGATGGAACAGCACTTCTTCGAGTTTTCCGGTGGTTTCGCCGATTCGGATCATTGAGACGTAAAAGGGCGAAAAGATTTCCGGATGAGCAGCCATGGCGACGGCCAATTCCCTGCCGGATTCGAGACTCAGGCCGATCTCGCCGATGGCATCCGCGAGCGTGGGATTTTCGGTTGTCTCCTTGAGTCCGCGCAGTGCGCCCAGGATCGGGACGCCGGCCTTGCTCAGGCTTGCCATCTGTCTTGAGAATTGGATCAGGTCGACATCCGACACCTTGTTCTTGAACAGCCGTGCGATGTTGACGCCGGTTCGCTGGGCGCCTTCCAACGTGTCGATACGGATTGGGATCAGACCGTTATCCTGGAGGCGCGCCGCGACGATTCCGGGGCTACCGGCCTCCATGACGCCTTCCTGGATTTCGCCGTGTCGGGCTCGGGCCCTGTACTGATATTCGGTCATGGTCAGGAAATCCAGCCGCCGATCCGTTTGACCTCAGCCAGCGTCGTGACGCCTTGCGCGGCGAGATCCATGGCGCACGACATCAGAGGACGGAACCCGGGTTGCGCAAGGGCGGCCGTCTTGAAGGCCTCGTGGTCGCCTCGGCGCAATATATTGGCGAGCGCTTCGTCGAGTTCGAGAATCTCATATACGGGCATACGTCCCCGGTAGCCGGTCTTGCCGCATGCGTTGCAGCCGGCGCCTTTGCGGAATCGGCGTCGTGTGAGCGCGGCCTCGTCCGTCTTGTCCTGCATCGAGTCCAGCCAAGCGCGATCGGATTCGTCGAGCAGGTCTTCGGTGGCGCAGTCGGGGCAAATGCGTCTGACCAGGCGCTGGGCGATGATCGCGTGAACCGCTGACGCCACGAGATAGGCGTCGACACCCATATCGAGCAGGCGAACCGCCGTGCTGACGGCATCGTTGGTATGTAGGGTGGACATCACGAGGTGGCCCGTGATCGAGGCGCGTAGCGCGATTTCCGCGGTTTCGCTGTCGCGAATCTCTCCGACGAGCACGATATCGGGATCCTGGCGCAGGGTGGTGCGCAAGACCCGTGCGAAGTCGAGGCCGATCTTCGGGTTGACCTGGACCTGATTGACACGCGGCAGACGATATTCGACCGGGTCTTCTACCGTGATGATCTTGAGCTCCGGACGGTTGAGATCGTTCAGCGCCGCATAAAGCGTCGTCGTTTTGCCGCTGCCGGTCGGCCCGGTAACGAGTAGCAAACCGTGCGGGCGGTGAATGGCCCGTTCCAGTTTCGCCCTGGCCTCGCCGCTGAGGCCGATTTGATCGAGCCCTTTGACGCCCTCCGAATGGTCGAGCAGTCGCATGACGACCGACTCGCCGTATTGTGTCGGCATGGTCGAAAAACGCACGTCGATGCCGCGTTCCTTGAGGTTGAACCGGAAACGTCCATCCTGGGGCAGGCGGCGTTCGGAGATGTCGAGGCCGGCCATGAGCTTGAGGCGCGAGACGAGCGCGGGCGCGATGGCCTTTTCATCCATGATCTGTTCCTGGAGCACGCCGTCGATTCGTCTGCGAATGCGCAATACCTTCTCGTCCGGTTCAATATGGATGTCCGAGGCCCTGGCGGTAACCGCGCTTTCGAACAACATCCCGATCAGACGCATGACCGGCGCGTCGGACTTCTCCTCGACGTCGTCAAGCAGGTCGCCGGCGATGTCGGTGACGTCTTCTTCGACCTCGGAGACTAGGTTGCCGATGTCGGCATTGCCCTGATAGACGTGATCGATGACCTGGAGCAGGTCCGATTCCTTGACGACGGCCAGGTCGACCGGTTCCTTGATAATGCGGCTGAGCTCGTCATAGGCCGGAAGGTTCGTAGGGTCCGCCATGCCGACGAGCAGGTGGCCTTGTTGGGTGGCGCGTAGCGCGATGGCCCTGTGGCGACGCGCCGTGACCTCGGGGATCCGCCTCGCGACGTCGATTTGAATGTGAAAGGTCTTGAGATCGATGTAGGGGATCGCGAGCTGCGTGGACAGCAGGCGCAGAAGCTGCATTTCATCGACCAGTCCGAGTTCGATCAGCGTTCGGCCCAGCTTCTTCCCGGTTTGTTTTTGTGTGGACAGCGCCTCTTCGAGCTGTGCCTGGGAGATGATGCCGTGCTCGATAAGCAGGTCGCCGATTCTGATACGGTTACGATTCGCCGTCATGGTCGGTATCCCTCGGTCTGCGCGAGCGTATTCGTTTGCGCCTTCAACGCCGCGAGTCGGCTGAGGACGATATTATTCAGCTCACGGTTCAGTCCGGTGCCCGCCGCCCGCTCGTAGGCCGTCACCGCTTCCATGGGTTTGGCCAGAGCTTCGGCACAAACGCCAAGTCCAAGCCACCAAACGCCTTTTGATGAATCGACAGCTAGCAGGCTGCCATAGATGTTGGCGGCGCGCGCGTGCTGTCCCTCCCGTACCAAAATGGAGGCCAGTAGTGCGTGATATTCGGTGTCGTCTTTTACGGGAGGCGGCGCCGTGTCGAGTATCTTTAAGGCCTTTTCAGGGTGCCCCCGGCTCAATAGCAGATGCGCGTACAGTTGCGCGAGGCGGGGTGCGTTGTGCGTGAGCTCGATCCCTTTGGCCAGAAGTACATCGGCTTCATCGAGGTTCGACTGGTTGATCAGGGTCGCGGCCAGAGACCAGCGCGCCTCGATATGGTCGGGCTGTAGCGCAAGGGCATGCCGAAAGCGCTCTATGGCGCCGTCGGTATCTCCGGCGGAGAGTTTTTGTAAACCCTTCTGCCAAGCCTCTCCGGCGAGCTCTTCGTTGCTCAAAGGTCGCAGGTGTTTTTCGATTTCAATCGTTGCCTGAACGATCGGCGCGGCAGAGATCTCCTCGGCGGCGGCTCGGGACATGGATGAAGCTGATACGGTGGCCTTTGCCGTCGCCGCGATCGATCGCTGCGAAGTCGAAGCGGCGTTGTGTCGCGTGCGCTCCGACGAGGTTTGCGGTTCGCGTTCCGGTTTGGCAATTTCCGTCGTTATGGATTTCGCGGGATCTCGCGTCATGATCGAAATCGTGGGTTGCGCGGGCAGTTTCAGATTTGTCCATCCTGAAGCCTCGTTTTGTCCGAGGAACGGCGAGTTGGACGCCAAGAGATAGGCGGCGCCGACACAGGGACCGATTGCGTAGAGCGCAAGTTTGGCGAACTTCCCGGTGGTTTTGGATTGCTTCACTGAGAACGGTCTCCCACCCGCGAGCAGCGAGAGTGAAGACGATCCGACGCTGAGAGGATTTCTGGACATGGCGCACCGCCGCGACTAGGGCTTCGCGTTGCCTTCGCTCACCGCGGATTGCAGATGATCGAAGCGGCCGGTCGCGTTGGTGATCGAGCTCGTCCAGTCCTGATTTCCCGTGATGACGATGGGCTTCAGGAGGATCACGAGTTCCGTCTTACGTGTGACCTGCTGACGATGGCGGAACAATTCTCCGACGAGCGGTACGTCGCCGAGCAGGGGGACGGAAGCGACCTTGTCCTGTGTCTGGTTCTGCATGAGGCCGCCGATGACCACGATCTGACCGTTGCGGGCGCGAACGATGGAATCGGATTCGCGGATCGTCGATTGCGCGAGCGGCAGGCTGAGATTGTTGGTGTTGTTGATGTTGATCTCTTTGATCTTCTCGCTGACTTCGCTGACCGACGGATGTATGTGTAGCGTAACGTCGTCGTCGGCGCTGATTTCGGGGATGACGTCAAGGGCGACACCGGAAAAGAACGGCGTGAGTTCGACATCGACGTTGTGATCCGTTGAGGCTGAACCGGCCAGCGTCGTGCTTTCGGTATTGATATCCGTGACGAAGAATTCGTCGGTGCCGACTTTGATCACGGCCTTCTGATTGTTGACCGTCGAGACCCGCGGGCTCGAGAGGACGTGCACGTTACCTTGCGTCTTCAGGAATTCAAGAAAGCCCGTGAAATCGCCGAGATTCAGGCTCATCGCGAACATGCCGCCGAACGCCGTGGCCACGTCGGAACGGATGCCGGATGCGTTGGTGGGGTCAAGGGCGTTGATCTGTCCCTTGAGGTTGCTCGCGCCCGTGCTGAATATCGAGCCTCCTCCAAACTGGCCGGCCACGACGGATTGGTCGCCGGCGTGCGCCAGCAGCGACCAGTTGACGCCGGTTTGATAACCGTCGTTCAGCGTCACCTCGATGATCTTGGCCTCGAGGATGACCTGGCGCTGGATAATGGTCTGGGTGTCTTTGAGATAGCTTTCCACCTCCCGCAGTTCGCGTGGCAGGGCGCGGACGATCAGGATGCCGGACTGCGGATTGATGATGACTTTGCGGCCGTCGTCGGTGCCGACGATGGCGTTCAGCGCGGCGCGTAGGTCGGCCCAGAAGTCGCTGTTGGAGCGCGTATTGACCTCGCTACCCGAGATTCCGTCGGGTTCCTGGCTCGACCCGTTTGTGCCGGAGTTCGACTTGGACTTGGCCGTGACCTGGCCGGAGCTGACCCGGACTTGAGACATGCCCGTACGCTGCACGTCGAGATAGTCGATCTTGAATATGCGCGACTGCATGGTTGTCGCCATAACGGCGTAGCCGATCAATGTCTTCCGGTACTCGTATCCGTAAATGTCGCGAACCGCCTCCATGACCTCGTCGATGGTGACGTTCTTCATACTCAGCGTAATTTTGCCCTTGAGTCCCGGCGGAACGACCATGTTGTAAGGGGTGTCCTTGACGAGGCCCATGAAGAAGGACTCGGCCGGTGCCGACTTGACCGTGATGTCGAAACGGCGCTCCACAGGCTTCGAGTCTTTCGGTCCTAGCTCGATGGTCAGGGGCGGTGTTAGGGCGGCGGCGACCGCGGCCGGAACCGGAGCCGGCAGGCTTTTGCTCTGTTGCTGGCTTTCCGTCAGTGTCTGATTGATTTCGGTGCTCACGGAGTCTCCTCGCGGAGGCGGCACGGCACAGCTCGATAGCAGGAACAGGGATAGAATTAGTCCTAAAGCGGAGGCTGAGAGCTTCATGGTTTGGAGGCCCTTACTTGTTGTTCCGAGTCGACATTAGGGTCGCCGGCGTGTTTGAAATCCCGTATGGGTAGCTTCAGGGTGATCGTGCGGCCGCCGTAGCGCAGCTGAACCTGATTGCTGTCGATCGCGACCACCTTGGCGCCATGGATACGGTCGCCGACCCTGGCCGGGTGTTTGTCGATAATGGCGCTACGGCGGTCTTTCGCGACCAGGATCGCCTGCAAGGTGAACTTATGTTGGCGATTCCGGGCGTTTTTCTCCGACGCGGCAGGCTGCGGAACGGAAGCGGCATCCGGCGGGCGCGTCGGATCGTTTACGGGTGCGCCGGTTGCCGTGGCACTCGAGTTCGCGACGATGCAGAGCATCGCGGCGGCGAGTATCGAAAGCGTTTTCGGATACATGGGATTAGACACCGATCCATGCCTCTTTCAGGCTCAGCGTGTGCGCCGTGATCGTCGCGCTCGCCTTTGGGTAATTCACGACCGTGTAGTCGATCCGATCCCAGTAGATCTGCCAAGGCATGGCCTCGGCCGTCTTGAGATAGTTCAGGATGTCGACGAAATTGCCTTCGACGGTCAATCTCACGCCGTGCTGATACATGTCCGTTCGGGTAGGAGCGGGGTTGCCGGCCGCCGTCTGGGCGGTCGGGTTCGCTGGATCTTCTTCAGCTGAGATGCGTTTGACCGGTAGGTTCTCGAGCTTCGTCAGATGCAGGCCGGTCTGGGATTTCAACAGCGCCTGGAGTAGCCGAGGGACCTCGTCGGGACTAACGAAGCCGGCCACCATTTCGTGTTCCCTATCGGTAGCCTTGTTGACCTGGGCTCGCAGATCTTCGATGCGCGCCTTCAAGCGGGCCTTATCGCCCTGACCGAGATTCTCGGCGGCGTCCTTCAACGCCCCGTCCACCATGGCCATTTGTTTGCCGAGTTCGGAGATTTCGCCGTAAATAGTCTGCTGGCGGCTTAGCATAGGGCTCATCATTGCCGCATCCCATGCTGCGTAGAGCAGCACGATAACGATGCCCATGGTAAGCACGCGCTCGCGATTGTTCAGGCGTGCGTATTTGACCTCAAGTCGTTGTAGGGTCTGTTTCAAGATTTGCCTCCCGTGCCGGGGGCGTTCTCATCCTGAGTTTTGGAATGCAACGTGAAGTCGACAAAACGCCCGTGATCCGAGGCGTCCTCGATATCGAGGCGCCGGAAATGGATCCCGCTCATTCCCGACTCCGACGACAGCCGTTCGATAAATTCCGGGATCAGCGCGGGTTGCGTCGAGCGGCCCTGTATCGTCAGGTTTTCTCTGAACTCATCTATCGAAAAGCCGGTAAGCCACAGTCCGTCCGGTACCTTGTGCGACAGCGTATCCATAAATCCGGAAAGCGCTAGCTGATGCGCGATATTCTTCTTTTCCAGCGTTTTGACCGCTTCGTTTTTGGCAATCCTTTGCTGCTCAAGCTCGCCGATCTCGTGTTGCAGCGATTGCTTCGACTCCTCGTTTGCGCGCACGGTCTGCCCTACCAGATTCAATTGTTCGGTGCGTGCGGCGAGCAGCGCTTGGAGCGTGTCGCGCTGATGTTCGAGATCGTGGGTATTCCAGTATCCCCAGCCGTAAAAGAGGAACATGCCGATGACAATCCCTGCGGTCATTTGCAGCAGTTTGGGCAGCGACAGCGGATCTCTGGGCGGCGCCAGGGAGGCTCTATAAAAATTAATTTGTTGTGCAACCAGTACTGATGACATGGCAACCCGATACAAGTGTGTCTTTTGTGAATTCCTTCACACTTTGGCGGCAGGTACTTATAAAAGTTGATGTCCTGGCTCGTGATGCGGGATTTCGGGGTGGCTAGGGCCTGTGAGAAGGGACACGAGCGCGCGGGCGCGGCCGCGTTGACCGCATAGGTCTATGGACGGGAAGAAACGGGATTTTGCCGCGTAAACAAACAGGGCCGAACTGGCAGCGAGCTTGGTTGCACCACCTGATCGTTATTAAAATTTAAGGAGTGTTGCAAAGTGGATTGGTGGAGCCGAGGAGGATCGAACTCCCGACCTTCGCATTGCGAATGCAAAAAACGAAGATAATAGTATGTGTTTTTATAATATATAAAAGTGATTTTTATTAATAAAATATATTTAAAAACATAACATTATATGATATATTATGTTACATACTATCACCTGACCGCTAATCTCATACCTAGGCATGTGTAACATAGATAAGTGATGGGGCGTTGTCGAGTGGTGGTTGGAATGGGTTGGGGCAGCGAGATTTGGGTGGCAGCCTCAATGTTCCCGGATTTTATGGATGCGCCACATTTTTGAGTGCTCTGAGCAGAGGCAGTAGATCAGCCACGTCACCGTGGACGATACTCCAGAGAGTATCGTCATCAATGCCAAGGTAGCCGTGAATCAGGCGGTTCCGAGTGGCGACGATCATCCGCCAGGGGATCTCGGGATGGGCACTACGGACTTCGTCCGGGATATGGGTGGCAGCTTCGCCGATCAGCTCCAGGTTACGGAGGGTAGCATCATAGGTGAGTCCATTGGACACGAAACCTTGCTGGTCAAGGCCATTGGTGTAGGCAAGTACCTTCCCGGCGAAATCTATCATGTCATCAAGGTAGAAGCGCCATTCGCGTGGGCTGGCATCAGACATTCACACGTTCCTGTTCGATAAAGGGCCGCAATTCTGGCCGCAGGGCTTTTTCGGTGACCAGGTCAATTTGGCAGCCGAACAGGTCCTCCAGGTAAAACTGCACACCGAAATAGCGCTTTGAGGTGGCTGGGCCGTCGAAGGCTACAAGAACATCCACATCGCTGCCGTTGGCGGCTGTGCCGCGGGCAGTGGAGCCGAACAACGCCAATTGGGTTACCCCGAAGCGGGCCTGCAGTTCGGGTTTGCAGTTGCTAAGCAGTTCAAGAGCGCGCTGTCTGTTCATGGTTCAACCTTGCAATTCCATTCATATGCCGGACCCATGCTCGCCAGAAATCGTTGGGAACAGGGTGGAATTGAACTCTATCCGACAATATACCATCTGCAATGTGACGCGTGACAGTCCATGTGTTGGCAGTGTTCCTGAGCCTGGTAGTAGGTGCGTGTGTTGCGATGGGTCAGGCACCGAGCAGGTTGCGAGTCAGCACTGATTGCATGTCCCGATGTCCATACACCATCAGATACACATCATAACCTGACCGCTCACCGCGCGGTAGGAATTGAATGCAAATTAAATGTGGGTCAACGCGCGATCGTGTGGGTGAATTCTAACG
>WGNS01000070.1 GCA_016124415.1 Gammaproteobacteria bacterium | reverse complement strand
GTCGAGAATGACCTCACCCATACGCTTCGCATCGAGCGGATCGATCAAATACCCGTTATTGAAATAATTCAGGATATCCCGTGGCCCGCCGTCCTCGGTGGCGACGACAGGCAGACCGCTCGCCGCGGCTTCGAGCAGCGTCAGTCCGAAAGGCTCCGTCAGGGCCGGGTTGACGAACACGCCCCCGCTCTTTGCCGCGATGCGATAGAGATAAGGCACGTCCTGGGCCTCATGCTGCTTGGGAATGGCGACATGACCGTAGAGATCGTAACGATCCATCAGCATGATCAGTTCGGTCAGAACCTGCCTCGGCCCCTTCTCCATCTTACGAATGTCGTCCCGGTTACCGGCGATGATGACGAGATTGGCCTTGTCGCGCAGCCCCGGCGTTTCGGCATAGGCGTGAATCAACGCCGCGATATTCTTGCGGGGATCCGCGCGCGACAGCGCCAGAATCATCGGTCGTTCCGGGTTATGGAGAAAACGCGAGATTTCCTCATAGATAGCGGGCTTGAACCTGCCGCGGCGCGGCGGATAGAAGCGTTTGAGATCGACCCCGGGCGGCATGACGACCATGCGTTGCGGCTGATTGTTGTCGTAGAGGCCGTACTGCTCCTCCACCTCCTGCTTGGTGCTCGTGATCACGAGTTCCGCGAGGTCCAAGGCGCGCTCCTCGGCCTCGATGCGTTCGGTAATATGGTACTGCCGCTCGATATTCTCGTCGGACATACCGTTGGCCTTGAGACGCTGCAGCTTGACCCTGCCCATCGAGTGGCCGGTGAAGATCAGCGGGACTTCGAGCAGACTGCAAAGCCGTCGCCCGACGTACCCTGCGTCGGCATAGTGGGCGTGTATGACGTCGGGGATGCGGCCCACGCGACGAATGTGCTTGAGCGCCTGATCGGCAAAACTGTCGAGATACGGCCACAGAACTTCCTTGCGCAGATAGCGCCGCGGGCCGCATGGGAGGCGCACGATGCGGGCGCCGGGCGCCAGCTCTTCGAATGGTTCGGCGTAATCCGGCGCAACCTTTCCGTCCAGGACCTGCCGCGTCAGCACATCGACCCGATCGACCCCGTCTTGTGCGGCCAGGGCCCTGGCCAATTCCAGAACGTATTTGATCTGCCCGCCAGTATCGGCATCCTTACCGAGTTCCATGTCCCGCCCGCGCACAAGACCGTGCACGGTGATGAGGATCAGATACAGGCCGCGCCGGTGGCTCTGCGCCATCCGTTACGTCCCCCACCGTTCGAGACATCTTCGATAGACCACGGGGTCGGATATCGTCGCCCCGCGGATACCGCATACGAGCGACGCGAATTCCAACGCGCGGTCAAGCGTATCGCTGTGCTTCCACTCAAGCGCCAGGCCGAGCAGGGCCACCGAACTGAAAGCGTCACCGGCGCCGACGGTGTCCTTGAGATCGGTCACGGGCACCGGCGCGCCGTGCCGCACCGTGTCTCCCACGTACAGCGACGCACCCGCCTCTCCTCGCGTGACGATCAACTGATCGAGGCCGTAACGCGCCTTGAGCGCATGAGCGCCCTCTGACAACGATTCCGGCGCACATCCGGTGATCTCCTGCAATTCGAGATCGTTGACCTTGACCCAGGAGGCGCCGCCCAGGACCTCGCGGACGGTCTCAAGCGGCGTCCAGGGCGGACGCAGATTGACGTCGACGCAACGTTTCAGCTCGGGGAGTGCGGAGAGACAAGAGAAGGCGTTCCGGGAACAGTCGTTCCTGAGTGCCAGGGTGCCGTGATAAAAAAGACGGGCACCTACGGACGCGACAGCGGCGCGGGCCATTTCGCCGTCGATGAAATCGTAGGCCTGATCGGCCACGATATCGAATTCCGGCTGCCCGTCCCTGAGAGAAACCCTGACCTGCCCTGTAGAATGGCGATCGTCTATCTGCAAAGCGGTCAGGTCCATCCCCCAGCCGGACATCTTATCGATGACCCGCCTGCCTTGTTCGTCGTCGCCCACACGGCTGACCAGGACCGGACGAAGACCGAAACCCTGAAGATGCCAGGCGACATTGACCGGCGCCCCGCCGAGCGCTTCCGTCCCGTCGGGAAAGTGGTCAAACAGGACCTCGCCGAATATCAGCGGACGGCCGGGCATACCACGCCCTATCTCTATCGCGTCTTCTGAATTAGCCACGGGAGTTAACATAGCAGCAATCCGGCGCAACAACAATTTGACGACCCTGTCCGCTTTCCTTGACACCCCGAATGTGGCGGTGATAATACAAATCCAAATGTCATTCCCAGGCGAAAAAGTCGGATCGTTGCATATATGAACAAACGAAATAATGCCTTTTTTGTCTTCCTTTCATCCCTGTTGCTGCTGGCATCCTGCGTTGGCCTTCCTCCCACACAGGAAATGAGCGACGCCCGCCAGGCATTGCAGGCGGCGGACGACGTTGCCGCCGCGCAGCTCATGAGCGAGCGCATGAATCACGTCAAGGATCTGGTCCGGGACGCCGAGCGGAATCTTTCCATGCGCCGCTACGAGCAGGCGCGCGAATCGGCGGTAACGGCGAAGAACGAGGCCAACACGTTGCGCAACGTGACCTGGGCGATCCGTCAGGCGAGGTCGGCCATGGACCAACTCCCCGGCGAACTGGCGGAACTCAAGAAACGGCTCGAACCCAAGCTTGATGCAGCCATCGATGCGGCCCGTGCCGGCCGCGACGATGAGGCGATCGCGACCTGCGCGCAAATCCGACAGGCGATCGCTACCGTAAGCGACGCGAAATAATAACCGGCGAAGAAATAAAGGCGACTGTGTGAAAAAACTCGAATTGATCTTTGAACGCGCGCTATGGGATAGCCGCTTTGTGGTCCTGCTCGCCGTCGTTGCGAGCCTCGCGGCCAGCATTGCCATGTTCTTCATGGCGACCGTCGACGCCTTTTACATGATCATCCATGTCGGCGAATACGCCTCCCCCGCGCTCGATGCCGCTACCCGAGGCGCCATGCGTAGCAGCGCCATCACGCATATCGTCGAGATCGTGGACGGCTATCTGCTGGCCACGGTCATGCTGATCTTCGCGCTGGGTCTCTACGAGCTCTTCATCAGCAAGATCGACATGGCCGAAAACGACGAAAAGGCCTCAAAGGTGCTCTTTATCACCAATTTGGACGACCTCAAGGCCCGCCTGGCCAAGGTCATCCTGATGATCCTGATCGTCAAGTACTTCGAACACGCCACGACGATGGAATTCGCGACGGCGATCGATCTGCTTTATCTGGCCGCAGGCATCGCGCTGATCGGCCTTGCGATCTACCTTTCTCATGCCGCCGAACATGGCGGACCCGGCGCGCACTAGCGGGCCGGGCCTCCTACTTCGAAACGATCAATCCTCTATCTTTCCGTCCCTGGCGGCGAGCAGCACGATACTGTCGAAGGCATCGGCATCCAGCAGTCCGCTCTCGGCTACGATGTCGCGCACCGGGCGACCGCTGGCCTGAGAGCTCTTGGCGATCTCCGCGGCCTCGGCGTATCCGATCCGGGTATTGAGCAGAGTCGCCAACCCCACGCTGGTATGCAAGAACGCCTTGCAGCGCTCCCGGTCCACGGTGATGCCGTTCAGGTTCTTGGCGGTTGCGGCCTCGACCGCATTCGTGATCCAGTCCATGGCGTCGAACAAAGCGGAACCGATGCCGGGCATCATGACGTTCAGCTCCAATTGACCCGCCGCGGACATGGCGGCGATGGCAGCATCTTGGCCCAGCACCTGATAGCAAACCATGTTGAGCATCTCGAACATGACCGGATTGACCTTGCCCGGCATGATGCTCGAGCCCGGCTGAACGGCCGGAAGACAGATCTCTCCGATACCCGTGCGTGGGCCTGAGGCCAGCAGGCGCATATCGTTCGAAATGCGCGTGAGCTCGATGGCAAGGTCCCGCACGGCCGAAGACAGGTTCTGAATGTCGCGCATCGACTGCATCTGTGCGGCAAGGTCATCCGCCGCCCGTATCGGTTCTCCGGTCAGCCCGGCGAGCTCAAGCGCGACCCGTTCCGCGTACCCGGGAGAGGTATTCAGGCCGGTGCCTGCCGCGCTACCGCCCAAACCGATTTCGCACAGGGGCGAGCGGGTCTCATTGATCCGCGCGGCACAGCGCCTGAGCGTCCAGCCGTAAGCCGTGAACTCTCTGCCGACCGTCGTCGGCACCGCATCCTGAAGATGGGTGCGGGCACTCTTGACGGTATCGACTTCGGCGGCGCCGATGGCCTCGTAGGCGGCCGCCATCGCCTCGACGGCGGCGATCAAACGGGGCATTTTCGCGAGCGCAGCCAACCGGATCGCGGTCGGGATGGTGTCGTTGGTGCTCTGCCCCATATTGACGTGATCGTTGGGGTGCACGGGCTTGTAATCGCCGCGTTGTCCGCCCAATGCCACATTGGCGAGATTCGCGACGACCTCGTTGCTGTTCATGTTATGGCTCGTGCCGGCGCCGGCCTGGAAGCGGTCGACAACGAATTGATCGAGAAACTCGCCCGCGAGGATTCGATCGCAGGCCGCGATGATGGCGCCGGCCTTTTGGTCGTCCAGCCAGCCGGCCTTATTGTTGGCGACTGCCGCGGCGCGCTTGATCCGGACGTGCGCGCGTACGAAATCGCCGTCCGGAGCCCGGCCGCTGATCGGAAAGTTATCGACGGCGCGCGCCGTCTGAATGCCGTACCAGGCCGATTCCGGGACTTCCCGCGTGCCCAGACTATCCTTCTCAATACGTGTCGCCGTCATATCAGTCACCCGATCTGTAAATGAATCGGGCTATGATACAAAAATGGCTCCTAGGGATACAGGGAGGTTGGGCGCTTCGGTTCGGGACCGCCTTGTCCCGAACTCGAAGCCCGAGAAAGGCTATTTGATACAGACGGCCCGCACCGATGCCATGTCGGTCAGACCTTGCAGACATTTTTCGATACCGTCCTGCTTCAAAGTACGAGTCGTGCCTTCGCTCATGGCTACGCGCAGGAACTCGCTGACGGGCGCCCGATCGATGATCATCTTCTTGATCGCGGGAGAGGCCTTCAAAAGTTCGTTGATGGCGACGCGGCCGTCATAACCGGTTTCCTCGCAACGCGGGCAACCCCTGGCGCGATACATCCTGACCTCGCCTTCCTCGTTGGCATAGCGGTTGATCCAGTCCTTGACGACCATACCCTCAATCGCGGCGCGCTGCTCCGGCGAAGTATCGCGGTCGATGAGATCCTGGCAATACTCCTCGGAAAGCGCATGAAGATCGGCCTCGTTCATAATCTTGATCTCGCGGCAATGCCTGCACAAACGGCGGGCCAGACGCTGCGCAAGGATACCGATCAATGCGTCGGCAAGGTTAAAGGGGTCCATCCCCATATCCAAGAAGCGGGTGATGCTGTCGACCGAACTGTTGGTATGCAGCGTCGACAGCACGAGATGTCCGGTCAAGGACGCCTCGATGCCCATCGCAGTGGTCTCGCGGTCCCGCATCTCGCCCACCATGATCACATCCGGGTCGGCGCGCAGAAAAGTCCGCATGGCCTTGGCGAAGGTAAACCCGATCTTGGGATTGATCTGTACCTGGCGAAGGCCTTTCTGGGTGATTTCCACCGGGTCCTCGGCAGTCCAGATCTTGCGTTCCGGCTTGTTGAGATAGCCCATGATCGAGTGCAACGTCGTGCTCTTGCCCGAACCGGTAGGGCCGCAAACCAGGAAGAGCCCGTAGGGAAGACTGATCATCTCCTGAAGGAGATCGTAGTTTTCCTCGGTCAGCCCCAACTGGCGCAAGGGAATCGGCTTGCCGCTGCTCAAGATACGCAGCACCACATCCTCCTGGCTGCCGGTGGTCGGTATGGTGGCGACACGAAGTTCGATATTGAGCGGTCCGAACTGACTGAAGTTGATCTTGCCGTCCTGCGGCTTGCGGCGCTCGGAGGTATCCATATTGGCCATGACCTTGACGCGTCCGACCAAGGGCAAATACATGGAAGCGGGTATCTCGCGATATACCCTTAGGACCCCGTCCCTGCGCAGCCGGATGAGGCAGCGCCCCTTGTCCGGTGAGGGTTCGATATGGATATCTGAAGCGCGCTGATTGTAGGCGTCGACGATCAGCCGATTCACGAGTCTGACCACGACGTTTTCGGCGACGTCGATTACCCCGTCGCTGTTCAGCTTCGGTGCGGGATTCTCCCCCAACGCGTCGGTCGATTCGTCCGCGTAGAAGAGGTCGATTAGTCGACCGATCTCGTTCCCCGCCGCGACGACCGGCTCGATACCGAGGTTGGTTTGGAAACGTAAGGTATCCAGTGCTTCATGATCCAATGGATTGCGCATGGCAACGATCAGGCGCTGACGATAACGGAAAATCGGTACCAGATAATTCTTTCGAACGAAATCCCCGTCCAGCATCTGAACGATCTTGGGATCGAATTCGAGCGCGCTTAAGTCGACATAGGGAATCCCCAATTCCTGAGCCAGGGCCCAATTCAGATCATCCTCGTTAATGAGCCCGCGCGTCATGAGCAGCTCGCCCAAATAGATCTGCTCATCCGATTTGGACTGGCTCTCGAGTGCGGCCTCGAGTTCCTTCGAGCTGATAATGCCTTCCTGCACGAAGATATTGCCCAAACGGTAGCCGTGGAGCGCGGTCTTGGGGTTGTTCAGGGCTGCGATCACCGCATCCCAGCTATCGATGACCGTTCGGGAGCTCTTTTGGTGACGACGGATGACTTCAAATTGCACGCACGAGCCTTCGTCTCCGTCCTCTTGGACCAGGACGTTGCCCGGGTAAAATGCGTATTGATAGCGCTCTCCGGCCGGATCGCACGGGTAGATCAGAAGTCCGTGCTCATCGACCCAATAGCCCAGAGTATCCCCTGCGGATTCCTTCACGCCCGGCGTCTTGATGCGATAGGCGCGGGGCGCCAAAGAGATCAAAGGGGCCTCGGTATTCGGTACGAACGGGAAGGTTTTGGCCGAAACGATGGAGTGGATATCGGCGAATGAAACCTCTTTGACCTCTTCACGCCCTTGAGCCTGGAAGTGCGCCTTGGCGGCCGTCATATCGATATCGGTCAGGATACCGCTGACCTCCTGACCGGTGCCGTTTCTCAACGTCACCGGCGCGCCTCCCCGCAGTGCGCAGCTCGCCTGCAATTCGGCCCCGGGAGGTTGTTGAAAAGGAATGACTGGAAGGCCGTTCTGTTTGTCTTTTACCGCACTCATAACGTATTCATCACCGTTCAGTTCCGGCCTCCCCATAGCGACGGAGTCCGTTTAGGGGACTTTGTCCCAACCCGAATAAAACCGCATTGAAAGATCCACCGCCTGGAGGTTTTTGGTCAGCGCGCCCACGGAGATATAATCCACTCCGGTCTGGGCGATCTCCCGGATATCGGACAATCCGACACCGCCTGACACCTCCAACTTCGTTCCAGGACTGCTCTTGTCACGCAAACCAACCGCTTGCACCATCAAGGCTTGGCCGAAGTTGTCCAATAACACCTTATCGGCCCCTCCGCTCAAGGCTTCAGCCAATTCATCAAGTCCTTCCACCTCCACCTCAACGGGAATATTCGGCCCATGAAGCGCCCGCGCCTTGGCGATCGCCTGCGAAATACCGCCGCAGGCGACGATGTGGTTCTCTTTGATCAGGATTTCGTCGTAGAGACCCATCCGGTGGTTTCGTCCTCCCCCGCAGCGGACGGCATACTTTTGTGCCAGACGAAGACCCGGAATGGTCTTGCGGGTATCAAGCAAGACGGTCGTCGTCGATTCGAGTGCGGCAACGTAACGAGCCGTCAAAGTGGCCGTTCCGGACAGGGTCTGCAGGAAATTCAGCGCCGTGCGTTCACCGCTCAGGAGTGTTCGTGCGGGCCCGGAAAGCATGCAAATCCGGGAATCCGCCGCAAGAAGGTCGCCGTCCTGATGGAGCCACTCGATCGAGACCTCGCCGGGAAGTTGCTTGAAGACCTCGTCAAACCACGCCCTCCCGCACAAGACTGCCGGTTCACGCGTGACGACATAGGCACAAGCGCGAACGGAATCGTCAATCAATTCCGCGGTTAAATCCCCTCTGCCCATGTCCTCTTCCAGCGCCCGGCGAACATCTTCTATGACCGTGTCGTCCAACATGGTTGACCCCCGAAAGTTATTTGTCGATAAGGTAGGGAACCCCTTCACGTAAAGTGAACACGTTCCGAAGCGGATTCGAGTATAGTTCAGAACCGGTCAGACACCTTCACCTCGGAGTGCAGATGGAATCAAGTTACGACATGCTCATCGAGCTCATCGTCGTCATGGGATGGCTGGGCGGCATCACGGTCCTTTTTCTGGGCATTCTCTTCTTTCGCGACATCCGCCAGAAAAAACACGCCATCCTCAGAAACTTCCCGGTCATCGGGCGCATACGTTACTTTCTCGAGAAACAAGGCACTTACTTCCGGCAGTACTTTTTCGCCCACGACCGCCAGGAACTGCCTTTCAACCGGGCCACCCGAAACTGGGTCTATCGTGCGGCGAAAAATGAAGGGGATCTCGTCGGCTTCGGCTCCACCAACGACTTGCGTGAGCCGGGATCGATCATTTTCATCAATTCCCCCTACCCGATCCTGGAGAGCGAGCACTGTCCCATACCGCCTCTGGTCATCGGTCCGCAATGCGATCATCCGATGACCGTATGCAATCTCGTCAACATTTCAGCCATGAGTTACGGCGCGCTCTCGGCCCCGGCAATCCGCGCTCTGTCGCGGGGAGCGGGCAAGGCCGGCGTATGGCTCAATACCGGCGAGGGAGGGTTGTCGCCCTACCACCTCGAGGGCAACTGCGACCTGATCTTTCAGATCGGCACCGCCAAATACGGTGTCCGGGACCTTGACGGAAATCTGTCCGGACAGAGGCTTCGGGAGGTGGCTGAATCGGTAAAGGCCTTCGAGATCAAGATCTCTCAAGGTGCGAAACCCGGGCATGGCGGCGTACTGCCGGCCTGCAAGGTCACAGAGGAAGTCGCGCGCATTCGCGGCATCCCGATCCACCAGTCTTCCCTGAGTCCGAATCGTCACGCCGAGATCCATACGCCGGATGACCTCCTGGACATGATCGAACACATTCGTGACATCACAGGTCTTCCCGTCGGGATCAAAACCGTAGTCAGCAGCCGCCATTTTCCCGAGATGCTCTGCGAAGCCATTTTGAAGCGGGGCGCCGACGCCGCCCCTGATTTCATCAGCATCGATGGCGGGGAAGGCGGATCGGGAGCGGCGCCGCAAGTCCTTGCCGACCATGTCGGCCTGCCGCTCACGGAATCACTTCCGATCCTCGTGGATACGCTGATTGAAGCCGGCCTCAAGAAACGGATTCGCGTCAATGCGTCGGGCAAGCTCATAACGTCCGCCAAAGTGGCGTGGGCGCTATGTATGGGCGCCGACCTGGCCGCTACGGCCCGCGGCTTCATGTTCTCTCTAGGATGCATTCAGGCCCAGCAGTGTCACCTGGATACCTGTCCAACCGGCGTCACGACTCAGGACCCCCGGCTCCAGAAGGGCCTGGATGTGGAAGACAAGGCGGAAAGGGTGGCCAACTACGCGAGGTGGATCAATCAGGAGGTCAATACCCTGGCACACTCATGCGGTTTGCTGAACGCGGGACAGTTCCGAAGAGATCACGTCCGAATCGTGCAATCGGCGGGACACAGTCTGCCGCTCGACATGATCTACCCCTATCCTCCGGAGCGTGACGCGAGCTGACGCATCGCGAAGAGACGAACAGGACAAGGAGAGACAAAGCAGCCCCACGACGCGGGGCCGCTTTGTGAGCGGCTTTAGTCGGAGAACGCTACCCCGACGATATAACTGTTGGATGACGAAGCCTTACGGATCCAACGGACGTCGCACTCGACCGGATCCTGCGCGTCGTAAATACCGGTGACAAAGAGACGCGCATCGACGCGATGAGGCTGGTCCAACAAAAGCCGGGCGCCACCCTCGCCGAGCTCAGTCAACGTGCCCTTGCGGATCTCATGATGTCCTTGCATAGTGGGAATATAGTAGCTGATTTCAACTTCCGTCTTGATTCTCGGGTCCAAACGACACTCGATGCGATCCAGCAGCATGACAGTTACCTCGTAGATTTCCAAAGGGCAATTCGGACCATACTACCACAATCTGTACATTATTGTCACAATTGCGCCCGGGCACGGAACAACGGGCCCGTTTATCCATGATTACATGCGATTCCCATTTGCCACGAGCCGCGGGGTCTGGTATAAAGGCGAACTTTATTCGATTTTCGATTTCTGGAGGTTTGAGATGTCCCGGGTTTGCCAGGTAACGGGGAAACGGCCCATGGTTGGAAACAACGTTTCCCATGCCAATAACAAGACGAGGCGGCGCTTTTTGCCCAATCTCAGCTACCATCGTTTTTGGGTGGAGAAGGAGAACCGCTGGGTTCGCCTGCGCGTCAGCGCCAAAGGCATGCGTATCATCGATAAGAACGGCATCGAAGACACCCTCGCCGATATGCGCAAGCGCGGCATCAAGGTATAAGTTCAGAGGACCCAATCATGCGCGATAAGATCAGACTCGTATCCAGTGCCGGCACCGGTCACTTCTATACGACCGACAAGAACAAGCGGACCATGCCCGGCAAGATGGAGATCAAGAAATTCGATCCCGTCGTCCGCAAACACGTGATCTACAAAGAGGCCAAGATCAAGTAATCCCGCCTCTCTAGTGGTCGGCGGTCCCTACTCGATGATTGAAGGGACCGCCGGCTTACCCGTCGACCATCCACTCGTCGATCACGACCTTCACTTCCGTTTCCCCCTGATTCATCACGATCATTGCAGGTAGGCGATAACCGGCCCATTCGGCATAGCGCCTGTAGGTGATATCCCAGCCGGCCTCCCTGATTTCCATCGCGGCGCCGCTGTCATCGACGATCGGGACCTCCTCCGTCCCCAATGCAGGCAACCCCAGTACCCATCGATTCATGAGCGTGGTGGGTAGCTGCCAGCCGAAACGGCGGGCCAACAGCGTCCGGGCATCGTCCGATCGCAGCGTCGGTTCGTCGGGAATCCGGAGCTCGGCGCCGGTCGCGTCCGACTGGAGCCTGGCAACGCCCTGTCCCAGAGGCGTCTTCAGTTCGATTGAATAGCCGCCCGGAGAAGTACGCCAATACACGCCGAAATGCCAGGACTTGCGGCCGTTCTTGACGACGGCACGCCCCGAAAGCGCCCAATCGCGAATCAGAGCGATCCGTTCGCTCCTCAGCTTCCATTTGGCGGCCGCCTCACCGTCATTGGCAGGCCGAGGTTCGAGCGACGAACAGGCCGTCAGGAACAGCAGCGCCAAAAAGAGCGGAATAAGACGCGCGCTCACAACCCGGACGCCCCTCCTCTTACTGAGCGTCCGGCTTGAAGCGCTTCTTTACCTGTAGAATCAGGGGGTCGTTGGGAAAGATCTTCAGGCCGTTGTCCCAGGCGGAAACGGCTTCATCCTGCTGACCGTTGACCCATAAGGCCTCGCCCAGGTGGGCGGCAACCTCGTGATCGGCCTTGAGGTCCATGGACTTACGCAGATAAGGAATGCCCTCCTCGACCCGGCCGAGCTTGAACAAGACCCATCCCATGCTGTCCAGTATCGCATTGTTGTGAGCGTCGCGATCGTAGGCGCGCTTGATATAGCCGTAGGCCTCCTCGTAGCGATCGGTACGATCGGCTAGGGTATACCCCAGCGAATTCAACGCATTCACATTGTTCGGATCGGTAGCGATGATCGCCTTGAGGTCCTGTTCCAGGATGTCGAGGCGGTCGATTTCCTCGGCGTACATGGCGCGGGCGTAAAGCAGCTTGGGATCGTGCGGGAACATTCTGAGCGCATCTTCGTATAGCGCCAGCACGTCGTCCTTTCTGCCCGCGTCACCGAGAATGGACGCCTCGACGATATAAAGCCTCCTCGCGTCGCTCGGAAGCTGCTCTCTGAGCCCTCTCACCTCGGCCAATGCCTCGTCGACCTTGCCCGTCTGATCCAACAACAAGGCAAGTCGAATCCTCGACTCCGGGTAGTTAGGCCCCTGTCCTACCTGGCTGTAGTACTGAATCGCCTTATCCGACTCACCCCGCAATTCGGCGATGCGGCCAAGATAGTAAGCCACATCGTCTTCGCGCTGCCCCTGCGCCTGAAGGACACGGAGATAGCGTTCACCCTGCTCCAATCTTTCCAATTGCAGATTGATGACGGCGAGAGCGAACAGGACGTCTTCATCGCCAGGTTTGCGCCGGTTCAACTCCTCGAACTGCGTAAGCGCCTCCTCAAGGAGGTTGCCCGTCATCAACAGCCGGGCCAGCATCAAGCGAGCGGACGTGGCGTCCGGATTACGATCCACATATCCTTGCAAATAGCGAACGGCATCGACGTTCTTGCCCTCCATCTGCAACACGCGCACCTTCATAATGGCCGCGTCCAGTAACTCCGGATGCTGAACCAGAATCTGGTCTGTCGCGATCAGGGCAAGATCGAGGTGCCCCAGGCGGGACGCGACGTGCGCGTAGGCGAACAGCATCCCGACGTCTTCCGGATGTTTTTTGCTGTAGCGATCCATCATGTCCTCGGCCGCCGACATCGCCGCACCTTGCGGCAGTAACGCCGTCAACCACCGATAGTGATTCACCGGCACCGCCCGGTCGTTTTCGGACGCCAGCGACTCCAGGTCGCTCAGGGCCTGATCCACATTGTCCACGCGCAATTGGGCGACGATGTCCAGCCTACGCGCCTCGACGTCATCCGGAGACTGTTCGAGCCAACGCGTCGTGATCTGCAGCAACAACTGATTATCTTGAGCGAGAACCGCCACCCTCGCGGCGCGCCGGATCAGGCGCGGATCGTTGGTTTCCCGAGCGAGCGAGATCAATTGACCGGCCGCGAGGTCGAAATAACGGTCGTTGATCGCCATTTCGGAGACCAAAAAGCGATACAGGATCGACTCGCTTAGAGAAATGGTCGGTAAATTCGCGGTCGAGTCGTCCAGGTACTCGTCCTCACTGACCCAATCGCCGTCGTCGTTCTGAACGGCTTCGGTCTCATCGGTCCCGCTCGCGTGCGTCGCCGGGACGGTCGAACACGCGGGCAGCAGCCCGATGCACAGGAGGATCCACCCGAATCTTATTAGCCTCTTCACTGATCAACAGCCCTCAAATTTGACCTTGACGCATCCCAAATCGCAGTCGATACACGTGTATCGGGCCCGGTCACCCCAATACAACCGACAACGTAAAAAAGACACTGGGAATCATCACTTAGTTCAGGTCCCAGGTGGGACCGGAAATACTTTGCTCCCCGGCGGACTCCTCATTATCGGCGTCCCCCGGGAACCCGGCACCCGAATCAAAACGTCCAGGTGCTAACACTGTATCAAATTTGCTATATTTAGCCGGATAATATTTGGACGCGTCCTCGAAAGGCGCGTCCATATCATAACGGCCAACGGGAACAGGTTCATTGACAATAAAAAACGCCATTCTTTTCTCGCTCGACAGTCGCCCCCATAAGGGCCCGACTGAGGCGTCGTCAAATGTCCGGAGGTTTTCCTGATGTCCATTCTGGCTATCGGACTCAACCACAAGACGGCCCCGGTCTCCGTTCGAGAGCGTGTTTCGTTCCCCGCCGACGAGCTTCACGGCATTCTACAACAACTAACGACCGATACCGGCATAAGTGAAGCGGCGATTCTTTCGACCTGTAACCGCACCGAAATGTTCTGTTGCAGCAGCGATGACCAGGACAAACGCGACAACGTCATCGACTGGTTCCATCACTTTCACCATCTAAATCCGAAGGAAGTGGAACCCTATCTTTATACCCATCCGGACCGTAGTGCCGTTCAGCACCTGCTGCGCGTGGCCAGTGGCCTGGACTCGATGATTCTGGGCGAACCGCAGATCCTCGGCCAGATCAAAGACGCCTATATGGCCGCCAAACAGGCCGGCACCATGGGGCAATGCCTGAACCGCCTCTTTGAGCATACCTTTCAGGTCGCAAAGCAGGTTCGTACCGACACCGCTATCGGATCGAGTCCGGTCTCGGTCGCCTTCGCCGCCGTCAGTCTCTCGAAACAGATTTTCAGCACTCTGTCGGGACATACGGGTCTGCTGATCGGGGCCGGCGAGACCATCGAACTCGTGGCCCGCCACCTTCGCGAGAACGGTATCGAGGACCTCATCATCGCCAACCGGACCCTCGCCAGGGCCGAGACGCTCGTGAACGAGGTCAATGGTCTTGCCATTACCCTTCAGGAGATCCCGGACTACCTGCATCGGGCGGACATCGTGATCTCCTCGACGGCAAGCCCCCTGCCCATCCTCGGCAAAGGCGCGGTCGAACGCGCGATCAAGATGCGCAAGCACCGACCGATGCTCATGGTCGACATCGCCGTCCCCAGAGACATAGAACCCGAGGTCAGCGAACTCAACGACGCCTATCTATACACGGTCGACGATCTTCAGGAGATCATCGACGAAGGTCTCAAGTCGCGCCAGGAAGCCGCTCTGCAAGCCGAAGAAATCATCGAGGCGCAGGCCGCCCGATTCATGGGCTGGTTGCAGTCGCTCGACTCCGTGGCCACCATTCGATACTACCGCGACATGGTCTCCGAGATTTGCGAGCAGCAGCTCGATCAGGCCCGCCGCATGCTTGCGACGGGACAGGACGTCGATACCGTCATGGCCCAACTCGTCCGCGCCATCACCAATAAGATCACCCATACCCCGACGGTGCAGATGCGACGCGCCGGTTTCGAGGGGCGGACCGACTTGCTCGATTCGGCCCGTGAAATCCTGGGGATCAAGGGCAACAAGGAATGAAGCCCTCGATTGAGAGAAAGCTCGAGACACTCGCCGATCGCCACAAAGAACTCGAAGCCTTACTTTCCGACGCATCGACGATCGCCGCTCAGGATCGCTTCAAGAACCTTTCGCGCGAATACGCCCAAATCGATCCGATCGCGGCCGCCTACTCGGCTTATGTAGAGGCGGGTGCCGATCTGGCCGAGGCTCACGAGATGGCCCAAGGCGGCGATGTCGAACTCCGCGCCCTGGCGGAATCGGAAATCGAAGACCTCGAAGCGCGTCGGGAAACGTTGACCGACGAGATCCTGCGCATGCTGATCCCGACCGATCCCAACGACGAGGCCAATATCTTCCTGGAAATCCGGGCCGGAACCGGCGGCGATGAAGCGGCGCTGTTCTCCGGAGACCTCTTCCGCATGTATTCGCTGTATGCGGAATCGCGGCGCTGGCAGATCGAAGTGGTCAGCAACAGCCCCGGCGAGCATGGCGGCTACAAGGAAATCATCGCCAGGGTCATCGGTCACGGGGCTTACTCCAGACTCAAGTTCGAGTCCGGAGCGCATCGTGTCCAACGCGTTCCCGTCACGGAATCCCAGGGCCGAATCCACACTTCCGCATGTACGGTCGCGATCCTGCCCGAGGCCAACGAGATCGAACAGATCGAGATCAATCCCGCCGACCTCAAGGTCGACACCTTCCGCGCCTCCGGCGCCGGTGGACAGCACGTCAACAAGACGGATTCCGCCATCCGGATCACGCACCTGCCTTCAGGCATCGTCATCGAATGCCAGGACGAGCGTTCCCAGCACAAAAACCGCGCCCGAGCCATGTCGCTGCTGCAGGCACGGCTCATGGATTCGGCCCGCCAGGCGCAACAAGCCGAAACGGCCCAGCAACGTAGACAACTGGTCGGCAGTGGCGACCGCTCCGAGCGTATCCGGACCTACAATTTCCCCCAGGGCCGCATGACCGACCACCGGATCAACCTGACGCTCTACAAGCTCGATGAAATCATGGAAGGCGATCTCGATCTGGTCATCGATCCGTTGATCAACGAATACCAGGCGGATCAGCTCGCCCTGCTGGCCGAAGAGGCGTAACCCGCCGCCTCTCTCGCCCATGGTCACGATCGCCGAGGCGCTCAATCGCGGCACCCGTTATCTGGCGGGCGCCAGCTCAAGCCCACGCCTCGATTGCGAGGTCCTTCTCTGCCACGCCCTCGCATGCCCACGCAGCCGGCTGTTCGCCCGACCCGACCAAGCCCTAGCCCGACCCGAGGCTTGGCGTTACGGACGTTTATTGCGTCGACGCCGTATGGGTGTTCCGGTCGCCTACCTGACCGGAGAACGCGAATTCTGGTCGCTGAACCTGCGTGTCAGCCCGGAAACCTTGATCCCCAGACCCGAGACTGAAGAACTCGTCGCGCTGGCGCTGAGCCTGATTCCTGCCGATTCGGCGATGCGGATCATCGATCTGGGCACCGGATCCGGCGCGATCGCGCTCGCGATTGCCGACGAAAGACCCCGTTGCCGGGTGACGGCCGTCGATACGTCGGCTGCGGCACTCGAGGTCGCTCGCCGCAACGCCGAGGATCACGGTATCCGGAACGTCCGCATCCTGCACTCGAATTGGTTCGACGCCCTACCCGGAGAAACCTTCGATATCGTGCTCGCCAACCCGCCCTACGTCGCGGAGGGCGATCCCCGTCTCGAGCCCGAAGTACTGGCGCACGAGCCCTATCAGGCGCTCATCTCGGGACGGTCGGGTTTCGAGGATCTCGAACGTATCGCCGAGGACGCGCTGAACCATCTCCCTCCCGGCGGACACCTGATCATGGAACACGGCCCCGGGCAGTCCGCGCGGCTGGTCGAATTCATGGCGTCGCTGGGCTACCATAATGTCTTGACGCATCACGACCTCAGCGGCCACGATCGTATCGTGCACGGTCAATACATGGGAAACGACTAGGAACCTCTGATTACGCCATGAAATCCGTTCAACTGCCCCGCCAACTGGTCAACCTGATCCTGACCCACGTCCAGGGTTCGCCGTCGGCTGAAGTCTGCGGCCTGATCGCGATCGGGGTGGACAAATCCCTTTGCTGTTATCCGATCGCCAACTGCGCGGAGGACGCCGCGCATCGTTATCGCATGGACCCGAGCCATCAGATCGACGCTATGCGCCAGATGCGGGAACGGGAACAAGAGCTGTTCGCGATCTATCACTCCCACCCGACCAGCAGCGCCGCGCCGTCCGTGATCGATATCGCCGACGCCGGCTATCCGGAAGCCCTCTATCTGATCGTGTCGCTGAACACCAAAGGAGTGCTGGAAATGCGCGGATTCCGCATCCGGGACGGACACAGCAACGAGGTCGCACTGAGCCTCTGAGAGGCCGCGATCGCGGCGTAGGGCGTGACAAGAACGCGGTCACGGGCGCAGACTATAGACACGCTCCGTATTTTCGAAAGGGGGAGTCACGATGTCGTTATACAGCAACATATTGGTTGCCGTGGACTTT
This sequence comes from Gammaproteobacteria bacterium, assembly GCA_016124415.1. Lineage (GTDB taxonomy): Bacteria > Pseudomonadota > Gammaproteobacteria > SZUA-140 > SZUA-140 > RI-283. The sequence goes on along the minus strand of WGNS01000070.1, from coordinate 3,880 downwards.
TCTCCGGCAACCGAGTCGCTGATAAAGCGCGCGCTGGATATGTTCGAACCCGGGAAAGGCCGCTTAACCCTCGTTCATATTGTCGATTATCTGCCCCCGCTAGGTTTTCCGGACGATCTATCGCCCGCCCCTGCGTTGATGCTTGACGAAGAGGCCTTGATACAAAGCGCCAACGAGTCACTCAAACGCGTCGCGGCGGGCGTTCAAAGAGAACCGCCCCCACGCCTGGAAGTCCGTCTGGGCACCCCCAAAAGCGAGATCATTCAACTCGCCGAAGAACTTGGATGCGACCTGCTGATCCTCGGCGCACGAGGCCGGCGTGGACTGGAACGCCTGCTTGGCTCGACTGCCACGGCGGTCCTTGCTCATGCGCCTTGTGATGTCCTGGCCGTGCACACGCCTCCTCGCAATACGCTCACATGAACGGAGGGAGCTGACAATGACTGAAACACTCGCGAAACATCGCTGCGAGGCCTGCCGACGCGACGCACCGACCGTCACCGATACGGAAGTCGCTGAACTGAGCCCCCAGGTCCCCGAATGGACGATCGTCGAACGAGACGGCATCAAGCGCATCGAACGCGTCTACCGTTTCAAGAATTTCTTGGAGGCCATCGCCTTCACGAATGCCGTCGGAGAAATCGCCGAGGCTGAAGGGCACCATCCGGCTTTGTTGACCGAATGGGGTCAGGTCACCGTAACCTGGTGGTCACACAAAATACGCGGACTCCATCGCAACGACTTCATCATGGCGGCCAAAACCGATCTGGCCTATTTGCCTTATGGCGGGGAAACCTAGCCTTAGCCTAATATGCCTTATCGCTGCGCCGGCGGAACCGGCGGGCCGCCCACACCAAGACGAAAGCACCTCCACCCAGAACACCGCCGCCACCGGCGTCACCCGACCCAGCGCCTGACGCGGCAGCCACGGAATTGCCGCGAATCGCCAGTCGCATCGCCGGGTCGCCGATCAAGGTCATGATGTCGAGGTTTTGCGGGTCTACACCCTGGTCGCGAACCGCCTGGACTTTAGCGAGGCCCACGATCTCACCGAGAATTTTCTGCGACTGGCTATCGTCGAACATACGTTCGAACAAGGCGTCGCCGATCGTGACCTGTTCGCTCGAATACGCCAGCGACGTCGCCGCCATCATTCCAATGGCCCCCTTTCCGGGCAGGAACATCAGAGCCTCAGCAAGCGACACCAGAGATTTGTTCATGACCTCTTGCCCTGAGGCGTTGACACTGCGCATGCGTGCCGGCAGCGAAAACAGGCCGTTTAGACAATTGAACGCCGCCACGAACGGATAGCCGCGGACATTTTCCAGCGACGAAATATCGGCGGACCTCAACAACTCAAGCGCATCGCTGCTGTATATCCCGTTAGTGTCCGAGGCCAGCCAGGCGTCGACCGCGCCGTGACCGAAATAGGATACGAAACCGACGCCGACACCGTTCAGCGTCTGCGTGAATGAACCGCGCAGATTGATGTATTGGCTTACATCCACGGCGCTCGGCGCAATGCTGACGACGTCGTAACCGGCCGGCATTAACGACAACCAATGATTGGTGCCGTCGACGAATCGCTGCTGGCTATGGGGAAACTGAGGTTTGTTGTCTCCGCTCGCGACGATGATCCTGTGCGGCCACTCCCCCCCCATACCCATCTCATACTGAATGATCTTGTCCACGACCATGGTGACCTCGGCCGGGGTACTCGCGGGGATACGTCCTATCCACATATCGGGATATGGGTCGCCGCCCGAGACGGTCACGAACCAATTGTCACTCGGGACTTCGCCGAACCCCGGCGTCTCGATCAAATGCACTGGCACGAGACTGGGTTCGTGATTACCGAAGTAGTCTCGATAGTCGAAATTCGCGTCACCGAGCATGAGGACGTATCGGGGCCGCGGAGATTGCCAATGATCGTAGGCGTAGGTCAGAAAGGCCTTGATCGCATCCGGATCCGCGTACCCATCGGCGAATTCGTCGTAGATAGAACCCATCTCCACGACTCTGGAACGGAGTCCCTGCGCCTCCCGACGTGCTCTAAGCGGCTCCACCGCCGCCGAAAGGGTCGGATCGGTAATGATGATATAGTCGGCGCCGTTGTTTGAAGAACGCAATGTATCCGGCGAAAAAGCATCCACCACAGGATGAAGTACGGCGTTCGAAGCCACCGCTATGAACGGGCCCGGAGTCCCGGCCGGATCGATCAGAAAGGTGGCGTCCCCGGAAACGAGCGGCCTCGGCCTTTCCGGATCCGACAAATCGTAACTCTTGACCGACCACGGATCGGCAAAGCCTTGTACCACGACTTCCTGGGCGCCGGACCCGGCTACGGAAAAAGACAATTCCTCGTTGACGGCGGAATAAGCCCGGTCATAGTCGAGTTCAATCCAATCGACATAGATGCCGTCCGTCGTAGCGCCCGCATTGCGGCTCTCGACCGTGACCGTATTCTGGCCGGAAGTCAGCAGACCGGACGGCAATTGAACCGTAATCGTATGAGGTACCGCTCCATCACCCGTAGGCCACAAAAAATCGCCTGCAACGTTGCCGTTGACCGAAATTCGGGTCAGATGTGAACCCGAAGTGCTGCCATGCAAATGGACGCGAATCGCCGCCGTACCGGCGACCAAGCCAGGCGGCGTCACGGTGAATGTTTTGAGGCTTCCTACCCGGAGTTCTCCGCTCCAGAACCAGTGATCCACCCCATCTCCGTTCGGCAACTGCTGCCAATAGATCCTGTTCTCTTCAGCGTGAAGGGTATCTCGAAACGAGACCGGCGACTGACACGGGCAAACCGCATCTTGTTCCACCGACATACGCAGGCCCTGCTGGCCTGCCGGCAATTGTTCCAGGCGATATACCGCGGTACCGGTGTATTTGTATAGCCTGTCGGAACGAGACACCGCACGCCCGTAAAATCGGATCGTATCGCCGGGACCGAAAACCCCGTCACCACCGTCCTCTAACTGGATCGCGACGGGTAGCCCCTGTCTGCTGAGCTGCAAGCCCTGACTCGGCACCGGCACCGATAAGCCGAGCGCCGTGTAACCGACCTCGTAAATCCCTGTCTGGACAACCTCGAGCTTAAGGGGCAATTCGCGCGCGCATGCGGGACCGGAGGAGAAGATACCCGCCACGAGCCAGCCTGCCCCCAAAAGAAAGGCCCTATACGGAAAAAAATACGGTGCGGTCGGCTGGAACACTATATGCTCGGACTCACTTGGATGAAATCCATATCCTTGGGCAACTAACCGGGTTTCGCCCTTCCCCGGCAATAAACCGCATTATATCACAGTGTTTCCGTCCCCTTTTTCGACTTGCAATGGCGGCAGGGATTTCCTATTGTACGCCCGACCACCCACCACACTTTGAATGGACCCACGCCATGCCGCGCTACAGACGCTTCAGCGACGCTTCAGTCAGTGAGAAAATCCTCGACTCCATGCTGCTCCTGGCGATCGCTACGGGATACCTCTTCGCTTCACTTTATCTGTATTTCACCCATCAGGGGCTGGACGGCAAACCGGGGCTTTCGGTGGAAGACGTGCGTATCGCGTATTACGGCCAGCACCAGCAAACCCGGCTGGGCGCTGCGATTAACGGGCCTATGGCCGGCAACCTGCCGAGTCCCGAGGCAGGCAAGACCATCAACGATTGGATCGAACACGGCGCGACTCAGCCCGACTACGAAAAAGATGTAAAACCCATTCTCGACAACTACTGCATCATGTGCCACTCGGAGGCCGCCGGCCTGGGCCTGCCGCCTCTGACAAGTTATGACAAGGTCAAGGAACTCACACGCACGGATACCGGCGCATCGATCCAGAGCCTTGTGCGGGTATCCCATATCCATTTGTTCGGCATC
>WGNS01000075.1 GCA_016124415.1 Gammaproteobacteria bacterium | reverse complement strand
TCTACATAAACGACCGATAACGCTGCTGGACGGAAAAATGGCCCCAGCCCTTCGGGTTGTGGCTAAAATGCCGCCACTCGTCGTTGCTCGGCGCTCATTTGGAATAACCAAACCACGCTTCTCGCGCCTAGATTGGCGGCTTTTTAGCCGCAACAGCGGCGACCGAATGAGTGTTAACAGGCCCTAGGGCCTCCCAAGGGCGCCTCATCGGCGTGTCGGGCATCCTGAAGCACAAAACGATTAAGAGGAAATGCTTTTGAACGCGGTCAAAATCGGCCTCCTGGGCCTTGGAACTGTCGGAGGCGGTGTCGCCAACGTCCTGTCCGGCAACCGGAAAGAGATCACGCGCCGGGCCGGTCGCGAAATCGTGGTGACCCACGCCGCCACCCGTGAACCGCCAACCGCCGATGTCGACACCGACGGTATGACCGTTCTGAAGGACGCCTGGGCCATCGTCGAAAATCCGGACATCGACGTCGTCGTGGAACTGATCGGCGGCTACGAACCGGCCAGGGAGCTGACGCTCAAGGCCATCGAGAACGGCAAACACGTCGTGACCGCCAACAAGGCCCTGATCGCGCTGCACGGCAACGAGATCTTCGCCGCGGCACAGAAAAAAGGCGTCACGGTGGCCTTCGAGGCGGCCGTTGCAGGCGGCATCCCGATCATCAAGGCCATTCGTGAAGGCCTCGCAGGCAACCATATCGACTGGGTCGCCGGCATCATCAACGGCACCGGCAACTTCATCCTGACCGAGATGCGCGACAAAGGACGCGACTTTGCGGACGTCCTGGCGGAGGCCCAGGCGCTCGGCTACGCCGAAGCCGATCCGACCTTCGACGTCGAGGGCATCGACGCCGCCCACAAGCTCACGATCCTCGCCTCCATCGCTTTCGGCATCCCGCTTCAGTTCGACAAGGTCTACAACGAAGGCATCGGGCGCATCGAGAGCATCGATGTACGCTACGCCGAGGACTTCGGCTACCGTATCAAACATCTCGGACTGACCAAGCGCACCGCCGCAGGCATTGAACTGCGTGTTCACCCGACGCTGATCCCGAACCGTCGCCTGATCGCCAACGTCGACGGCGTCATGAACGCCGTCCTGGTTCACGGCGATGCCGTCGGGCCCACGCTTTATTACGGAGCGGGCGCGGGTCGCAATCCGACGGCCTCGGCGGTCGTCGCAGACATCATCGACGTCGTCAGAGCGCTCACCACCGATCCGGGCAATCGCGTGCCGCATCTCGCCTTCCAGGCCGATGCGCTCGCCGATACACCCATCCTGCCGATGGCGGAGGTCGAAACGGCGTATTACCTGCGTATGCAGGCCGAAGACCGTCCCGGCGTGCTGGCCGGCGTAACGCGCATTCTTGCTGATCAGGGCATCAGTATCGAGGCCATGATGCAAAAGCCGCCGATGGACGACGACGAAGCGCTGCCGGTCGTCATGCTGACTCATCGCGTCCGGGAGGCGCAGATGGACGAGGCGATCCGCCGAATCGAGGCGCTGGAGTCCATCCGCGGACACGTCACCCGCATCCGCATCGAAACGCTGAATTAAACAAATATCGAACCTTCGAGGAGTACGCTATGCCATTCAGACCGAGATACACCGGTCTCATCGAGAAATACCGGGATCGTCTGCCTGTCAGCGATGACACCCGCATCATCAGCCTGGGTGAAGGGAACACGCCCCTCATCAAACTGAACAACATTCCCAAGCTGCTCGATTCCGACGTCGAGATCTACATCAAATACGAAGGTCTGAACCCTACGGGGTCCTTCAAGGATCGCGGCATGACCATGGCGGTCACCAAGGCCGTCGAGGACGGCAGCCAGGCGATCATCTGCGCCTCGACGGGCAACACCTCCGCATCCGCGGCGGCCTATGCGGCCCGCGCCGGGATCACGGCCTTCGTGCTGATCCCCGACGGCAAGATCGCGCTCGGCAAACTTGCCCAGGCCATGATGCACGGCGCCATCGTCATCCAGATCAAGGGCAATTTCGATGCCGGCATGCAGCTCGTCAAGGAAGTTGCCGACGCGGCTCCGGTGACGATCGTCAACTCGATCAACCCCTATCGCCTCCAGGGTCAGAAGACCGCCGCCTTCGAGATCATCGAAGAGCTCGGCGCACCGCCCGACTATCACTGCCTTCCGGTCGGCAACGCGGGCAATATCTCTGCGCATTGGATGGGTTACTGCGAATATCAGGACCACGGCATCGTCAACAGTCGGCCGACCATGGTCGGCTATCAGGCCAGCGGCGCCGCCCCGTTCCTGCGCGGCAAGATGGTGGACAATCCGGAGACTGTCGCCACGGCCATTCGTATCGGTCACCCTCAGAGCTGGGACAAAGCCTGGACCGCGCAAAAGGATTCGAACGGCTGGTTTGCCGAGTTCTCCGACGAGGAGATCCTAGCCGCTCAGAAGCTGTTGACCGAAAAGGAAGGCATCTTTTGCGAGCCTGCCTCGGCGACGTCGCTGGCAGGCGCCATGCACGACATCAAATCAGGAAAGATTCCTGCCGGAAGCCGTGTGGTGTGTACGCTGACGGGCCACGGTCTCAAAGACCCCGACACGGCCATTCAGCAGAGCAAAGCGCCACTGAAGGCCATTGACGCGAATCTGGAGTCGGTCCGCCGCGCCATCCTGGAAAATCTGCCGGGCTAAAAAGTCGAAGGGGACGACTCCGACGGAGCCGTCCCCTTCTCACATCCCAAAGGGCCTCCGCTAGAACCCCTTGTTCGCGCTCAGTTTGTCTTCCCAATACTGGGCGAGCGTCGGATTTTGACTCAACCCGAACCACCCTTCGCGATAGGCCGCTGCCAGGTATTCCTGCGCCTCGGGTATCCCGTTTTTCGCCGCCTCGCGATACCAATGAACCGCCATGGCCTCGTCTACCGGTCCGAGCAGGCCGCCGTGGTACAACAAGGCCAGATTGAACTGCGCCCTCGCGTCCCCGGCGCGCGCCGCCGGCATCCACTCGGAATACGCGGCCTTGTAATCACCGCTGTAGGCATGGTCGTAACCCTGGCTGTAGGCGTCGGCATGTGCCGCTCCGGCGAAACACATGAAGATCGACAGGCATATCCCGTATGACGGTCGCGTCGTTCGTTTCATATCACCCTGCGCTCCATGGTTGCAGCCCCAACGTGGCCCGGAACGCCCACTATGCAACGAACTGCGCAGTCAATCTGAGCGGACGGTCACAACTCCGGGAATCTCACTGTCCGCCGGCCGCAGATACCTCCGGCAAGATGAACGCCGGCAGTGACCGGCGAAACACCTCGCCGTCGGCGACGAAGACACGCCCCGAGCCGAGTACCCAACGCTGGGAAAGGTCGTGATAAGGGTTGCCGTACATCTCGACAAGAAGACGTTTCTTGTCATCGGGCGTCAGGAGCGCCTTCGCGAATTCGGCCAAGGTCTTCTGATCGATGCCGCGAACCGCATCGGCGAGCCGTTCACGATGATCGAAGTCCAAATACTTGAGCGAGAGATCGCCGAGATAACGGTGCGTGCGTTCGGACAGCCTGGTAGCGCGCTTTTCGATGGTCGACAACAGGCCGCTACGGCCTTGTTCGAACTCGGCCGGGTCCATGGATTCGATCCGGGCGGAAAAACCGGCCAAGAAGCGGTCTATGTGCGTCAGCAGATCGTCGGGCGAAAGCTTCGGCGACTGCACTACGAAGGTGATCCCCGGCACCCGGTCAAAGACTGCCTGACCACTATACACTACGTAACCCAGCTGCTGCTCCGTTCGCAACTGATTGAAAAACGGCGCCCGTATGAACTGGTGGAGCAACGCCATCCGCGCCTCTTGGGCGATATCGTCCCGTTCGCCCTGGTAGTAGACCGAAATCGCGGAATCGTCGTTATCCACGGCACGCCTGAAGGCGTATTCATGCCCCGGATCCAGATGAACCACTTCGCGCTCCACGGGTTGTACGGGGTTTGCGTTCTGAAAAATCTTGTCGAGCATCTCTTGGGACAGGGCCCGCGCATCCTTGAGCGCGATATTTCCATGTATGAGTGATCTCACATAGAGTCCGGAGCGCGCCTTCGGAATATAGGCACGCAAATCGTCGGCCGAAATTCCTTCCAACACGGCGAGCAGGGAATCGGCTCCCCAAACGTCATGCACCAGCAGTTCCGGCAGATAACGACCGGCCTGAATGAACGGCTTATCCAAGGCCTGATTGCGAAGAGACTCAAGCGCCCGTTCCTTGATGACCGCAAAACGCTCGTCATCGACCTTCAGATTCAGAAAGGTATCCAACACGAGCGACAATAGACGGGCCTCCTTGTCGTTGAACCCACCCACGTTGATCGCGAACCCGGTTCTGCCGACACCCAGGTTGTAGTGCAAGCCGGCAAGTTCCGCGGGGTAGACATGCGGATTCAATGCGTCGTTGGCGAGATCCGTCCATAAGGAGGCGAGCATCCGATCACGCGGCCCGTCACCGACATTGGGAGAGGTCATACCCCAAAATATCTCCGCCTTCGGAACCTCGAACTGGACATCCTGTTGATGCCAGATTTCGAACCCGTCGCCATGGAGGATCACTTCCGGCTTATGGGCCACGGACTTGGCCTTCAACAGTTTCAATTGTTCGGGAATGAACGGGTTCGGAGCGGGCAGCGCCAATTCCGGGTCCGGTTTCATCGCGCCCCAGGCACCAAGCCGGGCCTCGCCCAACGGCGTGACCCGGTAAGGCGTTTGGTACCAGGGCTCTCGCTGTTCGAATTCTCCTCCCGGAGCCACAGTGACGACCCTGGCGTTGGCGGGGATCATATGCGCCAAGATGTCCTTGATCCGCGCGGGATCCTGCTTCGCGATGACGAAGGGCCCCTTCAGTACGAGATTTTCCGGATAACGTTGAAGATTGTCCGCGAGGCCGATCGCTTCGCTGAGCGCCGTCGGCTGGTCCCTGAAACGAAACTTCAGGTCGTTGACGGTACGGAGTTCATCCACGAACCAAGGCTGAACCCCCGCCTGCTTCAGGAGGTTGAAATAGGAAAAGATCAAATCCTTGACCTGTTCGACCTCGGCGAGTCCCGCCTCGGTCAAATCGACCTCGACGGTAAACATGGCCTCGTTGCCCGCCTTCATGGCCCTGCCGGCGCTGATCCCGTTTGCCCATCCCCGGCGTTTCAAGAGCGCCAACAGACTGCCGTCGCCTTCGTGACCCACCAGCTGACCGATGACCGTCGCCGGTTTGGTCAGATAATCGCCCTGTTGCCAGGGATAGGGGAAATAGACCTCGACGCTGCGTTCGGTCTTGATCGGGCGCGCCTCGATGGAGATGCCGAGCTGGTCCTGACGGAAAAAAGGCGGCCATGCCTTCCGTTGTTCGACCTCGTGATCGGGGACTTGGGAAAACAGATCGGAGACGATCTTCTTCATCTGGGCCAACGGTTCCCGTCCGACGACGGCGAGCGTCATGCCCTGTGCCGCGTAGTGCTTCCGGTAGAACGCAATCAAGTCGTCGCGAACGGGACGGTCGGGCCGATCGTCCAGCGTCTCCAGACTGCCGACACTGAAGTGGGCGAAGGGGTGGTCGGGATTACTCGTCGCCTTGAGCACCTGCCAAAGGCGCCGACCATCGTCCTTGATCCTCAAGTGGTATTCCGAATCGACGGCATGACGCTCACGATCCACGTATTTGGCGTCGAAGGTCGGCGCAATGAAGAACTGCGCGAAATGGTCCAAAGTCTCGGCGAGCGCCGAATAATCGACCTCGAAGTGAAAATTCGTGTATTCGTCGGCGGTAAAGGCGTTATCCCGTCCGCCATGCGCGCTGATGAAGTCGTGATAAGAATCCGGATCCGGGTACTTCTTGGTGCCCAGGAACAACATGTGTTCGAGAAAATGCGCGAGCCCCGGTCGGTCATCAGGGTCGTCCATCGAGCCCGTGTGAACGACCAGACTGGCCGCCGCCTTATCGGCGTCGGGATCGGAAACCAACACGGCTTTCAGGCCGTTCGCCAACACCAAGGTCGTAAACTGGCGCTGATCGTGATCCGGCTTGAGAATTCCACCGGCCGCTTCCGCCAGGGAAAACGGGACGACCAGGCAAAACAACAGGACAACTGCCGGAAAGCGCAATTTATTCATGAACAACGGTCAGGCCTTTGTTAGGTTGACGAAGCGGAAATGGAAAAATTCAGGATTAAATTTCGGCCAAAAGGCCTTGGGCTCCATGATGCTGTCATCATCGGGAACGATAGGCAAGTCCGCAACGCGTTTTCAGCCTCCGGCGCTCGCCCGATACAGCCGTCCCAGGGAGGCGGGTTTACCCGGCTCCAAAGGCACGTAACGCGGAATCCGGCACAACCGTGTCTCGACCCCGACGGACAGTTCCTTCGCGTCGGCTTCGCGCCACCGCACCTCGACTCGCAGGTTGTCCCGCCAGGGACCCAACGCATATTGGCGCCAGCGAACGTCGTAGATGCGCTCAAGCCCTACCCGTTCGCGGGCCGCCCCGGAACCCGGGGGCCCCACACGTTCCGCTCCGGAAGCGGCCGACGCGGAGCGTCCCGAATCGCTGAGCGATATGAAACGCATTTCCTCGAGCCGCGCCAGTGCGATATCGAGCGCGCGATCGCGATGACGCACCGCCGCCGCACCGTTCACGATTTCCGCCTGTATGCGCCCCAATGCGAGCAACGCAATCATGATCGTAAAGAGCGTGATCACGACCTCGATCAAAAGCAGGCCGTGTTCACGGCCTCGAACCCTATGAACTACAACGGGATCATCCATGGCGACTTCGTCCTTGAGTGTTTCTATCCATTCCCGGCGACTCCGGCGCCGGGCACCCCACATCCGTGCGAGCAACAGGTGAGCATGGTTTCCAAGTCTGCTAGACTGCGCAACCTACTCAGCGTCGCCTTACGGATACCATGACTTCAGCAAAGCATAGCGCCATCGACAACGCCGCGTCGAGCGATCCGTTCCAGCCACCGCTTCCCCAGGAACGCGGCAAAAGTTTTCGCTGGGGCGGTCTGCGCGGCAGTTGCCAGGGACTGGTCATCGCCTCCGCGCTTCGCCGTCACAAAGTGCCGCTGCTGCTGATCACATCCAGCATGCTGGAAGCGGAACGACGCGAACGGGAGCTCCGATTCTTCCTCGATCAGGCCGGCGATTCTGCGCGGGACGTGCAGGTTCTGCTCTTCCCCGATCGCGAGACCCTGCCCTACGACGTGTTTTCACCGCATCAGGACATCATCTCCGAACGCCTGTCGACCCTGCATCTGCTTCCGTCCCTGCGGCAGGGCGTCGTCATCGTTCCGGTCGATACCCTGATGTGCCGCCTGCCGCCAAGGCAGTTCCTGGACGCCAACTGCCTTATGATCGATGCGGGGCAGACGCTGGACGGCGACGCGCTGAGAGAACGCCTTGAACTCAGCGGCTACCATCACGTGGGCCAGGTCATGGAACACGGCGAATATTCCATTCGCGGCAGCATCATCGACATCTATCCGATGGGCAGCCCGAAACCCTACCGCATCGACCTGCTCGACGATGAGGTCGACAGCATCCGAACCTTCGACGCCGACGACCAGCGCTCGATCGCTCAAGTCGACGCGATCCGACTTCTGCCGGCGCGTGAGTTCCCGATGACGGAGGCGTCCATCGAACATTTCCGTCAGAGCTGGAGAGACCGTTTTCCGGGAGAAACCAAACGCTGCCTGATCTATACCTCGGTCAGCGAAGGTCAGTGCCCGGGCGGCATCGAGTATTACCTGCCGCTGTTTTTCGACGAGACCGCGACGCTGTTCGACTATCTGCCGGCGCATACGGTCGTCATCAACGACGCCGACCAAGCCCGCGCGGCCGAGCAGTTCTGGCGGGAGATCACGACGCGATACGAGTCGCGCAGACACGACCGTGAGCGTCCGCTGGTTTCGCCGGAAGACGGCTTTGTTTCGCCAGACCGGATCACCGCCCTGACGAAAACGCATGCCTTCGGCACCATCGAGGGGTTCGGCATCGCGGCCGCCGAAGGGCATTATCAGTTCGGGCTGCAAACGCTGTCGCTGGGCGCATTGTCTTCGGAAAGCGCCGATCCGGTCAGAAAGCTCGTCGACTTCATCCGCTCGTTCGGGGGGCGCATCCTCATCACGGTCGATGGTCATGGACGTCGGGAATCGCTGAAGGAACGGCTCCGCGAACACGGAATACACGCGACCGACGCCGCCGGCTGGGGATCCTTTGTCGGCGACGATGCGCAGCTCGGCATCGCCATCGCCCATCTCGAAGAGGGATTCATCCTCGAAACGCCCAGGATCGCGCTGATTACCGACGCCTTGCTGTTCGGCGTATCCGTCACCCAAAGACGGCACAAAAAGCGGCTTCGCCAACGCGATGCCGACGCCATCATTCGCGACCTCAACGAGCTCGCGATCGGCGCACCGGTCGTTCACGAGGAGCATGGCGTGGGGCGGTATCTCGGGCTCGTGACGCTTGAGACCAGCGGTTATCCGACCGAGTTCCTTCAGCTCGAATATGCGGAAGGAGACAAGTTGTACGTCCCGGTCGCCTCGCTGCAGGTGATCAGCCGTTACAGCGGTGCCAGCCCCGATCAGGCCCCGCTGCACCGGCTCGGCGGAGGGCAGTGGCAGAAGGCCAAACGCCGGGCTGCCCAAAAGGCCTCCGACGTCGCCGCCGAACTGCTCGATATCTACGCCCGCCGCCAGGCGCGCCAAGGCTATGCCTATCCCGGTCCGGGCGACGAATACGCGACCTTCGCCGGCGCCTTTCCGTTCGAGGAAACACCGGACCAGCAACAGGCCATCGAGCAGGTCATCGCCGACATGACGACCGATACCCCGATGGATCGCCTCGTTTGCGGCGACGTGGGTTTCGGCAAGACCGAAGTCGCCATGCGGGCGGCTTTTATGGCCGTCCAGGGGAACAAGCAGGTTGCGGTGTTGGTGCCCACCACTCTGCTCGCGCAGCAACACTATCAGAATTTCTGCGACCGTTTCGCCGAGCTTCCCGTGCGGATCGAAGTGTTGTCGCGCTTTCGTACCGGCAAACAGCAGGTAACCACGCTAGATGCCATCGCCGACGGCCGCGTCGATATCGTCATCGGCACCCACAAGTTGATCCAGCCCAACATCCGATTCAAACGCCTGGGACTCGTCATCATCGACGAGGAACATCGGTTCGGTGTGCGACAGAAAGAACGGCTCAAAGCCTTGCGAAGCGAGGTCGACGTGCTGACGTTGACCGCCACGCCGATACCAAGGACGCTGAACATGTCGATTGCCGGCATCAGGGACCTCTCGATTATCGCCACCCCGCCTTTGCGTCGTCTCGCGATCAAGACCTTCGTCCGCGAATGGGACGCAGCGTTATTGCGCGAGGCCTGTCTGCGCGAGATTCATCGCGGCGGACAGATCTACTTCCTGCACAACGAGGTCAGCGATATCGAGCGCGTCGCCAACCAACTCCAGGAGATCGTGCCCGAGGCGCGGATCGGGATCGGACACGGCCAGATGCCGGAACGCGAGCTGGAACGCGTCATGCTGGATTTCTATCATCAGCGCTTCAATATCCTGCTCAGCACGACCATCATCGAAAGCGGCATCGACATTCCAAATGCGAATACCATCATCATTAACCGTGCGGATCGTCTCGGACTCGCCCAGCTGTACCAGATCCGAGGCCGTGTCGGCCGATCGCATCATCAGGCCTACGCCTATTTGATCGCGCCGCCCAGGAGCCAGATGACGGCCGACGCCCTCAAACGTTTGGAGGCCATCGAGTCGATCGAGGATCTCGGTGCGGGCTTCACGCTGGCGACGCACGATCTGGAGATTCGCGGCGCCGGAGAACTCCTGGGCGACGAGCAGAGCGGACAGATTCACGAAGTCGGCTTTTCGATGTATTCACAACTCCTGGAACGCGCGGTTGCCGCCATCAAATCGGGCCGCCAGCCGGAGCTCGACGCCCCGCTGCACGAGGAAATCGACGTCAAATTCGACGCCCCTGCGCTGATTCCGGAAGACTACGTGCCCGATGTCCATATCCGCCTCGTGATGTACAAACGCGTCGCCGGTGCGGACAGTCGGGATGCATTGGACGAACTCCAGATCGAGATGATCGACCGCTTCGGCCTCCTGCCGGAAGCGGCCAAAATGCTGTTTCTTGCCGCCGAGCTCAGACTCATGGCCGAAAAACTGGGCGTCAAAAAGATCGATGCCAAGGGTGACGACTGCCATTTGACCTTTTCGACGCCGCCCAAAGTCGACCCCTTCGCCCTGATCCGCCTTGTCCAGGAGCAACCCCGGCGCTATCGTCTGGCCGGAAACGATCGTTTGAGCATCGCTTTGTCGTCTTCCGCCTGTCATGAGCGCGGCGAGGAAGTGAGGCGCATCCTGGATGAGATCATGACTTCGGATGACGCACTGCAAGTGGTTCACTAGAGGAAGCGTATCATGGGGACCAGCCGCTCGGCTATTGTGGCCCTCCGGTTATTCCTCTAGAATTTTACGGAGTTTTGCTTACGGTAATCGGAGGTCTGGGCCACGCCTCGCAAGTGATGGCGGCTACAGGCGTTTTGGCAATGGATTGCGCATCCGACATCTGGAGACATCTATGTCCGCCAAGGTCAACGACAACGTCCCCCCGGTACGGTGTCACGTCTGCCTGCTTGCAACACTTCTGATACTGCTGTCCGCGTGTGCAAACCTCAATCCAGGTGGCGCATCCTCCCCTAAGCTGACCTTGACGTTCCGGGATTGGGCTATTGACAAGGATCGCGACGAGATTCGCGCGGGCCCCACGACCATCCTGTTGCGCAATCAATCCGCACGCACGCACGAGTTCGTGATGATTCGCATCAACAGCAAATCTCAGTTGCCCTTGCACATCGAAACGACCAACCCTAACGAGCCGCTCGATGAAGACCAGTTTTCCGAGGAACAGATCGTCACTGAAGTCGAGCATCTTCCCCCGGGGCAGGTGCTCTCGCATGAGGTCACTCTGATTCCGGGGGAATACCTGATCTTCTGCAACGTCATGGAGAGTACGGCGGACGGCGTCGTCAGCCACTACGGCATGGGGATGCGTACCGAACTGACCGTGGTCAAATAACCGAGACGATCGCCGGCTTACCCGCCGGCGATCGTAACCCGCATGATGCGGCGCTTACCCACCTGAATCACGTAGCTCGAACCGCGGTCCAGTCCGACGTTGAAGTCGTCGACACGCGCTCCATCGATGCGCACCGCCCCTTGAGAGACCATGCGCCGGGCCTCGGATGTGCTGGCCGTCAACCCGGTCTCCCTGAGCACAGCGGACAAATCCATGGCTCCGTCGTTGCCCGAAAGCGTCATTTCCGGTATCTCGTCGGGCAGCTTGCCCTTGCTGAATCGTGTGATGAAACCCTCATGGGCCTGTTTGGCCGCCTCCGTCGAGTGGTAACGTTCGACCAGTTCCTCTGCGAGCATGTATTTGATCGTCATGGGGTTTTCGCCGTCATCGACCCGCCGTTTCAAGTCAGTGATGTCCGCCGCGCCGCGGAAGCTCAAAAGCTCGAAATAACGCCACATCAGCGCGTCGGAGACCGACATGATCTTGCCGAACATCTCGTCCGGAGACTCCGTCAAGCCGATGTAGTTGCCGAGCGACTTGGACATCTTCTGAACGCCGTCCAGGCCCTCGAGGATCGGCATGGTCATGACCACCTGCGGCGACTGACCGTACTGCTTCTGCAACTCCCGGCCCACGAGCAGGTTGAATTTCTGATCGGTGCCGCCAAGCTCCACATCGGCCTTCAGCTCAACGGAATCGTAGCCCTGAATCAAGGGATAGATGAACTCGTGTATCCCGATCGACTGGCCGGAACGGTAACGCTTGCCGAAATCGTCGCGCTCCAGCATGCGGGCCACGGTCTGGCGAGCCGTCAGCTTCAACATGTCCGCCGCAGAGAGACGATCGATCCACTCCGAGTTGAACACCACACGGGTACGTTCACGGTCCAGCACCTTGAAGATCTGCGCCTCGTAGGTTTGGGCGTTAGCGGCCACGGCCTCCCGTGTCAGAGGCTTCCGCGTTGCGTTCTTCCCCGTCGGGTCGCCGATCATGCCGGTAAAATCGCCGATCAGGAAATAGATCTCATGACCGAGATCCTGAAACTGGCGCAACTTGTGCAACAGAACGGCATGGCCGAAATGAAGATCCGGCGCGGTCGGATCGAAACCGGCCTTGATCCGAAGCGGGCGCCCCTCCTTGAGTTTTTCGACGAGATCGTCGCGTAGCAGGATCTCTTCAGTGCCGCGTGCGAGTTCACCCAGCGTACTTTCAATATCTGTCATCAAGATTTACCAAATGGGTTTCCGTTTACGTCCGAACTTTTAGATGCGGCGCACTAAAACTCGGACGAAAATCATGTTATAAGGTTCGAGGCCCGAACGTATACCGTGAAGGGAGATACGCTCGCCTGAAGCCATTCATAAATATACCGATATCGGCCGATAACCTAACGAGGTAGGTTGGAGTCATGGCATGAATGCTGGCACAATCAAGCGCAACTTTTCGATCGACTGTCGCGTCTGAATCCCGAATACCACCAGCCCGGGGACACGAAGCACAAGATGATAACAAAGGT
>WGNS01000057.1 GCA_016124415.1 Gammaproteobacteria bacterium | reverse complement strand
CGGCGGCGGAATGCCGCGTTTTTAGAGGTCCCCTTAATCTTCATACTTCCCTCTCTGTGTTTTCAGAAACGATAAAAACGAGATCGCCTAGACAAGGCTCACCCGCCAATCCCCGGCAACGACGCACAAAAAAAGGCCGGATTGCCATTGCGATGGCAACCCGGCCTTCTCAGTAATTCATAATGAGAACCGTGGCTTTCCGGCCCCGCCTCGCGACGGGTGTGGCTTTTTCACCAGAGATGCGTCCCGCATCGATTCGGCTCTCTCCGCCGACCGGGCCTTCCTGCCCGCTGCATCCGGCCTTCGGTCCTGGCGCGCCCCGAAGGCAACTTAATCCTAGACAGCGAATTTGACGCCGGGATGACAGTCCGATGAATTCTTCATGACACCGAATCACCCCGAGTTTTCCAGCCCACAACGCTTCACCTTACTTGGCAAGCGCGGCCCTTCTCGATCCCTCGAGAGCTCACGAGTATAGGGAGGCAATGTGACAGCGACGTGACGCGAAAATGACAGTTTGATGACGGTTGGATGACAGATTTATTACAGACGACGTTTCCTGAGTACGTCACATCGAATGATTTTTTCAAGAAATCAAAAATGAAGCGAAAACGCGAATTGCAATGGACGATCGTCTTGATGCACAATCCGTGCGTCTGAACGACGACCCGACCCGATGGGCGTCCACCAAACCCTATATATATTTACGTGCGTATGTGCGAGATGGTATGGACCTTTCCCTGAAAAAATTCGTAATCGCTCTTTACGCCGGACTTGCGATTACGATTTGGCTGATCTTCCTCCCGCCAGCCGAGGAAACGGAGGACAATCCGTTACAGCCACCACAAGCACACGCACCTTCCGCCACATCGGAAGCGACCGACACTCATCAGTCGATACGAATCGCAGAGTCTGCAAAAACGGAAGAAACCCGTCTCGAGGCCCCTGTGAACCCGGGATCCGTGCAGATGAACGAGTCGAATGAGATGGTGACGGAGACGCACGCCGAGAATGAGAACCCGGATAGCAAGGCTCGCTCTGGAACGTTGTCGGTCAACCGGACCCACGCGATTCGGAGGGAAAGAGACAAAGAAATCGTTTCGCTGAAAAAAGATTCTACCGTCTCACCCGAGAGCATCACCTCGGAGCGAGTTACCGAATTCGCCTTCCTGCCAACGGCAACTTATACGACCACCGCTTCCATACAAGAGATATCGAACAGCTCAACCGATATCACGACATTGGCGAGAGGAAGCGAACAAGTGCCGACTCAGGCACGACAGGAAACGACTCGAGACGCAGGAGTCGACACAAGCGCGGCAACTATCGACTCCAGAACGACCGGAGACGAAAATGCTTTTCTTCCTCAGGGTGATGTCTCTCCCGATCCAAGCCAATACGAGCAGAGCACTCCGGCGTTTAGTTGTCCGACAAGCTGCTACCTGAAATGCACCGCGTATGAGATCAACATGCTTATCAAACAAGGATGTCCGATTCCCACCCAATAAAGTTCCGGCGTCGCCATCTCTTAATATTTTATCGAAACAAAAATGGGCCTTATATGGCCCATTTCTTTACGTGCCGTATAAGTTTTCCAGGCACGCACAACTTCATTATCACGATATTGGAAATATCGTAAATCTCGACGCTCTACTTACGTTTCCTAAGAGAAGTTCGAGATAAATGTTACGCGAATAAAAATTACGTTTCTCAGGTAATAAATGAATATTAAAAATATTTGTACCGCACGTAAACATTCCCAATCTAAAGAGTCACAGCCACTCAACGCAACGGTTCAGGCGGCGTCATCGCGGGGCGGACACCGGTTTGTGTTTTTAGAAAGTCCACGATCGCGGCAATTTCATCTTCACTGAGTTCGATGCCGAACTGGGTTTCGGACATGACTTGCACTGCCTCCGGCAGCGTCTTGACCGAGCCGTTGTGGAAGTAAGGCGCCGTGAGTTCGATGTTGCGCAGCGTCGGCACCCGCCACATGTGGCGGTAGTCCTCGCGACCGGTCCAGTCGTAAGCCCCTTCGTCGGCGAGAATATCCAAACGCTCCTCCCATGGCGTGCCGCGCACGGTCGGGAACAACTCGTAAAAAGGCTGGCCGGGTTTGAAAGACAGCCCCGGCACCGGACCGGCCAGCAGCGTCCAAAAGTGACAGGCGGCGCAACCCTTTTCGTTAAATAGCGCGTAGCCCTTGACCGCCTCCTCGCTCAGCGACGCCTGATCGCCCTGAAGGTAACGATCGAACGGACTGTCGGGCGTCACGAGCGTGCGCACGAAGGAGGCCAACGCCTTGGCGACGTCGTCGATGGCGACTTTTTCATGACCGAAGGCCGCCGCGAAACGCTCGCGGTAGGCCGTGATCGATTGCAGCCTGCCGGTCAGGGTCGGATAGGCGGGTATGGCCATGACCGTCTCGTCGAGCACGTGCTCCTTGACGACGTCTTCGATGCTGTTGGCCCGGCCGTCCCAGAAATAAGCGGTCTCAAAGCCGACGTTCCAGAGTGTGGGCGCCGAACGCCGCCCCGCCTTGCCGAGCGCGCCGACAGACACCGCCTGCCCGTCCTCGCCGCCCTGATCCAAATGGTGGCAGCTATTACAAGAAACCTTGCCGGTAAAGGAGAGTCTGGGGTCGAAATACAGTTCCCGCCCGAGATCGATCTTGGCGTCGGTCTGCGGATTGTCTTTCGGGATCGGGACCTGTTTCGGCAACGGCCGGAAGGGAAGATCGGGAATCTCCTGATGATTGGGAACCTGTGGAACTTCGGGAACTTCGGCCAGGGCGACGGCCGGAATCATTGCAAGCAGAAACCATACGGACAAGAAACGCATCAACACACCTTCCCTTTCAAGATTCAATTACTCGCCTGCGTCCAACGGCAGATCACCGGCCTGAGGCTTGAGGCATTCGAGCACCCGATCGCGCCGGCGCTGCCATTCGGGATCGCGCAACAGCGACGCCCGCCGCATCCATCTGCGCGTACCGCGCAAGTGGGAAAGACGCATTCGGGCGACCGGATCGGTCGTTTCGCCGAGATCGTCGAGCACCGCCGGAACGGCATCGGGCAACTGGCAGATCAATACGGCGTCGCAACCGGCCGCCAGCGCCGTGCGGGTTCGATCCGTCAGCGAACCCGCCCAGGCGGCGCCGCCCATATCGAGATCGTCACTGAAGATCGCGCCCTGAAATCCAAACCGCCCACGCAACACGGTACGAACCCAGTACTCGGAAAAACCGGCCGGATTCGGGTCGATGGCGTCATATCGGATATGGGCCATCATGACTGCCTCGGCACCGCCGGCGATGAGCCGTGCGAAGGGCTGAAGATCGGCGAGTTCGATGTCGGCCATCGCGCGCTCGTCGACCGGCAGCTCCAGGTGGGAATCCGCCTCGACCCAGCCGTGCCCGGGAAAATGTTTGATCACGACCGCCATCCCGGCCGCGTGAACGCCGCGCCGCCAGGCGGCGGCGAGTTGCGCGACGACGTCGGGGTCGCGATGAAAAGCGCGATTGGCGATGACGGTGTTGCGCCCGTAATTCATGTCCACGACCGGAGCGAAACTGAGGTCCACGCCGACGCCGTGCAGCTCGCGGGCCATGACCCAGCCGCAGTCCTCGGTTGCCTTGACGGCGCCGGAGGGGTCCTTCTCGAATATCCGGCCGAGCACGCCCATGGCCGGCAGCGGCGTAAATCCCTCGTCGAAGCGTTGAACGCGCCCGCCCTCCTGGTCCACGGCAACAAGCAAAGCCTCGCGCGCGGCATGGATCTCGGACGTAAGATGCGCCACCTGGACGGGGTCGACATAATTTCGTGCGAACAGGACCACGCCGCCGATCTGAGGATGCAGGAGCAACTCGCGCTCCTCGGCCGTGAGTTCCGGCCCTCTGAGCCCGATGAATACCTGCCCGGCCGTCATCTCCGAGCCCCGGGCATAGGCGTGTGGATCACGGACGGCCCGTTCAGAACCGCATCTCCAACGTCGTCCGGTAATGCAGATCGGTGCGCTCGACCGTGAGCGGCGGACGGCTATCGTGCAGGACGTCCAGACTTAGACGAAGGCCCACGGCGTCCGTGACCGGCACGCTCAAAGCGAGTTGTTCAAGGACCCGAAAATCGTTCATGGACCCGATTCTGGGTTGCAGATAGGTACTGCTGTGCAGATGCAGTCCGGTGTCCAGCTTACGATCGATACTGAAATAGAGGTTGGCCCGCCACAAGCGTTCGTCGCGGCGCTCATTCGGCAGCCCGTCGGTCAGCCGCTCCCAGGAATGGAAGGCGCCCACGCCGAGACTGGCGCGGAAGGTCTCGTTTTGCATCGGGAAACGCAAACCGGCGCCGACCAAGCCCCGGAACGCCAGGCGCGCGAAATCGTCCCGCTCGGCCTGGGCAAATCCTTCGACCATCGTCCCGGGCCGAACGGTCGTTCCGTGACGTACATGCACGAAAGACCGGTTACTGTTCTTGACGCCCTGACTCTCGCCGTAGGCGTAATTCGCGAGCAGCAGAGACTCCGTGCCCTGTTCGCGGCGAAACAGCCTGAACCCCAAGCCGACGTCACTGCGATCGCTGTTTCCGGAATCGCCGCTGATGGATACGCGCGCGGTCCCGGTGGTGCCGTCGCCGTCGCCGTCGTTGCGCTGATCCTCGATATTGACGATCGCCGAGGCCGTGGCGCTGACCATGCAGAGGCTGAGCATCAACGCGAGCCCGACCAGTCGTTCGTGAAAGCCGTTTATCGCCGGCGCCTTCCCAATTTTCATCTGATATCGCGGCATAGGCAAAGGGCACGGCACGCCGTGCCCTTACAAGTCATCGATTACCCCTCAGGACTTCAGCGTCTGCCGGAGTACGTAGGACAGGATGCCGCCGTGACGGTAATAGGCCACCTCGTTCGGCGTGTCGATGCGCGCCCGAACCTGGAAGCTGCGCGCGGCGCCCGAAGCGTCCTTGACGGCCACGGTCAGCGTGCAACCCGGCGTCAGGGTTTCGATGCCTTCGATCGTGAAACACTCCTCGCCGGATAATCCCAGCGTCTCTGGCGTCTCGCCGTCGCGGAACTGCAACGGCAGGATGCCCATACCGATCAGGTTGGAACGGTGGATGCGCTCGAAGGACTCGGCGATAACGGCGCGGATGCCCAGGAGCTTCGGCCCCTTGGCGGCCCAGTCGCGCGACGAACCGGTACCGTACTCCTTGCCTGCGATCACGATCAGCGGTATGCCGTCGTTGGCGTAACGCACCGCGGCGTCGTAGATCGACATTTGCTCGCCGTCCGGCAGGTGACGCGTCACGCCGCCCTCGGTGCCCGGCGCGAGTTTGTTGCGCAGACGGATATTGGCGAAGGTGCCCCGCATCATGACCTCATGGTTACCGCGGCGCGCGCCGTAGGTGTTGAAGTCCTCGGGGGAAACACCCTGCTCGATCAGGTAACGACCGGCGGGACCGCTCTTGGCGATGGAACCCGCCGGCGAGATGTGGTCGGTCGTCACCGAGTCGCCGAGCAGCGCCAGGACGCGGGCGTCGGCGATGGCGGCCAGTTCCTCGGGCTCCGGCGCGATGTTCCGGAAGAACGGCGGCTCCTTGATATAAGTCGAATTGGCCTCCCAGGAAAACAGTTCTCCCGGCGGCGACGGCAGGTCGTTCCAGTCCTTGTTGCCGCCGAAGATATTGGCGTAACTCTTATTAAACTGGGCCATGCCGACGTGATCGCGCACCAGGGCCTCCAGCTCCTCCTGATCCGGCCAGATATCGCGCAGATAGACGTACTCGCCGTTCGGATCGGCGCCCAGCGGATCGCTGGTCAGATCAATGTTGAGGTTGCCCGCGAGCGCGTAGGCGACGACGAGTGGCGGCGAGGCCAGGTAGTTGGCGCGTACATGCGGATTGACGCGCCCCTCGAAGTTGCGGTTGCCGGACAGCACGGAAGCGACCGCCAGATCGCCCTCGGTGATTGCCCCGACGATGTGATCCGGCAACGGGCCGCTGTTTCCGATGCAGGTCGTGCAGCCGTACCCGACCAGATGGAAACCCAGTCCTTCGAGATAGGGCGACAGGCCGGCCTCATCGAGATACTCGGTCACGACCTTGGATCCCGGCGCGAGACTGGTCTTGACCCAGGGCTTGCAACGCAGACCGCGATGGATGGCATTGCGAGCCAGCAGACCCGCCGCCATCATGACGGAGGGGTTGGACGTATTGGTACAGCTCGTGATCGCCGCGATCACGACCGAGCCGTGGCAGAGGTTGTAGGACAGTCCGTCCGGATTGCGCACGGGAATGCACGTGCCATAGACGTCGAGGTCCTCGTCCGGATGGCTGTGCGCCCATTCGGGGGCCGTCATCATCGGATTGCCGCCCTCGCTGAGCCAACTCGTCAAGGCGTCGTTGTCGATACGGGTCGGTTCGTGGGCGAGGTGTTTGACGAGCGCCGAACGGAAGGACTGCCGCACCTTGGACAGCGTGACGCGGTCCTGGGGGCGGCTGGGACCCGCCATGCTGGGTTCGACGGCGCCGAGATCGAAGTCGATCACCGCGCTGTAATGGGGTTCCGGCTGATCGGGATCGTGCCAAAGCCCCTGGGTGCGGAAATAGGTTTCGACCAAACCCGCGCGATCGCCGCGGCCGGTCAGATGCAGATACTCGATGGTCTTGTCGTCGACGGGGAATAGGCCGCAGGTGGCGCCGTACTCGGGGGCCATGTTGGCGATCGTGGCGCGATCGGCCAACGACAACGCCGCCAACCCCGGCCCGGTGAATTCGACGAACTTGCCGACCACGCCGTGCTTGCGCAGCGCCTCGGTGATGGTCAACACGATATCGGTGGCCGTGGTGCCCGGCGCCGGCTTGCCGGTGAGACGGAAGCCGACCACCTGCGGGACCAGCAGTGAGGACGATTGCCCAAGCAGGGCCGCCTCGGCTTCGATGCCGCCGACGCCCCAACCCAGCACGCCCAGGCCGTTGATCATGGTGGTGTGCGAATCGGTGCCGATCAGGGTATCGGGATAGATCCACTGCTGGCCGTCGCGCTCGCCGACCATGGCGACCTGGGACAGCTGTTCGAGGTTGATCTGATGGACGATGCCGTTATCGGGCGGCACGACGCGGAAATTGGCGAAGGCCTGCTGCCCCCAACGCAGGAACTGATAGCGTTCGCGGTTGCGGCTCATTTCGCAGATGGCATTGACCCTGAAGGCCTGCTCGCTGCCGAAACGGTCGACCTGCACGGAGTGGTCGATGACGAGGTCGGCCGGCGTGAACGGATTGATGCGCTTGGGATCGCCGCCAAGAGACTTGATGGCCGAACGCATGGCGGCCAAATCGGCCACGGCGGGCACGCCGGTGAAGTCCTGTAGCAGCACGCGGGCCGGCATGAAGAAGATTTCGTCGTCGGACTGTGCCGCCGGGTCCCAATGCGTGAGCGCCGCGATATCCTCTTTGGAAACGCTGACGCCGTCCTCGTGACGCAACAGGTTCTCGAGCAGGATGCGATGCGCATAGGGCAGCAGATCGATGCGCCCGATGCCCGACTGACCCTGCAGGCCGGGAAGGGAATGATAGTTATAATCGCACCCGTCGACGGTCAGTACCGTGCGGGTGCCGTAGCTGTTCTTGTCGTTCTCGGCCATATCTCTGCTGCCATCCAAATCTCATGTTCTATTCAAGCGTAACCGCGCATTTGCCGGACGCAAACGGACACCGGGAGCCCGATTGAATCCCTAGAAAACGCGTGGTAACCTCCTTCGGGACAGGTAGTCTACACCTGTCGGAGTACATTCAAAAACACATGGAGGTGTTATGTCATGACCAAGCATACCTGGTTGTCGGTATTTTTCCTTTCCCTGATCTTCCCGTTCGCGGCGCTTGCGGCCGAGGTCGACATCAATCACGCCGATTCCGCGACCCTCGCGGCGGAACTCAAGGGCGTCGGCAAGTCGCGCGCGGAAGCCATCGTATCCTACCGAAAGGAGCACGCCCCGTTCCGTTCCGCCCAAGATCTGTTGAAGGTCAAGGGCATCGGTCAAGCGGTCATCGACCGCAATGCCGATCGGATCCGGATCGTGCTGGATGAGGAAGGGGTGAATTCGGCGCAAGCGGGTTCAAACGGCCAGTAAACCCAAATACGTAGGTTGGGCTGAATAAAATGAAGCCCAACACTCGCCATGACATCCACATTGGATGTTGGGCTTCGTACCTCAGCCCAACCTACGATTTGGCGGGCGGCTGCTCGACAATGCCGGCCAGGAACGGCCGGCTGTCCTGCCCGAAATAGACCGAGACGTGCGGGAACGGGATCTCGATGCCGGCCGCGTCGAAGGCCTTTTTGACGCGCCGCTGGTATTCGCGACCGACGTCCCATTGCTTAATCGGCAAAGTCTTGGTGCGACCCTTGATGACCACGGCGGAATCGGCGAAACGGTCGACGCCGAAGATCTCGACGTCGCCGATCATGAGCGACCCGAAGGTTGGGTCCTCGCGAAGCTCCCGACCCACCGCCTTGAGCACATCGACGACCTTGTCGGTATCCTCCTTATAAGCCACGCCGATTTCGAAGACAAAGGCCGACCACTCCCGGGTCATGTTCGCCAGGGTCGTGATCGTACCGTTGGGAAAGGTATGCACGATGCCGCTGAGGTCGCGCAGGACGATGGTGCGGAAATTGATCCTCTCAACCAGTCCGCCGGTGCCGTTGATGATCGCGACGTCACCGACCCGGACCTGGTTCTCAAGGATCATGAAGAAACCCGAGATCACGTCCCTGACCAGGTTCTGGGCGCCGAAACCGACCGCAAGGCCTACCACGCCCGCGCTGGCGAGAATGGGCGCGATATCGACGCCGAGCTGGCGCAGGATCAAGAGGATCGCCATAACCCACAGCAGAATGACGATGCCCTGCCTGAGCAGACGCACCAGGGTTTCGGCCCGCTTGGCCGCCTCGCCGGGCACCTCGCCCTCGGCATGCCCCCTCGTCGTCAGGGCCTGCTCCAGGCGCTGCAGGAGCTTGCGGATAATGCCGCTGACCACCCACACCATGATCAGGATCAGCAGAATCCTCAACCCCGAGAAGATCAGATCCTGCCATTGAACGTTGTCGAAATATTGCGTGAGCAGGTCCATGACACCCTCCCGACCGTGTTGTGCGCGAACATACCGGAATGGACTTCGAAAGTCCTTTGGCCAGTCTATACCGCAAACGGCAGCTGAAAAACACGCGGGCGGCAAGGCTTTTTCACGACCTCGCCGATCCCGCCGTTACATATCCTAAAGATTACTATGGTAGTATCGCGCGAGCATCGACGCGAGCCTAAACTTTGTGGTCCGGCGACCGGACACGCCAAATTTAACCGGACGAAAAGCCCAAAACGTGATGAAGAACGAGATCAAGCTCCTCCCGGTGATCCTCTCGGGAGGATCCGGCAGCCGTTTATGGCCGCTGTCGCGCGAATACTACCCGAAACAATTGTTGGCGCCACTGGGCGAAGACAGCCTGCTGCAAGGCACGGCATGTCGACTCTCGGGACTGGATGCCGCCGACAAGCGCATCCACGTCCTGCCGCCGCTCGTGATCTGCAACGAGGAACATCGCTTTCTGGTCGGCGAACAGTTGCGCCGTTGCGGCCAGGAAAACCCGACGATCATGCTCGAACCCCAGGGCCGCAATACGGCGCCTGCCGCGACGCTTGCGGCCTTGCTGGCCGAGGCCCAGGTCGATCCCAACGCCATCCTGTTGATCATGCCCGCGGATCATTTGATCCAGGACCAAGCCGGATTCCATAAGGCGGTCATGATCGCCGCGGAACACGCGGTCAAGGGCGCCGTTGCGACGTTCGGCATCGTCCCGACCCATCCCGAAACGGGCTACGGTTACATCCGCCGCGGCGCGGGCGAGGGCGACGCCTTCCGCATCGAGCGTTTCGTCGAGAAACCGAACGAGAGAACAGCCAAGGGTTATCTGGAGTCCGGCGAGTACTATTGGAACAGCGGACTCTTCGTGGTTTCGGCGGCGACCTGGCTGGCCAGAATCGGCGAATTCCGCGCCGACATCCTGGAAGCATGCCGCGCCGCCTACGCCGGTCACACGCATGACGGCGACTTCGTGCGCGTCGACGCCAAGGCCTTTGCAAGCTGCCCGAGCGATTCGATCGACTACGCCGTCATGGAACGGTTGACCGGCGAATCCTCCCCCGGCATCGTGATCCCGCTCGATGTCGGCTGGTCGGATATCGGCGCCTGGTCCAGCCTTTGGGACGTCATGCCCAAGGACAAATCGGGCAACATCCTCCAGGGCGACGTCATCGCCGAGGACACCGAAAATTCTCTTTTGATCGCGGAACACCGCCTGCTCGCCACCGTGGGCCTCAAAGACGTCGTGGTCATCGAGACCGCCGACGCCATCCTGGTCGCCGAAAAGTCCCGGGCCCAGGACGTGCGCAAGATCGTCGACCGCCTCAAGAAGGATGAGCGTAGCGAGTATATGACCCATCGCTGCGTCTATCGGCCCTGGGGCCACTACGAGGGCATCGACCAGGGCGGCCGCTTCCAGGTCAAGCGCATCACGGTCGAACCCGGCGCGACTCTGTCGTTACAGATGCACCACCATCGGGCCGAACACTGGGTCGTGGTCTCGGGCACGGCGCGAGTGACGTGCGGCGACAAGACCTTCATCCTGTCCGAGAACGAATCCACGTTCATTCCGGTCGGTGAGAAACACCGGCTCGAAAACCCCGGCAAGCTGCCGCTCGAGATTATCGAGGTACAATCGGGGGCCTATCTCGGCGAGGACGATATCGTCCGCTTCGAGGACAACTACGGCCGCTCCTGAGCGCGCCCGCTATTAGATTTCCTAGACAGCAATGAGGCATCAAGCATGAAAAAGGTTGCTTTGATCACCGGCGTTACGGGACAGGACGGGGCCTATCTGGCCGAGTTCCTGCTGCGCAAGGGATATGAGGTCCACGGCATCAAACGCCGTACGTCCCTGTTCAACACCGACCGTATCGACCACCTGTATCAAGACCCCCATGTCAACAACCGGGATTTCATCCTCCATTTCGGCGACATGACCGATTCGAGCAGCCTGATCCGCATCATTCAGCAGGTCCAGCCGGACGAGATCTACAATCTCGCGGCCCAGAGCCACGTCGCGGTGTCCTTCGAGGAGCCGGAATACACGGCCAACTCCGACGCCCTGGGCGCCCTGCGCGTGCTCGAGGCCATCCGCATCCTGGGCCTCGAGAAGAAGAGCCGCTTTTATCAGGCCTCGACCTCGGAGCTCTACGGACTGGTCCAGGAGATCCCTCAGAAGGAAACCACTCCGTTCTATCCGCGCTCACCCTACGCCGTCGCCAAGCTCTATGCGTACTGGATCACGGTCAACTACCGCGAGGCCTACGGCATGTACGCCTGCAACGGCATCCTCTTCAACCATGAAAGCCCGTTGCGCGGCGAGACCTTCGTGACCCGCAAGATCACGCGCGCCCTGGCCCGTATCAAGCTCGGCCTGCAGGAGTGTCTCTATCTCGGCAACATGAGCGCCCTGCGCGACTGGGGGCACGCCCGCGACTACGTCGAGATGCAGTGGCTCATGCTGCAGCAGGAGAAGCCCGAGGACTTCGTGATCGCGACCGGCGAGCAGCACAGCGTGCGCGAATTCGTCCAGGTCGCCGGCAAGGCATTGGGCATGGAAATCCACTGGGAAGGCACCGGCGTCAACGAGCGGGGCCTGGACGACAAGGGCCGTTGCGTCGTCGCGGTCGACCCGCGCTACTTCCGCCCGACCGAGGTCGAGACCTTGCTCGGCGACCCGACCAAGGCCCGCGAGAAACTGGGTTGGACGCCGAGGACGAGCTTCGCCGACCTCGTAGAAGAGATGGTGACCGAAGACCTCAAGGTCGCGGAGCGCGACGAACTCTGCCAGAGGGAAGGGTATAGAACCTTTAATTACAATGAGTAAAACCGTCGACATAGGCATGCTGAACGACGCCAAGGTCTATGTCGCCGGGCACCGGGGCCTGGTCGGCTCGGCGCTCGTCGCCCGCCTTCAGGCCGGAAGCTTCACGAATCTCGTAACCCGCACCCATGCCGAGCTGGACCTCATGGATCAGGCGGCCGTGCGCGAATTCTTCGCCGCCGAACGGCCGGACGCCGTATTCCTGGCCGCGGCCAAGGTCGGCGGCATCCACGCCAACAACTCCTACCCGGCCGAGTTCATCCACGACAATCTCGCCATCCAGCTCAACGTCATTCACGAGGCCTGGCGATCCGGCGTCAAACGACTGCTATTCCTCGGTTCCTCCTGCATCTATCCGCGCGACTGCCCGCAACCCATGCGGGAGGACGCGCTACTGACGGGTCCGCTGGAATCGACCAACCGGCCGTATGCGTTGGCCAAGATCGCGGGTATCGAGATGTGCTGGTCATACAACCGCCAGTACGGCACCCGGTTCCTGGCCGTCATGCCGACCAATCTCTACGGCCCGGGCGACAACTTCGACCTTCAGAATGCCCACGTCCTGCCCGCGCTCATGCGCAAGATGCATGAGGCCAAGGTCTCCGGCGCGGATACCGTGACGGTCTGGGGCAGCGGCAAACCCTATCGGGAATTCCTGCACAACGACGATATGGCCGATGCCTGTGTCTACCTGATGTCGGCACCCGATGACGTCTACTCAAGACTCATCAACGAGGACACCTGCCCGCTCGTCAACATCGGCTGGGGCAAGGACATCACGATCGCGGACCTCGCCGCCCTGATCCGCGAGGTCGTCGGCTTTACGGGCGAACTGCAGTATGATGCCAGCAAGCCGGATGGCACGCCGCGCAAGCTCCTGGACACGAGCCGCCTGACGGGCCTGGGCTGGCGGCCGAACATTACTTTGCGCCACGGGCTTGAACAAACCTACCAGTGGTTTCTGGAACACCAGGCCGACCTGCGCAAGTAGGGACGCAATCCGGGACGAAATCGAAATACCATACCGAACGTGAAAAGAGGTTAATCACGATGACCGAGAAGAAAACGAGCAGCAACGTCGTCTGGCACCAGGCTACGATCGATCGCAAGATGCGCGAGGAACTCAACGGACACAAGGGCGCGATCCTTTGGTTCACCGGCCTGTCCGGCGCCGGCAAGTCGACGCTGGCCCATGCCGTCGAGGACGCCCTGCACCAGATGGGCGTACGCACTTACGTGCTCGACGGCGACAACATCCGCCACGGCCTGTGCGGCGACCTGGGCTTCTCGGACGCCGACCGCGTCGAGAACATCCGCCGTATCGGCGAAGTCGCCAAGCTCTTTCTCGAAGCCGGCACCGTCGCGCTGACGGCCTTCATCTCGCCCTTCCGCGCCGACCGCGACCGCGTCCGCGCCCTGGTCGACGACGGCGATTTCTTCGAGATCTACTGTAAATGCGATTTGGCGGTCTGCGAGGACCGCGATCCCAAGGGGCTCTACAAAAAGGCCCGCGCCGGCCAGATTCCCGAGTTCACCGGCATCAGCTCGCCCTACGAAGCACCGGAAAACGCCGAAATCGTCGTCGACACCGGCGCACAGACCCTCGACGAGAGCGTCGCTGCCGTGCTCGCGGTGCTGCGCGCCAAAGGCGTTATCTCGAAATAGGGCTTTTGACCGCTCCCGACCACCTGAGACGGGCCTGCGATGGGCTTTGACGCCTGGTACACGCTGGCGATCGTCGCCCTCAGCTTCGGACTGCTGGCCTGGGGCGTCGCCGCGCCCGACATCGTTCTCGTCGGCGCCCTGACCCTGCTCCTGGTGGCCGGGATCCTGACCCCGGACCAGGCCCTCTCGGGCCTGGCCAACGAGGGCATGGTCACGGTCGGCGTGCTCTACATCGTCGTGACCGGTCTTCGGGAGACCGGCGCGATCTCGTGGATCGTTCAGAATATCCTCGGTCACCCGAGGTCGACTCAGCGGGCGCAGATCCGGCTCATGACGCCCGTCGTGGCCATGAGCGCCTTCCTCAACAACACCCCCGTCGTGGCCATGATGATACCGGCCGTGACCGAATGGGCCAGGCGCCATCACCTGTCGGTCTCGCGACTCATGATGCCGCTGTCCTATGCGGCGATCGCCGGCGGCACCTGCACGCTGATCGGTACCAGCACCAACCTCGTCGTCAACGGCATGCTGGTCGACCAGACAAAGCTCCCAGGGCTCGGCATGTTCGACCTCGCCTGGATCGGCATCCCGGTCGTACTGACGGTAATGGGCACGGTCATACTGACCAGCCGCTGGACGCTGCCGGAACGCAAACCGGCGTTGACCCAGGTCTCCGAGAACGCCCGCGGCTACACGGTCGAGATGCTGGTCGAGGCCAACGGCCCGCTCGTCGGCCATACCGTCCAGGAGGCGGGACTGCGCCACCTGCCCGGCCTCTACCTGATCGAGATCGACCGCCAGGGCGACGTCATCCCCGCCGTCGCCCCGGAGGAACGGCTGCAAGCGGAGGACCGCTTGATCTTCGTCGGCGTCGTCGAATCGGTCGTCGATCTGCAGAAGATCCGGGGATTGGTACCGGCCACAGATCAGGTCTATAAAATCAGCGCCTCCAGGCCCGACCGATCGCTGATCGAGGCCGTGGTCTCCGACAGTTGCCCGATGGTCGGCAAGAGCATCCGCCAGGGCCGTTTCCGCACGCACTACAACGCCGCGATCATCGCCGTATCGCGCAACGGCGAACAGATCCGCGGCAAGATCGGCGACATCGTGCTGCGCCCGGGCGATACCCTGCTGCTCGAGGCCCACCACTCGTTCGCGAATCAGCAACGGAATTCACGGGACTTCTATCTGCTCAGCCGACTCGAGGACTCGACCCGGCCGAATCACGAGCGCGCGCTCATCGCCCTGATGATCCTGATCGCGATGGTCGTGAGCGTCGCCGCCGGCTGGCTCAGCATGCTCAAGGCGGCCCTGCTAGCCGGCGGCCTCATGATCATCACGCGCTGCACGCGCGGCCGCACGGCACGCGATGCGGTCGACTGGCAGGTGTTGATCGTCATCGCCGCCTCGCTCGGCATCGGCCAGGCCATCTCGATCACGGGCGCGGCCGGCGGCGTCGCCCATGGACTGATGTCGCTCGCGGGCGAGGAACCCCGTGTCGTGCTCGGCATGATCTATCTGATCACCACCCTGTTCACATCGCTCATCACCAACAACACGGCCGCCGTGCTGATGTTTCCCATCGGCGTCGCCGTTGCCAAGACCCTGGGCGTCGATCTCATGCCCTTCGTCGTCACCATCATGATCGGTGCCTCCGCCAGCTTCGCAACTCCGATCGGCTACCAGACCAATCTCATGGTCATGGGTCCCGGCGGCTATCGCTTCTCGGACTACATGCGACTCGGCGTTCCGTTGAATCTGCTCGTGGGTTTGATTGTTATTTGGCTCGTGCCGATGATTTGGCCGTTTGTAACTTAACGCCATCCAGTCCCAAACACCATCGCGTTCGTCAAATTTTCATTTCGTCTGCCGAAATAATCGGAGTGTTTGATCAACCCGGCTGCCGTCGCATCGCAGGGAACGGTGACCTGAATGGATATTGGAGAGAGGGACCCTCGATGGCCAACGCAATGAGTCTGACGGAACAGGATGGCTGCGCCGAAGTTCGCAAAGGCGGCATTCTGAAATTTTTCATTTCGGATAAATGCAATCTCGGAAAAATACGTACCGGCCTATGGCTTGGCAGTATGATCGTCATGTTCGCGATCATCACCGCCGCTCAAGGAAAAGGCGCCATGCTGGTCATGTTGCTGATTGTCAATGCAATCATCCTACTGCCCATACACCTTACGATCAGCAGATATTTGCGCCGCGACAAGCCGGCTGTCACCCTAACGGATGATGCCCTATCATCCTTTCTCTTCATCGGAAAAACAGACCATATCGCACTCGATGAAGTCGAAGCCGTTGCGTTCACGCAAGACAACGGCATCCCATACTTTGTGATCCCTTACCTGGTGTTCACGCTCTCCCCGTCGACAGACGCCGCAAGGACAAAATCGGAAAGGGCAATGCTGCGCCTGGACGTACTTGCCCCCGAAGACCGCGGAAAGCTGATGGATGCTGTAACCGCTAGATTGGGGAAAGAAATTTCCGACAGGCCCGTACCCTCCACTAGGGTACGCGATGAAGCCCAGGAAGAACGCGAATTCAATGAACGTATCGTGGCATTCGCCCCGAAAACCTGGGCAACCTCCACGTTGATCGCGTTAAACGTCGCCGTCTTACTTGTGATGACGGCGTCCGGAACAGGCTTCCTTCAAATACCCCCGGCAATGCTTTTGCAGTGGGGCGGAAATGCCGCCTCGGAAGTCCAGCATGGAGAATGGTGGCGACTGCTGAGCGCAATATTTCTTCATGGCGGAATCGTGCATCTCACCGTCAACATGCTTGCGCTGTACTCGATAGGCACAACGGTGGAACGGATCTACGGGCGCAAACCTTACTTGTTGATCTACTTCGGCGCCGGCCTCCTGGGCAGCGCGCTTAGTTTGCATTACTCCGCACAGGATGCCGTTTCAGTAGGCGCCTCCGGCGCGATATTCGGCATAACGGGCGCGCTTCTGGTCGCATACGTTCAACATTGGGACAAACTACCCGAAGCTCCAACGAAGAAAATGATTTCCAGCATCTTATTCTTTATCGGCTACTCCTTGCTTAATGGCCTCGGGCATCAAGGTATCGATAATGCGGCGCATATCGGCGGATTGATTGGCGGCGGCATTCTTGCCTACATACTGCCCGAGCGATTCGACATGGGCGAGTACAAGAAGACCTTTTTTTCGCGCTCCGCCGCAGCGCTGGCGATTATGGTTTGCATCGTAACGGGGACCGCGGCCTCAGCGCCAAAAGCGACGATCGACCAGCACAGAGTTCTGCTAAGCAGGGAACCACTCATGCGCGCCGTCAAGAACTTTGACGACGTGATGAAAGAGATACAACAGGTTTCCGCCGACCTCAGTTCAGGCAAATTGAGCGAACGCGAAGCGGATGAAAAAAGCCGAAATATATTTGCGCCCAGGTTTAGAGCCATCAAAGACGATTTGGATCAAGTATTGTTGCATCCCAATGACCCAAGAGCCGATTTCGTGCAGACGATCCGGCGCATGACAGAGATATTTATCGAAATGAACTCAATGGAATCCGTTTACGATAAGGGAAGCGCCAAACCGCTACCCGCCTATCCGAAACGCATGGCACAACTCGAATCCGAACTAAACAACCTGGCAAATCAACTCCAAACTCAGGCAGAAATGCTAAACAAAAAAGGGTCTACGCGGATTCATGTGGGTTGATATTGGCATTTCTAGGTAATGGTGGAAGGAAAGCAGCCACGATTTTCAGCCTGAGATATTCCTCATCACGATAGCCATAGGCCCGTCGTTGCAGCACCCGGATCTTGTTGTT
>WGNS01000008.1 GCA_016124415.1 Gammaproteobacteria bacterium | reverse complement strand
CGTGCGCTCACGGTTCGAGCGCGGCGGCGAGTGGTATTGCCGTATCGATCTGTTCGGGCGCCTTTGGGGCAGGGGATTCCTGCGCTGGGGCATTATGCCCTTTCTGCATCAATGCAAGGTATTGGAGCGTTCCGGTCGGGACGGAGCGAATTTAGGAGATTAGAGAACATGTGTGGCATATTCGGCACGACCTTGAGACTCGATGAGGGAACGCTGGCGCAAACGTTGGGTTTGCTGCGCCACCGCGGGCCGGATTCCCAGGGGACGAGCCGTATTCCGCTCAAGGCTGGCGGCGAGATCACCCTGCAACATACCCGCTTGGCGATCCAGGACCTCAGCGAGGCGGGGCACCAACCTATGTCCAGCGGTTGCGGACGCTGGCATATCGTCTTCAACGGCGAGATCTACAACCACTACGACATGCGCAGGGACTTGTCGGTAACGTTTCGCGGGACTTCGGATACGGAGACCCTCGTGGAATACCTGGCGGCGTACGGCATCGAGAAGACCCTGCATCGCCTCAACGGCATTTTCGCCTTCGCGGCCTTCGACACGGAAAGCCAGCGCCTGTACGTGGCGCGCGATCCATACGGGACCAAGCCGCTCTATTATGTCCACAAGAACGGCCATCTGACGGTCTCTTCTGAGATCAAGCCGGTGCTATGCGCCAATGGCGGTGCGCCGGAATTCGATCCGACCGGTCTGGCCATCTTCCTGCGTCTGCGCTATGTCCCTTCGCCGGATACCCTGTTGCATGGCGTGCGGCGGCTCAGGGCCGAACATTTCCTGGAATACGATCCGGCGATGGATGCCTTGGCGGTTCGCCATTATCACCGAGCAAATACGGCGCGATTCGCCGGGTCGATCGATGAGGCGGTCGAAGCCTACCACACCCGGCTCGGCGAGGCCGTGGGGCGGCAATTGCTGTCCGACGTTCCGGTCGGCATCCTGCTTTCCGGCGGGATCGACTCTGCCTTGGTGGCCTCCCTGGCATGCAAGGAGAAGGAAATTACTGCCTACACCGTGGGGTTCGGCGCCGAATATCCGGATTGCGAACTAGACGACGCCCGGGAAACGGCCCGGGTGCTTGGCATCGAGCATCGTTCGGTAACCGTGGATCCCGTCAGTCTGATCGACGAATTGCCCAAGATCATCCATTCGATCGAGGAACCATTGGGTACGACTTCGGTCATGGCGATGTGGGGTTTGTCGGAACTCGCGAAGCGGGACGTGACCGTCGTACTGACGGGGCAGGGCAGCGACGAGCCCTGGGGCGGCTACCGGCGTTACAAGATCGAACACCTGATGACGCGAGCTCCGTTCCTGGCCTGGCCCGTTCTGAGGCCGCTTGCCGGCCTGGGCGCATTCGCGCGGGACGAAGGGATGGCTCGAGGTTTGGCATGTTTGGGCGTCAACAACGTTGCCCGCCGCTTTGGCGCGGCCTACGCATTGTTCGACGAAGACGATGCCGACAGACTGCTTCCGGGGGTGAAGGCGCCGGTGGCCGAGGGCATTGAATATTGGTTGGACCTTTTGGCGAAGAATGAACGTCTACCCAGTGCGGAACGCATGATGCGCGTCGATACCCATATGAATCTCGCGGATGATCTGCTGCTCTACGGGGACAAAATTTCCATGGCTTTCGCCCTGGAAGCGCGGGTACCGATGTTGGACAAGGACCTCATGGCCTTTATCGAGAGCTTGCCGCTCGAATATAGATCGACGTTGCGCCGAACCAAGATCGTGCATAAACTTGCCGCGGAACGCTATCTGCCCGCGGCCATCGTTCATCGACCCAAGAAAGGGTTCCGGGTACCGTTCAGCGACTGGAGTCGCAACGTTTGGAAGGACACCGTCGCGTCCGGTTTGCTGGACGAGACGAACCCGATGTATGGTTTGCTCGATAGATCGGCCGTTGAAAAGACCTGGCGGAGGCATCTCTCCGGACAGGATCTCGGACGGCAGATATTCGCCCTGCTGACACTGGCCCTGTGGTCCAGGTCCATGTTGGGCGGTACGGGGAAGGGGAATCCCTGATATTTCAATAAGCGCTTTTCGTCGTGTCGAGTAGATACAGTGGCCTCGGCGGCCAGGGTATCTTTTTGTGCCGTATTGTTGGCGCATCGTTCATTCTGTGATCGAGCGATCAAAATATTCCGTCCATTTATCCGTTAAGGAGACAACAGAGTTTAACTTGCGATCAGGTGTGTTTATGAAGCTCTATGCCAACAACCGGTTCCACTCCATGAATAAGTATGCAGGCGCGTCGATTCGGGGTGTATTCCTGCTCGCTGTAATGACCGGTTTGACCGCCTGCGGCGGTTCCGGCGTCGATACGGTTAACGCCCTGACAAGCCTGGGCAATACCGGCACTGTCACGAACAATGGTTCTTCCGGATCAGGGTCCGGGTCGGGATCTACAGCGGTGGCGAGCGTCAATCTGTCGTGGATCGCTCCGAGTACACGTTTGGACAACACGGCCATCCTGCCATCGGACATCGGCGGCTATCATGTTTACTATGGTACCGCGCAGACCAATCTTCAGCTGATGACGGACATCGGCGACGCTTCCGTAACCACCTTCGATACCCCGGCGCTTTCTTCCGGCACGTATTACTTCGCGGTAGCTGCCTACGATTCGAACGGCGTGGAAGGTCGACTTTCCAATATCGCGCAAAAGGTGATCTAACGCCTTTGCATCCGTTCTTCGGCGCGCTCCGGGCGCGCCGGCAAAAACATCCGGGTGTCGACTCCGTCGGCATCCGGATTGTTTTTTCAGCGGTCCGTTTCTTCCCGGAGTAGTGTACGTAACTCCGCGTCGTCGCTTCCTTTTTTGATGACTCGTTTGGCTTGGGCGTGTATAGTTTCTGGCGGCTCAAACGTGACGGATTCATGCCCCGACTCAGAACGAACATCATCGCCAATTTTCTCGGCAAGGGCTGGCTCGCCCTTATGTCGCTTGCCTTTATCCCCGCCTATATCTCCTTCATGGGCATCGAGTCCTATGGCCTGGTAGGCTTTTACGTCTCCCTCGGTGCGGTGCTGTCTTTCATGGAGTTGGGCATGGGCACCACCTTGAACAGGGAAATGGCGCGATTTTCCAGCCGGCGCGAGGCGGATGCCGGGGCCATACACGGCCTGCTGAGAACGCTTGAGATCGTCGTTTGGATCAGTGCGTCGGCGATTGTCGCCGTGGGCGGAATGGCGTCGTCCTGGTTGGGAGAGCATTGGGTCAACGCGCAGGTTATGGGCCAGGCACAATTGACGACGGCGATTTGGATCATGATCGCGGCGATCGCGGCCCGGTTGCCCTTTTCGGTATACAGCGGCGGGTTGCTCGGCCTGCAACGGCAGGGGTTGTACAATGTGATCCTGGTGTGCGGTGCAACGGCCAAGGGCGCAGGCTCGGTTTTGGTGCTGTGGGCGGTGTCGCCGACGGTCACGGCCTTCTTCACGTGGCAGCTTGCGGTCGAACTGCTGCAATCGGTAATCGCCGGAATTGCCCTTCGGCGGGCATTGCCGACGAAATCCGAGCCGGCGCGATTCGGATGGGCGCACGTTCATTCGGTTTGGCGTTTTTCCGCCGGGATGATGGGGCTCAGCATCCTGTCTCCCTTTGTCGCTCAAATCGACAGGTTAATGGTCAGTAAGTTGTTGCCTTTGGAGGCGATGGGCTATTACTCCGTCGCGTGCGCGGTGGCTGGAGGGATCTACTACATCGCCTATCCGGTCAATACTGCCGTATTTCCGCGGTTTTCCGCGTCTCTCGAACGCGGTGCCGCGGACGATCTGCTTGCGATCTTCCACGTGTCCTGCGGCCTGATGTCGGCCTTGGTTTGGCCAATCACGCTCACGCTGGTCGTGTATGCGCCGGAAATCCTGATATTATGGGGCCGTGACGAGGCGTTGGCTCAGGCGAGCGCGGTGCCGCTGGGCATACTGGCATTCGGTGCGGCGCTCAACGCCATGATTCTGATGCCGCTGGCACTGCAGCATGCCCGAGGGATGGTCAAGCCCAGTCTGGTAACCAATTCGGCGATGGCGGTATTGCTGCCGGTCGCGTTGTATCTGCTGATCCCGAAATACGGGCTAGCGGGCGCGGCGCTGTCATGGGTGATCCTGAACGTGAGTTATCTCCTTGCATATTCGCCGATTACCGTGCGACTGATCGGTCCCCGGGAAACCCGTTGGTGGGTGCTGCGCGATGTGCTGCCGGCTTTGATCGTCAGCGCGGGCGCCGTCATTCTGGCGAATATCTTTGTGCCGACCGACAACGAGTGGAAGACGGCAGTGTTTCTGATCTTTTTGATCATATCGACACTGCTGCTGGCGTTTTGGGGAACGCCGGCCTTGCGAAAGAATCTTATGGGCTTTTTCAATTCAGCTTTCAAACGGGCATAGCGACCGATCATGGGACGTGATTTTCTAATACGTTGGGTATTGGCGTTCTTGTCGCCGAAACCCGTGATCGGATTTTTCCATTTGCCGCGTTTCCTGAGGGAATATCGGGCTTATCGGCGAGTATCCTCTGAGGTTGTTCGCTTTGAGGACACCTATCCCTGCCTTTTTGATCGGACAGCGAAAACGCCGTTCGATCCTCACTATTTCTATCAGGGCGCCTGGCTCGCGAGAAGACTCGCCGAGGCCAGACCGGAGCTGCACGTCGATATCGGTTCGAGCGTTTTGACTATCGGTGTGACCAGTGCCGCCACACGGACGGTATTCGTCGATTACCGCCCTTTGCACGTCACCCTCTCCGGGCTCGATTCCGTCGCCGGTTCGATCACACAGCTTCCGTTCGCGGATGGTTCGCTGGCGTCGCTATCCTGTTTGCACGTGATCGAACATATCGGTCTGGGGCGATACGGAGATCCGCTCGACGTTGAGGGTGGCATCAAGGCTGCACGGGAGTTGATGCGGGTACTCGAGCCGGGTGGCAAACTCTATCTGTCGCTCCCCGTGGGACGCCCACGGGTTTGCTTCAATGCGCATCGGGTGCACGATCCGGCGGCGGTTGCCGACATTTTTCCCGAATTACGTCTGATGTCGTTCTGCTGCGTCGACGATCAAGGGTATTTCCATATCGAGTCCGACCCCGCCGCGTTCCGGATGCTGGACTATGGCTGCGGTATGTACTGCTTTGAAAAGTCCGTCGGCACATGAAGATCTTATGTGTCTTCGGCGAGCACAATTACGGCAATCCCGAGCGCGGGAAGAGCTATGAATACAGTAATTTTCTACCGGCGCTACGTGCGCTGGGGCATGAGGTTGTCCACTTCGAATCCTGGAACAAATCCGAATATTCGGATTTTCTCGCGCTCAATCAGACCCTTCTCCAACGGGTTGGGGAGGAAGCGCCCGACGTCATCCTATTCGTGATTTTTTCGTACGAAATATGGGTCGATACCTTATGCGCGATCCGTCGGATTTCTCAGGCTCGCCTGGTCAACTGGTCTACCGACGACTCGTGGCGCTTTGATCAGTTGTCTCGTCTGATCGCGCCTTATTTCGATCTTTACGTGACGACTTACGAGTCGGCCGTTCGCAAGGCGGAATCCTTGGGCTATGCTAATTTCCATTTAAGCCAGTGGGCGGCTCCGGGGGACACCCTGTCGGACCCGGTGCCGGCCCGTGATTGTGAATACACGGTCAGTTTTATCGGTACAGCGTACGGGGATAGGGAGCGCTTGATCGATCGCCTTGTGAAAGACGGCGTTTCGGTAGAGTGTTTCGGTTACGGCTGGCCTAACGGTGCGGTGTCTTTCACCCGTATGCGGGAAATCATTCGCGATTCGGTGATCAGTCTGAATTTCACGGATCCCGGCTCGAAGGGGTGGTTCGGCCGGAGCGGGGAGAAGCAGATCAAGGCCAGGCTGTTCGAAGTCCCCGGGCTCGGCGGATTCGTCCTCACGGAACGCGCTCCCGGACTCGAAAAGTACTTCGTCCCGGATCGGGAGGTCGCGGTTTTCGAAGGCCCGGACGGTTTGTCTTCCGCGGTGCGGCGGATCCTGGACGACGTCGATTGGCGCGACCGCCTGGCCCTTGCCGGGCATGAACGTGTTGCCAGGGAGCATACCTACGAGTCCCGATTTGCGGATATTCTGGACACGCCGGCGCGAAGACCGGGGGAGCGCTCCATCGATACGCCGGTAGAAGCGTGGAAGCGTTTGCATCGGATGACGCCTGCCCTTACGGCATTGAAATGGATGATGGTACTGCCGTTGATTCCAATCTTCGGCCCGAGACGGGCTCGCCGGGCGGTACGCAGGCTCGTGTACGGTCTGAGTTGGCGTCTGGCGGGCGTGCGAACCTATAGCGCCCGGGGCTTGCCCGGACGTATGTTCTATGCGGACTCCTGAAGGCTCAATGGACCGCCACGTTTCAGCAGATCTCAGCGTCGTCATTCCCTGTTATTGCGCGAGTGCGACCGTCGAACGCGCGCTCCTGTCGGTCATCGATCAGACCTTGCCGCCGCGTTTCGTATTATTGGTCGAAGATAACAGCCCTGACGAGGAGGCGACCCGCAAAACGCTGGATACGCTGGTCGCCCGCTACCAGGGGTGGAACGGGATTCATCTCCGCGTCCTTCTGAGCGCGGCCAACGAAGGGGCGGGCATGGCGCGCAACCGGGCCTGGGACGTCGTCGAGACGCGGTATATCGCGTTTCTGGATGCCGATGACGCATGGCACCCCCGCAAGGTGGAGTTTCAGTACAACTGGATGTGTGCCCATAAGTGCTATGCCTTGACCGGGCATCTAACCACGCTACGCGGGGAACGGGATCGCGTGCCGGATGTGAAGTCCGATTTTGGATTCCGAGACGTCGGGCGGACGGACTTGCTGATCAGCAACCGGTTCTACACCCGAACGGTCATGCTGGACGCGCATTTGCCTTATCGGTTCGCCGACAAGCGATTTTCGGAAGACTATCTGCTGTGGCTCGAGATTGTTTTCGACGGCCGCAAAGCCTGTGTCCTGGAGACACCGTTGGCCTATTCCTTCAAGACCGCTTACGGCGAGTCCGGGCTGAGTGCGCGGCTTTGGGCGATGGAACGGGGGGAGTTGGACAACTTCGACCGCTTGCATGCGGCCGGAAAGATTTCCGGGCCGAGTTTGTTGTTTGCGAAGGCATTTTCCTGTTTCAAGTATGGTGTTCGACAGCTCAGAACGGCGATACGTCGGGTGCCGGGCACAAGCCATCGAAACGGGCGGCTCGGCGCGAAATGAGCGGGAACGACATCGGCGGACAAAAACCCAAGGTCCTCTATCTGGTGACCGAGGACTGGTACTTCTGCGGCCATTGGATCGGGCTTGCCGAGGCAGCGCGCGCGGCCGGTTACGAGGTGGTCGTCGCGACCCGGGTGCAGGAGCTCGGTGACCGCATAGAGGCGTCGGGTTTGCGCCTGATACCGATCAGGATGCGACGCCGCAGCCTGTCGCCGTGGCGCGAAATGTTCGCGATCCTGGATCTGATCCGGATCTACCGCCGGGAGCGGCCGGACGTAGTGCATCACGTCGCCATGAAACCGATGATCTACGGCAGCATCGCAGCGGCGTTCGCACGCGTTCCCGTCGTGGTCAATGCCGTGACCGGACTCGGTTTCGTGTTCACGTCCGATCGCCTCAAGGCGCGGCTGCTTAG
The DNA here is from genome assembly GCA_016124415.1 of Gammaproteobacteria bacterium. Lineage (GTDB taxonomy): Bacteria > Pseudomonadota > Gammaproteobacteria > SZUA-140 > SZUA-140 > RI-283. Next base: position 12,816 of record WGNS01000008.1, on the reverse strand, counting down.
ACCCTTAATCGTGGCTGCATTCCGGCTGTTGCTGGTCGGTCGCGGCAAGGCCGTGATCGTGCAGAACAGCGATGACCGGGGTTTGCTCCGCCGTTATCTTTCAACCGAGGACGTGCGGCTGATCCGCGGCGTCGGCGTGGACCTGACGGTTTTTCATCCCGGAACAAAACGCACCGAGCAGATGGACTCCACTCCCTTGGTCGTTCTGCCCGCGCGCATGCTTTGGGACAAAGGCGTCGGCGAGTTCGTCGAGGCCGCGCGTCTCCTAAGGCAGCGTGGAATCAGGGTGCGCATGGCCCTGGTCGGCGGTCAGGATGAGGAAAACCCGTCATCCATCCCGATGGAATGCGTGGAGCGTTGGCGGGAAGAGGGCATCGTGGAGTGCTGGGGTTATCAAACCTCCATGCCCGATATTTATCGCCAGGCGGACATCGTCTGCCTGCCGTCCTATCGTGAAGGACTGCCTACGGTCCTGCTAGAGGCGGCGGCCAGCGGTCGTCCTCTGATCACGACGGACGTTCCGGGTTGCAGGGAAGTGGTAGAAAACGGCCGCAACGGCCTACTGATACCGGCACGGAATCCGGCCGCCCTGGCGGAGGCCGTCGAGAAACTGGCCGTCGATCGCGATTACGCGGCTCGGCTCGGCCAAGCCGGACTTGCCGAGGCGCGCGAGTCGTTTTCACGGGACGCCGTGAACAGCACGACGTTGGAGATCTACAGGGAAGTAGGGTGGGAATAAGGGGCAGTCGGAGCCAAGCCCGACTGTCTCCGTGTCACATGGTGGCCGACACGTCGCTCAATTTGGTCTTGTGATAATCCAGCCAGGGATGTTTCTGGTCGACTTCCTGGAAGATCGTGATGATCTCAGTCGCCTCGTGCTTGTCGTACTGGGCGTCGATGGTAAAGACGAAGTAGACGCCGCTGAAGACCGTGTTCATTTCCATATGATCGATCTGATACTGCTTCAGCTTGCCCAAGGACATCTGGTTGTTCTGAAGAAAGGCCTTCCAGGTCGCACGGTCCTTCTCCTGATAAAGGCCCACGGCATGATCCAGATCGTCTGCCTGGATGTACTGGTAGTACTCCTTCAACAGCCGGGTGGCGCCTTGTTCATCGACCGGCGCCTCGCCGGTGCAGGCGGTCACCACGGCCATAACGGCAACGATGAGGATGAACCGCATGAAGCGAAGCGGGCGGATGGGGTTCATACCTGATGTCCTCTCTTGCGCAGATAGGACTTGGCGTTGAACACCGTCAGGGCCATTTCGAGATCGGCCTCCCAGGGATAGCATTCGGCGAGCGGCAACTGTGCCTCGGTATCGCCGACGACGTCGATATCCTGGTACGGACCGTCGGCATAGATGCGCACGTGGCGCGTTTCTTCGATGCTCGGCGTGAGGTCGGGCCAGGCCTCGTGGAGGACGTCCTTGGGGCGCATGATCGACCACTCGGCGATGAGCTTGTAGTTGTCGGGCAGGTCGCGGAAGGCCTCGGGCGTACCGGTCTGCGGCAGGGCGTTGACCTCATCCTTGTGATCGGTATGGATGAAGACGATCAGTTTGGGCCTATGGGCCACGATCGCCGGTGTGCGATTCTGCCCGGCGGGCATCCAGGCCGAGAACGCGACGTCGAACGGAAAATCGACCTGATCAATCGTCACGTCACGCAACTCGCAGCATTCGGGATCGTTGAACGGATGGATCTGATTCGGCTTGTCAGCCTCGTCCCTAAGCGCAATGACCCGAAGGCCCTCGCGGCCCAAAAGGCTGCCGATGAAGCCGTTACGGCCGTGGATGTCGCACACCAGCGGGTCGTCGCCGACCTGTTTGATGATGTGCGCAATACGGCGGAACTCATCGCGCAGCGGATAGAAGGCCGCCACGGTATGGGCGAACTTGGCCGGGTCGCGATCCGGGTTGCTGAAGACGAGCGCGTGCAGGGGCATGCCCGCGATCCGCTCCGCGAAGGGCAGATCGGTCTTCCAGGCCGGATGGTCTTTTTCCTGGAATTCGACGATGCGGTTGAAGAGCCCGTAGGTGAAGGGCTCCATCCCGCGCAGTTTTTCGAACTCCTCCGGCAGATCCTGCGGGGCGTTGTTCTGCGAATGATCCATCACGTACGGCCCGCGTGGTACGGCCGGCTGAGTTCATGGACGGAATCGATGAACGTGCTGACCCGGTCGGGGTCGATGTGCTGGTGGATGCCGTGGCCCAGGTTGAAGACATGGCCTTCGCCGTGGCCGAAGCTCTCGAGCACCTTGGCGACCTCGAGCCGAACGCGATCGTCCGAGGCGTAGAGCACGCAGGGGTCCATATTGCCTTGCAGCGCGACTTTGTCGCCGACACGGGCGCGGGCTTCGCTGAGATCCAGCGTCCAGTCGATGCCGAGCGCGTCCGCGCCCGTCGTGGCCTGGGCCTCGAGCCAGGCGCCGCCGCCCTTGGTATAGAGGATCACGGGCACGGTGCGGCCGTCGTGCTCGCGGATCAGTCCGGAAACGACCTCGTGCATATAGCGCAGCGAGAAATCGCGGTAGTCGGTCGGCGTCAGCACGCCGCCCCAGGTATCGAACAGCATCACGGCCTGGGCGCCGGCGCGGATCTGGGCGTTCAGATAATCGCGTACGGCCGTGGCGACCACGGTCAGTAATCGATGCATGGCCTTGGGTTGGTCGAACATGAGTCCTTTGACCTTGCCGAAGTCCTTGCTGCCGCCGCCTTCGACCATATAGGTCACGAGCGTCCACGGGCTGCCCGAGAAGCCGATCAGCGGCACGCGGCCGTCGAGCTGACGGCGGATCAGGCGCACGGCGTCCATGACGTAACCGAGTTCGACCTCGGGATCGGGCGCGGCAAGCGCTTCAATATCACGCAGTGTGGTAATCGGACGATCGAAGCGCGGGCCTTCGCCCTGGGTGAAGGAAAGCCCCAGGCCCATGGCGTCGGGTACCGTCAGGATGTCCGAGAACAGGATCGCGGCGTCGAGCGCGTAACGGTCCAGCGGTTGCAGCGTGACCTCGCAGGCCAGTTCCGGGTTGCGGCACAGGTCCATGAAGCTGCCGGCGCGCTGCCGGGTGGCGCGGTATTCGGGCAGATAACGCCCGGCCTGACGCATCATCCAAACGGGGGTCTCGTCGACCGGCTGACGCAGCAGGGCGCGCAGGAAACGGTCGTTCTTGAGCGGCGCCGACATCAGCGGGCCCCGCCGTTGAGGAAGCGGTCGACCGATTCCGCGGCCTGGCGTCCCTCGCGAATCGCCCAGACCACCAGCGACTGGCCGCGGCGCATGTCGCCGGCGGCAAAGACCTTGTCGAGGGAGGTGTGGTACTCCGAGGTATTGGCCTGGACGTTGCCGCGACCGTCGAGTTCGACGCCGAGCTCGGCCAGCATGCCTTCGTGTACCGGATGAATGAAGCCCATCGCGATCAAGACCAGATCGGCCTTGAGTTCGAACTCACTGCCGGGGATCGTTTCCATCTGCCAGGCGCCCTTGTCGTCTTTTTTCCAGTCGACGCGGGCGGCTTTGAGGGTCTTGACCGCACCGTTCTCGCCTACGAAGGCCTGGGTCGCGACGCACCAGTCGCGTGCCGCGCCTTCGGCCTGCGAGCTTGAGGTGCGGAACTTGTTGGGCCAGTTGGGCCAGGTCAGACCCTTGTTCTCCTTCTCGGGCGGCCGAGGCAGGATCTCGAGCTGGGTCACGGAGGCCGCGCCCTGGCGGATCGAGGTGCCGATGCAGTCGGAGCCGGTATCGCCGCCGCCGATCACGATGACGTGCTTGCCGGTGGCGAGGATCGCCTCGTCGTCGGCGACCTGATCGCCGGCCACGCGGCGGTTCTGCTGGCGCAGGAAGTCCATGGCGAAATGGATGCCGTCGAGATCGCGGCCGGGGACGGGCAGATCGCGCGGATGCTCGGAGCCGCCGCTCAGGACCACGGCGTCGTAATCGTCGACGAGTTCGCGGGCGGGGATGTCCTTACCGATATGGACGCCGGTGCGGATCTTGACGCCTTCGGCCGCCATCTGCTCGGCGCGGCGGTCGATCAGGGCCTTGGACATCTTGAAGTCGGGGATGCCGTAGCGCATTAGGCCGCCGATACGGTCCTCCTTCTCGAATAGCGTGACCTCGTGACCGGCGCGGGCAAGCTGTTGGGCGCAGGCCATGCCGGCCGGGCCGCTGCCGACCACGGCGACCTGCTTGCCGCTCTTATTGCTCGCCGGTTGCGGCTTGATCCAGCCTTCCTTCCAGGCGCGGTCGACGATGCCGCACTCGATGCTCTTGATCGTGACGGGATTGTCGTCGATGTTGAGCGTGCAGGCGGCCTCGCACGGCGCGGGGCAGATGCGCCCCGTAAACTCGGGGAAGTTGTTCGTCGCGTGCAGGACTTCGATGGCCTGCCGCCAGCTGTCGTGGTAGACCAGGTCGTTCCAGTCCGGAATGACGTTGTTGACAGGGCAACCCTGATGGCAGAACGGTATGCCGCAATCCATGCAGCGGGCGCCCTGGGCGCCAAGCTCCGAATCCGTCAGTGGGAGCACGAACTCGTCGTAATGCCGGATGCGTTGCTCCACGGGAGCGTAGACGCGATCCTGACGCGCGATCTCCTTGAATCCGGTAGGTTTACCCATGAGCTATTTTCCTCCTTCGAGGCCGGCCGCGCGTTCCGCGCCGGCTTGCCGCTGTTGCATGGCCTGCAGGGCGCGTCGGTAATCGACGGGCATGACCTTGACGAACTTGGGCAGCATCTCAGACCAGTTGTCGAGAATCTGCCGCGCGCGTTCGCTGCCGGTATAGTGCAGGTGGTTTTCGATGAGTTGCTTGAGACGACCGGCGTCGTGACGGGTCATGTCATGGCTGAAGTCGACCATGCCGTGGGTCTCGAGATCGCCGCCCTGATGCTCATGCGCCTCGAGGAGCTCGTCCTCTTCCTGGATGGGCTCGAGCTCGACCATCGCGAGGTTGCAGCGACGCTGGAAGTCGCCGTCCCCGTCGAGGACATAGGAGATACCGCCGCTCATGCCGGCGGCGAAGTTACGTCCCGTCGGGCCGAGCACAACGACGATGCCGCCGGTCATGTACTCGCAACCGTGATCGCCGACGCCTTCGACGACGGCAATGGCGCCCGAGTTGCGCACGGCGAAACGCTCGCCCGCGACGCCGCGGAAATAGCACTCGCCCTTGATGGCGCCGTAGAGCACGGTGTTGCCGACGATGATGTTTTCCTCGGCGACGATCGGCGATTCCGGAGCAGGGTAGATCGCGATCCGGCCGCCGGAAAGGCCCTTGCCGACGTAGTCGTTGGCTTCACCGGACAGCTCCAGCGTGACGCCGTGCGACAGGAACGCGCCGAAGCTCTGCCCGGCGACACCCTTGCACTTGATGTGGATCGTATCGTCCGGCAGACCAACCAGACCGTAACGCTCGGCGACGCGACCCGACAACATGGCGCCGACGGTGCGGTTAATGTTGTGGACCGGGGTCTCGATCGAGACCGGCTGGCCATGGTCGAGGGCGGGCGCGGCCTGCTCAATGAGCCGGCGATCCAGCGCCTTGTCGAGGCCGTGGTCCTGGGACTCGCAATGGGAGATCGCCGCACCCGGAACCTCGACGCGATGGAATACCGCCGAGAAATCCAGGCCCTTGGCCTTCCAATGATTGACCGCGGAACGGGTATCCAGGCACTCGCTGCGGCCGATCATATCGTCGAAATTACGGAAGCCGAGCTGTGCCATGATCTGGCGGACCTCTTCGGCGACCATGAAGAAATAATTGACGACGTGATCCGGCTGGCCCGTAAAGCGGGCGCGCAGCTCGGGATCCTGGGTCGCGATGCCGACCGGGCAGGTGTTCAGATGGCACTTGCGCATCATGATGCAGCCTTCGACGATCAGCGGCGCCGTCGCGAAGCCGAATTCGTCGGCGCCGAGCAGGGCGCCCACGACGACGTCGCGGCCTGTGCGCAGACCGCCGTCCACCTGGACCGCGATGCGGCCGCGCAGGCGGTTCAGCACCAGCGTCTGATGGGTCTCGGCCAAACCGACCTCCCAGGGGAGACCGGCGTGCTTGATCGAGGTCAGCGGGCTTGCGCCCGTACCGCCGTCGTAGCCCGAGATCGTGACGTGATCGGCATGGGCCTTGGACACACCGGCCGCGACCGTGCCGACGCCGACTTCGGAAACCAGCTTGACGCTGATGCGCGCGCCCGGGTTGACGTTCTTGAGGTCGTGGATCAACTGCGCCAGGTCCTCGATCGAGTAAATGTCGTGATGCGGCGGCGGAGAGATCAGGCCGACGCCGGGCGTCGAATGACGCACGCGGGCGATGACCTCGTCGACCTTATGGCCGGGCAACTGGCCGCCCTCGCCGGGCTTGGCTCCCTGGGCCATCTTGATCTGGATGTCGTCGGCGTTGACCAGGTACTCGGTCGTGACGCCGAAGCGGCCCGACGCGACCTGCTTAATGGCTGAACGCAGCGAGTCCCCGTTCGGCAGCGGCTTGAAACGGTCGGCCAGTTCGCCGCCTTCGCCGGTATTCGACTTGCCGCCGATGCGGTTCATGGCGATGGCCAGCGTCGAGTGGGCCTCGTAGGAAATAGACCCGAAGGACATGGCGCCCGTCGCGAAACGCTTGACGATCTCGCGGGCGGACTCGACGTCCTCGATGTTCAACGGCTTACCGGCCGGTTTGAAATCGAACAGGCCGCGCAGGGTCAGCAGTTCGCGATCCTGCTCGTTGATAAGGCGCGCGAACTCGGCGTAGGTCTTGGAATCGTTGGCGCGTGTCGCGTGCTGCAGCGCCGAGATGGTCTCGGAACGCCAGATGTGGGCCTCGCCCTTGACGCGGACCGCGTACTCGCCGCCGGCGGGCAACAGTGAGCTCGCCAGCGCGGACGGCGCGTAGGCGTCGCGATGCCAGCGCACGGCTTCTTCGGCGATCTCGGCGAGACCGGCGCCGCCGACGGGCGAGATAGTGCCCGAGAAATACTGGTCGACGAAGTCCTGGTCGAGACCGATGGCGTCGAAGATCTGGGCGCCGCAATAGGACTGATAGGTCGAAATGCCCATCTTCGAGAAGACCTTGAGCAGGCCCTTGCCGACGGCCTTGATATAGCGCTTGTGCGCCTCTTCCTGCGTCAGGTCTTCGGCGATCTTCTTGCGATGCGCCGACAGGGTCTCAAAGGCCAGATAGGGGTTGATGGCCTCGGCGCCGTAACCGGCGAGCAGGGCGAAGTGATGGACTTCGCGCACCGCGCCGGACTCGATGACGAGACCCGTCTCGGTGCGAAGCCCCGTACGGACCAGGTATTGATGGACGGCGGAGGTCGCGAGCAGGATCGGGATCGGCAGGCGCTCAGTGGAGACGTCGCGGTCGGACAGGATCAGGATGTTGTTGCCTTCCTCCACGGCCATCTTGGCGCGCTTCATGAGCAGCTCGAGGGCTTCGGTCATGCCGGAAGCGCCCTTGTCGGCCGAGTAGCAGATGTCCAGCGTGGCGGTGCGGAAGGCACCGTCCGTGTGGCTATGGATCTGGCGGATGCGCTCGACGTCGTCGTCGGTCAGGACCGGCTGATGGACCTCGAGACGCATATGGTCGTCGCCCTGGTTCAGGCCGAGTAGGTTGGGACGCGGGCCGATCAGCGACACCAGCGACATGACGAGTTCCTCGCGGATCGGGTCGATCGGCGGATTCGTGACCTGGGCGAAGTTCTGTTTGAAGTAGTTGAACAAGGGCTTGGCGTGATTGGACAGCACGGCAAGCGCGTTGTCCGCGCCCATCGAGCCGATGGCCTCCTGACCGCTCAACGCCATCGGCGCCATGAGCAGGCGGATGTCCTCCTGCGTGTAGCCGAAGGCCTGCTGGCGCTGCACGAGGTCCTCGCGCGCGGCGGGAGCCGAGGTTGCGTTGGCCGGCAGGTTGTTGAGCAGGATCTGGGTCTTCTCCAGCCAATCGCTGTAGGGATGAGCGGTGGCGAGCTGATCCTTGAGTTCGGTGTCGTCAATGATGCGGCCCTGTTCCATGTCGATCAGGAACATCTTGCCGGGCTGCAGGCGCCACTTGCGGACGATCTTGCTCTCGGGGATGTCGAGCACGCCCATTTCGGACGCCATGACCACGAGGTCGTCATCGGTGATGATGTAGCGCGCGGGGCGCAGACCGTTACGGTCCAGCGTGGCGCCGATCTGACGGCCGTCGGTGAAGGCCACGGCGGCCGGACCGTCCCAGGGCTCCATCATGGCGGCGTGGTATTCGTAGAAGGCGCGGCGTTTCTCGTCCATTAGCGGATTGCCGGCCCAGGCTTCCGGGAGCAGCATCATCATGGCGTGGACGAGCGAATAGCCGCCCGCGACCAACAGCTCCAGCGCGTTGTCGAAACTGGCCGAGTCCGACTGGCCCTCGGCGATCAGGGGCCACAGGCGGTCGAGGTCCTCGCCGAGCAGCTCGGACGACATCGAGTGACGGCGGGCCGCCATCCAGTTGACGTTGCCGCGCAGGGTGTTGATCTCGCCGTTATGGGCGATCATGCGGAACGGATGCGCCAGGTCCCAGGACGGGAAGGTATTGGTTGAAAAACGCTGGTGGACCAGGGCGAGCGCGGAATCGACGCGCGGATCGCGCAGGTCGGCGTAATAGGCATCGACCTGGTCGGCCAGCAGCATGCCCTTGTAGCACAGCGTACGCGCCGAGAAACTGGGCACATAGAAACGGTCTTTTTGGTTCAGGTCGCTCTCGCTGACAGCGATCTCGACGACGCGGCGGACCACGAACAGCTTGCGTTCGAAGGCGGCCGCATCCGTGCCCTCGGGCGCGGCGACGAAGAACTGCTTGACGGCGGGCTCTACGGCCTTGACGCCGTCGCCGAGCATGCGGTTGTCGGTCGGAACGACGCGCCAACCCAGTACGGTCAGGCCTTCTTCTTCGGCCGTGCGCTCGAACAGGGACGCGCACCAGCGCATCTCCTCGTTGTCCTGAGGCAGGAAGACCATGCCGACGCCGTAGCCTCCGGCCTTGGGCAGGGTCACGCCCTGCACCTGCATCTCCTCGCGCAGGAAGGTATCGGGCACCTGGATCAGAAGACCGGCGCCGTCGCCGGCGCGCGGGTCGGCGCCGACCGCGCCGCGATGCGTCAGGTTCTCGAGGATGCGCAGGCCCTGGCGGACGATGTCATGACTGCGCCGGCCCTTGATGTGGGCGACAAAGCCGACGCCGCAGGCGTCATGCTCGTTGCGCGGATCATAGAGCCCCTGTGCCTTCGGGCGACCGGTGTGGTGCCACTGTTCGGCCTGGACCATTGCGTGTTCCTGATCTTGCATCTCTTCTCTACTCCGAAAATAAAACCGCTGCCCCAGGTGTCGTCGGACCGAAAACTGTCTCGCCTTGTTCTATTTAGGGTTACGAAGACGTTCGATCAACACCGAAACGGGCGGGGACATCAGCCAGGGCGGTTGGCCGACCCCAATAGAACCGCGGCCAGGATATGCTCTTGGCCGAATAGACGGTCCGCCCGCCACCATGGACAAAGGCGGTAATTATAATGCTCACCCCGGTTGTATATCAAATGGTCAAGTCAGGCGGCAATGGGGCGGCATGAATGGCGCCCCATAGTGCTATCCAGCCCGTATGCGGCCTTATGGGAGGGGGGCAGGGGTTGGGCTTGGTTGTACGGTATATCTGGAGTGTCTATTAATTAAGTTAGTCGAATGCGAGAACCGGCTCCGATATTATGATGTTACCGCGGGGTGTAGGCAGTCCTTCGGTGCTCGGTTTCGGGTTGTCATGGTTTGGTAGCATTCTTAATAGTTAAAATCCTATTGGATGCTCGCAGTGTATTGACGGAAAGGGGGTAGCGAGAGACACTTACCGCTTCGAACACTTTCGGTTTCAGCGCTCAGTAACGAACGTTCCTTCAGGGAAGAGGGGCTAGTGTGAAGGATAACAGCTGGATTGGCTTGAGTATTTTGGTGTCGTGGTTGGGGATTGCGATACCGGCTCATGCCACGATCATCTCCGTCGATACGACAAACCTTTCCGGAAATACCTGGGAATTTTCCTACTCGGTCACCAATGACACCCTGCCGGTAGCCATTGAAGAATTCACGATTTTCTTTGACGCAGGGCTTTACCGCAATATTGTTACCGGTTTGGTGCCTGCGGATTGGGACCCCCTGATTGTTCAACCCGATACCCTCGTTCCCTTGGATGGCGCGTACGATGCGTTGGCGCTTGGTGCTGGGGCCGCTATCGCAACGGGCGAAACGGTAGCTGGATTCGCTGTCCGTTTCGACTACCTTGGATTGGGCGTTCCCGGTTTACAGGCATTTGACATCATTGACCCGAATACCTTCTTGGTTTTGGGCAGTGGAACAACCATCCTCGTTCCGTCACCCCCCGTTATTTTGCTGATTTGGGGCATTTTGCCCGCGTTTTTGAGGGTGGTAAATATAGAGAAAATTTGAGCACGTTCTCGATGCTGCGGTTTTTGAGCCATACAGGAAGTTGCCCCTTTAATGACGTCGCTAAAGGGATTCAAGGAGGAAGGATGCGAGAGGCTTGTGTATGCGCACGTTTCATTGTTGGATTGTTTTTTCTGCTTTGGGCGGCAGACGTCGTTGCTGCTCTGACGGTCGGGAACCGGCAACTGATTAGCGCAACACGCGTAGGGCGCGTAATCTATGAAATTACTTATCGCGTGGATTTGACCAACACCGGGCCGAGTGTCACCAACGCTACCGCAACCGTCACCAGTACGTCACCGGACTCAGTCATTGTCGACGGAGCCTTGGACTTCGGCGACGTCCCCGCAGGCGCAACGATCACGAGTACCGACACCTTCAGTTTTCGGCAGAACCGGCTCGTTGCCTTCGATCCCACCGCCTTGCATTACGCCGTATCGGCGACACCGGTATCCGGAGACATAACACCGCCGCAAATCTCCATCTCGATGCCGGACGGTACCCAGGTCGATACCGCGAGTGTTACGATTTCGGGCACCGCGACGGACGAGACGGCGCTGGCGGGGGTGACCGTCAATGGTGTTTCCGCCATCCTGTCCGCTAACACTTTTACCTTGTCAGTGCCGCTGATCCAAGGTGATAATCCGGTGACGGCGATCGCTACCGACACGGCTGGGAATACCGCTGCCGCATCCATCATCGTCACTCGAATCGCTCCACTTCCGGCGCCGAAAATCACCTCCGTCACTCCTGGTTCGGCAACGGCGGGTGACCTGGTATCGATCGCGGGCAGCAACTTCGCCGCCCGTTCCGGCTCCGCGCCCCTGGTCATGTTGAACCAGCAGGGTGGAGGGACAGTCAACGCGCCGGTTGCGTCGTTCGATGCCGCGAATATCACCCTCTCGGTGCCGCCTTCCGCTGCTTCCGGCAACGTCACTGTCTCCGTCAACGGCCAAACGGCCGTGTCCGCCGATACGTTGACGATCATGGCGTCCGGCGACTTCGCGCTCTCGCCAAACCCGGCCGGCGTGACGCTGATCCAGGGCGCCAATACAAGCGTGGACGTTCGAATCAGCGGATCGGGGAGCTTTTCCCAAGCCGTCGACCTCAGCGTCAGCGGCGTGCCCGCCGGGATTACAGCTGCTTTCACGCCGAGAACGATCGCTGCGGGTCAACCCGGGGCCCTGACGCTGACGGCACCTGCCGGGCAGGCGACCGGGTTCTCGACCCTACATGTGTCGGCAACAGCCATTGTCGGTGGTATCGCACTGAGCAGGAGCGCTGACGTCACGCTGAATGTTCAGCCGGTAACCACGTCGTTTGTCGGGCGCACCGTGGTTGCCGATCCCACGGAAACACCGTTGGCCGGTGTGACGGTCGAGTTGCTGGGGCTCGACGGAGCCGGGGGGGCGACGGGATGCAATGCTCAGACTGCCTCGGACGCCGCCGGCAATTTCGCGTTCACCAATCTTCCTCCGGCCTGCGTCGGCGAACAGCTGATCCGCTACGATGGTTCCACAGTGACCTCACCGGCGGGTGAGTATGCCGGCGTCGATTTGAACTACCGGATCGTCGACGGCCAGGTAAGCGTATCGCCGGTATTGGTGCACCTGCCGCGTATCGACAACGGCGAGACCGTGATGGTCGTTCAGAACAACAATACCGATCAGACCTTCCGTTTCTCGTCCATCCCAAACCTTTCGATAACGGTTTACGCCGGCACGACGTTGACGATGGCGGATGGGGCGCGACCCAATCCTTTTCCGTTGACTGCGGTGCGGGTCCCCATCGATCGTTTACCGGATGAGATGCCGGCCGATAACGGCCTAACGCCGTTTATCGTGGCATTCCAGCCGGCCAACGGCGATTCCAGTCAGCCGATCGCCGTCACGTTCCCGAATACGGTCGATACGCCGCCGGCGACGACCGTTGCGCTTATGACGCTTGATCCGACGCAGGGCAAAATGGTGTCCTACGGGACAGGTACGGTGTCCGACGACGGTCTCAGGATCGATCCGGATCCGGACCCGGCGCGGCTGGGCAAGCGATACGGGCTGGTGCATTTCGACTGGCACGGCCCGTCCGGGCCGAGCCCGAATCAGATTGACCCCTGTCCGAACGGTCCCTGCGGCGGCGACCCGGTGCATTTCGCATCCGGTCTGGTCGTGGACCGGCGCACAGACATCGCTATCCCGGCGCCCGGCGGCGGTATTTCGATACGGCGCACCTACCGGTACTGCGAGCCATGGAGAGCGACGCGAAGGCGAGTAGACCGGGATAGGTGCAGCTGGATTTAGATGTCGGAATCCGGAGGGCGGAGCCTGACGGGTGTAGATCATCTAAATTCAGCTATATGCGCCGTAGAGTCATT
>WGNS01000014.1 GCA_016124415.1 Gammaproteobacteria bacterium | reverse complement strand
TGAATTTAGATGATCTACACCCGTCAGGCTCCGCCCTCCGGATTCCGACATCTAAATCCAGCTGCACCTATCCCGGTCTACTCGCCTTCGCGTCGCTCTCCATGGCTCGCAGTAATGGATCTCTCGAGCGGTCGTGGGGCCGATTACCGTACTGGCAAGACTTCGCGGAATCTTCGCTTCGGTCGGCGAAATCGGGATGCGGCCGCCCATGATCTCGGCTTTGTCCTGGGGATACCTGGGCGTTTTGTCCGGCTCGGCGTAGCCGTCCGGATAACTCGGTTGGTTCGTTGCGCGATCGTAGTGGTCCTCGGCGCCGAAGGTATGCAGCATCTCGTGGGTGATGATAACCTTGTTCGCGCCCGCCATCTTGGCGCTCGCAAATGCCTGCACGACCCCGATCAACCCCTTGTGCAGACCGGCGGAATGCTTGAGCGTGGGATGTAGCTTCGGGTTGAAATAGCGTACGTAGATCCGTATTTGCGGCCGGATACCGGTATAGTTCTCGACCTTCCACGACCAGTAGCGCAGGGACAGGCTCCAACTCACAGCGTTCAACACGGTCGCGTGGTCGGGGATTTCCGGCGGTTGGCTACGGATCTCCGGCGCGAGGTCGATATCTATGGGCAGGAGATTGCTCAGGCCGTAACGTTTCCCCTGGGTTTCCATATAGGCGGCGATTGGATGAAAATCGTCGCGTTTCAGTTTCGCGATATATTCCGCCGTGACCGGATCGCCGTCGCCGTTTATCGGGTAGATGACGACACGCTGGGTTTGGGACCAGTCGGTGGAACGGATGTGCTGGAGCCACGTCGAGATGGCGACAAAGGCCAGTATGAGACTCAGTATCGCGATTCTGATGGTACGGAACATCGACGGTCAGTCCTCGTCTTCGGGGGCTTCGTGCGCGGACTCGAAGCTGAGCGCCGCCGAGTTGATGCAATAACGGGTGCGTTCCGGAGCGGGACCGTCGCCGAAGACGTGGCCGAGATGGGCGTCGCACTCGGCGCAACGCACCTCGGTCCGGTTCATGCCGTGACTGTGGTCGGCCAGGGCGCGGATCGCATCGTTGTCCGCGGGCGCCCGAAAACTCGGCCATCCGCTGCCGGAATCGAACTTGGAGACAGAATTGAAGAGGGGGCGACCGCAGCAAACACAATGATAGACGCCGGTCTCATGATGATCGTTGTACCGCCCGGTGAACGGGGGTTCTGTTCCACCTTCGCGGGTGATATGGTACTGATCTGGATCCAGGAGATCACGCCACTCGGCATCGTCCGGATGTTGTTTTTTGTCGCGAGTATCGACCATAAGGTTTTACCTGAATTCTTGAAAGGATGAATGGCATGTGCGCGCATCCGCACTTTTTCCCTAAAGCAACCGTATTTTCTTCCAGGAACGGCTAGATGGCCCTGTTACGATTCGTAGAATCCCTAGGCGAGCGGGGGTTGGACTTCGTCGAGCGCGTCGGACTGATGGGATTGTTCCTCGGCAAGAGTTTGTGGCACGCACTGTTCCCACCCTATCGCATCTACACGGTCGTTCGCCAGATTTATTTTATCGGCGCCCGATCGATGTTCGTGATCGTGGTGACCGGCGCCTTTACGGGTATGGTCTTGGCGCTACAAGGGTATTACACGCTGACCCGATTTGGTTCGGAGGACCTTTTGGGTTCGGCCGTCGCCTTGAGTCTGATCCGCGAACTCGGCCCGGTCTTGACCGCGCTCATGGTCATCGGCCGCGCCGGTTCCGCGATCTGCGCCGAGATCGGCATCATGCGCAGCAGCGAGCAGATCGATTCCTTGGAGTGCATGGCCATCGATCCCTATCGCTATCTGATTGTGCCGAAGTTTCTGGCCGGTATTATCTCGGTACCCTTGTTGACGGTTATTTTCGATGTCATCGGGCTCATGGGCGGCGATCTGATCGGCGTTAGACTCCTGGGCGTCAACGAGGGCGCCTATTTCTGGGGCGCTTATGACAGCGTGATCTGGCACGACGTGGAAATGGGTTTGGTCAAGTCTTTCGTTTTCGGGCTCGTGATCATCTGGGTCTCGGCCTCAAAGGGGTTTTTCATTCATCTGGAACGGGGCGGCGCCTACGGACCGGAGGGTGTGAGCAGGGTGACGACGGATGCCGTGGTGTTGGCTTCCGTTCTGGTGCTGGTCTGGGATTACCTGATCAGCTCGATCATGTTGTAGGACGTACGAGAGGGAAGAGTGAGCAGAATTAATATTCAGTTGATCGTCGGCATTTTTATGATCCTCGGTTTTCTCGGGTTTACCTATATCGCGGTCAAACTCGGGGACCTCGACGTCCTCAACGAACAGCACACCTATACGGTCAAGGCGCGGTTTACGTCGGTCTCGGGTCTCAAGCCCGGTGCCGACATCGAGATCGCCGGCGTCAAGGTCGGCAAGGTCGCCGACATCAAGCTTGACGGTAAGGACTACGAGGCGGTTGTCAGGTTGACGCTGAATGAGGGTGTACACGTTCAGGAAGACAGCACGGCCTCGGTGCGTACCGCCGGCCTGATCGGTGACCGTTTCATCAATATCACGCCTGGCGGCTCGGATACCTATTTGAAGGATGGGGATCTTATCGAGGAGACCGAGCCCTCGATCAGTCTGGAAGAACTGGTCAGCAAGTACATATTCGAAAAAGAGTGATTGAGCCCGTGGCTTATTCCGAAACTCTGCGTCGTTTTTTCCTCATTGCCGGGCTGTTGGTGTTCGTATGGCTTCCCGATGCGTCGTTCGCCGCGGATGCCCCGAAAGGCGACGCTGCAGACGCCTCGTCGCCGGCGTCGGGTGCTTCGGCGGATGCGGCCCCGTTGTCGTTCGATGACGAGTTCGGCGACGAATTCGCCGACAAGGGTCCCATCATCTCCGACCCGCTGGAGCCTTTCAATCGAGCCATGTTTTGGTTCAACGATAAAATGTACTTTTACCTGATGAAACCGGTCGCCCGGGCCTATCGGAGTGTCCCCGAGGGCGTTCGCGTCGCGATCTCCAACTTCTTTACCAACATCCATTCACCCGTCAGGGCCGTCAACGCGCTGTTGCAGTTGCGCCTCAAGGGCGCCGTTCAAGAGGTGTGGAAATTTTCGGTCAATTCGACCGTGGGCGTTTTGGGCTTTTTCAACGTGACGAAGGGAACGGGGATCGAAGGCGCCGATGAGGATTTCGGCCAGACCCTGGGGTACTACGGCGTCGGCCAGGGACCTTATCTTGTCCTGCCGTTCCTGGGGCCTTCCAGCGTCCGCGACGGCATCGGCATGGTGGCCGACAGCTACGTCGACCCGATCTACGTCGAAACCGACCGCACCACGGATGTCATTTTGATCAAGGGCGCCGAAACCGTGAACACGCTTTCTTTGGACAAGGACACCTACGAAGGCATCAAACGCGATTCTCTGGATCCCTACACCTTTATCAAGAATGCCTACGGGCAGTTGCGTGAAAACAAGGTTAATCACTGATGATGCAGACACTTACCAAAAAGATGACGCGGTGGCCGGCCTGGTGCCTGGCCTTGACCCTGATGTCGCCCACATGGGCCTACGCCGGCGACGCCAGCCGGCTCTTGCGGCAATCGATCGATCAAGTCCTCTCGTTGTTGAGAGACAAGAATCTCGACAAGGCGGATCGACGGGAGCAGTTGCGCGCCGTGATCGAAAAGCGTTTCGATTTTCAGGTCATGTCCCAATTCACCCTGTCGGTCGAATGGAGAAAGGCCACTCCAGCCGAGCGGGAAGCCTTCGTGCAGCGTTTCACCCGTATGGTGGAAGCCAGCTACCTTGGGCGTCTCGAACAGTACACCGACCAGAAGGTCGAGGTGCGTGACGAACGCGAGCGCGACGACAAAGCCGTCGTCAATACGGTTATCGTGACCCAGAACGTCGATATTCCGATCGACTACAAGATGCGTCGCGAGGACGGCGATTGGCGGATCTACGACGTGCAGATCGAAGGCGTGAGCCTGGTTCGGAACTATCGCGACAGCTACCGCAACATCGCCAAGAACGAAGGCATGTCCGGACTGCTGGCGCGCATGGAGAAGAAGATCGCGGAGCTCGAAGCGGCCGAGGCGAATGGCGACAAGACGGCGGCGACCAGCAACAACAATTGATTGATCTACTAAACATGTCTCCGGTAACGTTTCGCCGGAGACCTCACCGCAAGGGACCGGCGCGTTTTAATCGCGCAGGGCGGCGCCCGCTTGAATCAACGGTTCCTCGAAGCAATGCCCGCGCACGCCGCCTTCCAGGATGCGGGTCGAGATGCCATGTTCCGCCAGAATGAAGCTGGCGGTCATGGCGCGCTTCGGCGAGTCGCAGCAAATGATGTAGGGCCTGCTCGTGTCGAGGATTCCGGCAGTATGATCCAGCATGTTCAAAGGCATATTCGTGCTGCCGTCGATATGGTTCTGCTGAAAGGCCCGGGTGGAACGGACGTCGAGCAATATCGCCGATTCCGACGCTTGTAGGTCCTTTGCCTCCTCCAAGGTCATCCAATTCAGGTACGGCCGCACCAGCAGGGATAGGAATTCCCCTTTGTTGATTCTGAGCAGCAGGCTGTCTTCGAGCATCGTGACGGTGTTTTTGTGCCTGATGCCTTCGATCAGCGAGCGTTCCCCGAAGCCTTCTCCGGCCCGACGGACACCCAGGTTGATATCCTGTCCCTTCCGGCCGAGATGGCGGGTGATGTTGCAACTGCCTTCGGCGATCATGTGGTAGTGGTGCGGCGCATCGCCTTCTTTCACGGCCTGTGCGCCCGCCTTTACGCAAATCGGGCGCGCCCGATTCCTCAGAATGGCCAGATAGGGCTCGGGTAGGCGATCCAGGATAGGCACGGCGAGGCTCTTGATGACTTCGCTATTGAAGGTGGCGGGCACATCGTCGTTTTTCGGGACCGGCTCGTCGGCGGGATCCACGCTCAACGCCAGGGCATCGTGCAGGTAATCGTTGTTCAGGCTCAGGGTCGTCACGCTCGTGATCGCAACTGCGGTCGAAGATCTCGTCGAAGTCGGGTCGATGGGCTGATACGACTGGGGCTCCCCGGCGTGCAAATGGGTCCTGGTGCCGTCCCCGGCGATCAGGGCGATTTGTCCCGAAAGCAGGTAAATGGTCTTGTAGTTCGTGTCACCCGTCTTGAACAGCGTAGCGCCTGGCGGCTTGCGGTCGACCACGGCATGGGTCGAGAGCTGGCTGAGCTGCTCGTTATCGAGACGGTTTAGGGGCGTAAAGCATCGGAAATTATGCAACAGCGCGGTGCTTACGGACATTATGGGTTCGCCTCACGAGGTGATTTTGGTAGTGTTCTCATCAATATCGGCCTATATGACGAAATTTTGCAGTCTGACGGATGATTAGGAATGAAGACTCGTTCTCATAATCGACATAGAACCCGGCGCGCCTCCTCACGCGGAGAATCTTTTGCTAGACTTGCGCGATCCTTATCTCCATTGAATACCGAACGGGAATTAGAGACTTATGGCAGGGCATAGTAAATGGGCGAATATCCAGCACCGTAAAGGTGCCCAGGACGCCAAAAGGGGCAAACTCTTCACCAAGTTGATCCGTGAAATCACCGTATCGTCCCGTATGGGCGGGCCGGACGCATCGGCCAACCCGCGCCTTAGGGCCGCGGTCGATAAGGCCTTGGGCGCAAACATGCCCAAGGACACCGTCGAGCGCGCGATCAAGCGTGGTTCGGGCGACCTCGAAGGCCAGATCATGGAGGAGATTCGCTACGAGGGCTACGGTCCGGGCGGCGTCGCCGTCATGGTCGATTGCCTGAGCGACAACCGCAACCGCACGGTTGCCGAGGTTCGCCACGCCTTCAGCAAGTGCGGCGGCAATCTGGGCACCGACGGATCGGTTGCTTATCTGTTCACCAAACTCGGTTTCCTGAGCTACCCCGCCGGCAGCAATGAAGACGCCATCATGGAGGCCGCTCTGGAAGCCGGTGCGGATGACGTAGTCGTCAACGACGACGGTTCGATCGATGTCCAGGCCGATCCCGAGAACTTTATCACCGTCAAGGACGCCATGGTCACGGCCGGGTTTGAGCCGGAGATCGCCGAGGTCACGATGCAGGCCTCGACGAACGTCGAGCTCGATCTCGACACCGCCCAGAAGATGCTGCGTCTCCAGGATATGCTCGAGGACCTCGACGACGTGCAGAATGTCTATTCCAACGCGGAGATTTCCGAGGAGATCATGGCCCAGCTCTAACAGGGCACGGAAAAAGTCTCATGCGGCGCAATCCTACGTTAAAAAGCGACTCGAAATGCTCGTGTACCGGCAAGTACACTGTGCTTTCTCGCCGCATTTTGCCTTGTCTTGCACTCACCTGAGCCTTTTTCAGCACCCTGGCCAGGGGGGTATGCATGAGTATACGTATCCTCGGGATCGATCCGGGATCGAGGTTGACGGGCTTCGGCATTATCGAGCTCAGCGCCAGGCGCGCGGTCTATGTCGCCAGCGGATGCATCCGCACCCACGAGGCCGGATTCGACGGCCGCCTGCGTGAGATCTTCGAGGGTGTGGGGGAGATCGTTGCCGAATACCGGCCCGAATCCGTCGCGATCGAATCGGTCTTCGTGCGCCGCAACGTCGCCTCCGCCCTGAAGCTCGGCCAGGCCCGGGGCGCCGCCATTTGCGCCGTCGCGACTCAGGGGTTACCGTGTCATGAATACAGTCCGACCCAGATCAAACAGGCCGTCGTGGGTCGCGGCAATGCGGCCAAGACCCAGGTGCAACACATGATATGTTCGCTGCTCGCGCTCCCTTCCACGCCACAGGCGGACGCCTGTGACGCGCTGGCCTGCGCCCTGTGCCATGTCCATCATTGGCAAAACAGGGCGTTGCTCGGAGGCGGGAAATGATCGGCCGTCTGCGCGGGACTCTGATCGAGAAACGCCCGCCGCGCCTGTTGCTCGACGTGCATGGCGTCGGCTACGAGGTCGAGGCGACCATGACGGCGTTTTACGGCATGCCGGAAGTCGGCGCCGAGTACACGCTTTATACCCATCTCGTCGTCCGCGAGGACGCCCATACCCTGTTCGGTTTCGCGGGACTCGCCGAGCGTGATCTCTTTCGCGAACTCATTCGCGTCAACGGCGTCGGTCCGCGTATGGCGCTCACGATCCTGTCCGGCATGTCGGCAGGCGAGTTCGCGGCCGCGATCGGCGAGGGCGATCCGTCGGTGCTGACCCGGTTGCCGGGCGTCGGAAAGAAGACCGCCGAACGCCTGATCATCGAGATGCGGGATCGACTCAACCTGGATCAGACCGCCACGACCTTCGGCGCGGCGCCAAAGGCCATGCCGGGCGATCCGGCGAGCGACGCCGTCAGCGCCCTCGTGGCCCTGGGGTACAAGCCCGCCGAGGCGGGACGTCTGATCAAGGGCCTGGAGGGCCAGGGGCTTTCCAGCGAAGAGATGATCCGCCAAGCCCTGCGGTCCATGGTCAAGTAGATTGAGGAACGAACGATGAGCGTCGAGACCGACCGCCTTGTGACCCCGAAACCCGTGACCGTTGACGAGGTCCGCGATATCGAAGGGATCCGTCCGCGCCGTCTGGCGGATTACATCGGGCAGCCCGTCGTCAAGGACCAGATGTCGATATTCATCGAGGCGGCGAGGGCGCGCAAGGAGGCCCTGGACCATACGCTGATCTTCGGTCCGCCCGGACTCGGCAAGACCACGCTGTCGCACATCATCGCCGGCGAGATGGGCGTGAATCTGCGTCACACCTCGGGACCCGTGCTCGAACGGCCCGGCGATCTCGCAGCGCTCCTGACCAACCTGGAACCTCACGATGTCCTGTTCGTCGATGAGATCCATCGCCTGAGTCCCGTGGTCGAGGAGGTGCTCTATCCTGCCATGGAGGATTTCCAGCTCGATATCATGATCGGCGAGGGCCCGGCCGCGCGTTCGATCAAGCTCGATCTGCCGCCGTTCACGCTGGTCGGCGCGACGACCCGGGCGGGCTTGTTGACCTCCCCGCTGCGCGACCGCTTCGGCATCGTCATGCGGCTTGAGTTCTACGGCCACGACGACCTGACACGGATCGTTATGCGCTCTGCGTCCATCCTCGGTATCGAGGTCGATCAGGAAGGCGCCCGCGAGCTGGCCCGCCGCTCCCGCGGCACCCCCCGCATCGCCAATCGGCTGCTGCGGCGCGTCCGCGATTTCGCCCAGGTTCGCGCAGGGGGCAAGGTCACGCGTGAAACGGCCGACGAGGCCCTGAACATGCTGTCCGTGGACGCCCACGGCCTTGATGCGCAGGACCGTCGGCTCCTCAGCACGATCATCGACAAGTTCGACGGCGGCCCGGTCGGCATCGACAGCCTTTCCGCCGCCATCGGCGAGGAACGCGGCACGATCGAGGACGTCCTCGAACCTTATTTGATTCAGCAGGGCTTCGTCATGCGTACGACGCGGGGCCGCACCGCGACTCGGCTTGCGTACGAACACTTCGGCTTGGCCGGGCGCAACGACCTCTTTTCGGATTGAAAACAACCATGTTTTTGTGGCCGGTGCGCGTCTACTACGAGGACACCGACAGCGGCGGCGTGGTCTATTACGCCAACTATCTGCGCTTTCTCGAACGCGCGCGCACCGAATTCCTACGCAGTCTGGGGTTCGAACAGGACCGCCTGATCGAGGAAGAGGGCCTGATCTTCGTCGTACGCTCCGTCAATATAGACTATCTGCGCCCGGCATGTTTCAATGACCGGCTGTTGGTGTCGGCCGTGCCCGGCGAACCGACCGGCGCGGGCCTGCGGTTTTCCCAGCGGATCTGGCGTGCGGACGACCTGACCGGGCCATCTGAAGATTCCAATATCGATGAAACCAAGTGCCTGTGCCGCGCGGAGGTCAGGGTCGTTTGCCTTGACCGCGCAACCATGCGTCCGCGACGTCTGCCGGAGGCCATGAAGGAGATCCTGGAGTGAATGCCAACCTGTCCATCCTGCACCTGATCACGGGCGCGAGCCTCCCGGTTCAGTTGATCCTGCTGATACTGCTTGTCGCGTCGGTGGCGTCCTGGACGTTGATGCTCCGCAAGGGTAGGGAGTTCAAGCAGGCTCGCTGGGCCATGGACCAGTTCGAGGGCGATTTCTGGTCGGGCGGCGATCTGCAGGCGCTTTACGACCGGCTTGTCGGCACCGTCGAGGCGGATCTTTGCGGTGGCGCGATCTTCGTTGCCGGATACAAGCGCCTTCAGGATCACAACGGCGCCATGGTTCACGCCTCCGCCGATACGCTCGAGGACATCCGTCGCGCCATGCGGGTCGCACTGAACCGCCAATCGGATCGGTTCGAGAATCACCTGACGTTCCTCGCGACGGTGGGCTCGATCAGTCCTTATGTCGGCCTCTTCGGCACCGTCTGGGGCATCATGAACGCCTTCATCTCGCTCGGCAACATCAGCCAGGCGACGCTCGCCATGGTTGCGCCCGGTATTGCGGAAGCCCTGATCGCGACGGCCGTCGGTCTGTTCGCGGCCATCCCCGCCGTCGTGGCATACAACCGTTTCACCAACGACGCTGAGCGTCTGCTCGGCCGTTGCGACAATTTCCTGGAGGAGTTCTCCGGCATCATTCAGCGGCAGCTTCAGGCACGTTGATGGCGCTTACTCCCGACCGCGTTACGACCGGAAGCCTCGCATGAGAAGGCGATCGCACCGGAGACCCATCTCGGCCATCAACGTTGTGCCTTACATCGATGTGATGCTGGTCCTGCTCGTGATCTTCATGATCACCGCGCCCCTGCTCGCGCAGGGCGTCAAGATCGATCTGCCCACGGCCGCCGCGAAGCCCATTCCCGAATCCAAAGAGCCGCTCGTCGTGACCATAGACTCCGCCGGTCGTTTCTATCTCAACGTCGGCGACGGTCAGGAGACGGGCGTCACGAGCGAGGTATTGGTCTCCCGCGTTTCCACGGTATTGCGGCATCGCCCCGAAACGCCGGTCATGGTGCGTGGCGACGAACATGTCGATTACGGCAAGGTCATACGCCTCATGAGCCTGCTCCAGAACGCCGGCGCGCCGAGCGTCGGCATGTTGACCGAGCCTCCGGCGGGGAGGAAGCGTTGACCCCGGTTTTTCTCCATCCGGCCCGTCATGCCCTTTCCACAGAGGCCGGAGGCTGATCCATGGCGAGAATACGGCTCAGCCGGGATGTCGCGATCGCCGTCGCCATACATGCCATTCTGTTCCTGCTCCTGCTGGTGAGCATCGATTGGTCCGGCGACAAGATGCCGGGCGAGCAGGGCGAGGAAGAACAGATCGTCAAGGCAACGGTCGTCGACGACGCGCGGATGAAGGCGGAAGAAGATGCCCGCCGCAAAGCGGCCGAGGACAAGGCTGCCGCCGAGCGTAAGCGCGCGGAAGCCGTTCGTCGCAAGCAGGAAGCCGAGAGGAAGGCCGCCGCGGAACAGAAGCGTAAGGCTGAGGAGCGCAAACGCGCCGAGGACACCGCCCGTAAGGCGGCCGAAGAGAAGGCCGTGGCGGAGCGCAAGCGTCAGGCGGAAGTCGCCCAAAAGGCTGCCGCTGAAAAGGCGGCGGCCGAGAAAGCCGCTGCCGAAAAAGCGGCGGCGGAAAAGGCTGCTGCGGAGGAACGCCGGCGCCAGGAAGAGGCCGCCCGCAAGGCGGCTGAAGAAAAGGCCGCCGAAGAACTCCGCAAGAAGGAAGAGGCCGAACGTAAGGCCGCCGAGGAGAAGGCGCTACAGGAACAGTTGCAGGCCGAGGAGACCCAGCTCGCCGCACGGCGCGCCGAAAAGGTGCGCTCGATCCTGGATCACTATCGCATGTTGATCCGTCAGAAGATCGAGCGTAATTGGATACGGCCCCCTTCCAGCCAGGGACATCTTTCCTGTATCGTGAAGGTGCGCCCCGCGCCGGACGGCGGTGTGTTGAGCGCCCGGATCGCCAACGGCAGCGGCGACGCCGCGTTCGACCGCTCCGTGGTCGCCGCGGTCTTCAAGGCATCGCCCTTGCCGTTGCCGGATGACCGTTCGCTCTATGACCAGTTTCGTGACCTGGAAATTAAGTTTGATCCCGAGGACTGAGGTTTGACTAAGGCTTTTCGCATACTGTTTGTGTTGCTGGTAATCGTGCAGGCGCCGGCGCATGCCGCGTTGACGATCGAGATCACCCAAGGCGTCGAAGGCGCTCAGCCGATCGCCGTCGTTCCCTTCGAATGGGAAGGAGAGGGACAACCGCCAGAGGACATCGGCAACATCATCATGTCCGATTTGAAGCGCAGTGGCCGTTTCAACCCGCTTCCGGTCGACGACATGCTGTCCCAGCCGCATAGCGGCCGCGATATCCAGTTTGCGGACTGGCGTCTGCTCGGCACTGAAAGCATCGTCGTCGGTACCATGAAACCGGCGGGCGGCGGCTACGCGCTTCAGTTTCAGCTCTTCGACGTCTTCCGGCGCACCCAGTTGGCCGGTTTCAGTTTCCGCTCCAACCGCGAGAATCTCCGTCAAACCGCGCACAAGATCAGCGATCTCGTCTACGAGACCCTGCTCGGCGAACCCGGCGCCTTCGCGACTCGAATCGCCTACGTGACCGAGCGCCGCCGCGGCAAGGAGACCCATTACCAACTCCAGGTTGCCGACTCGGACGGACTCAACGCGAGCATGATCCTGAATTCAGAGGAGCCCTTGCTGTCGCCGGCATGGTCGCCCGACGGCCGTAAGCTGGCCTATGTCTCCTTCGAGAACGGCCGCTCCGTCATTTACGTCCAGACCGTCGAGAGCGGCGCCCGTTTGCAGGTGGCCGCCTTCACGGGCATCAACGGTGCGCCAGCATGGTCACCCGACGGCCGTTTCCTGGCCGCGGCGCTTTCCAAAGACGGCAATCCCGAGATCTACATCATCTCGCTCGATTCGCAGAACTTGCGCCGAATCACCCGTAACTACGCCATCGATACCGAGCCGGCGTGGTCGCCCGACGGCCGCTCCATCGTGTTCACCTCGGATCGCGGCGGACGCCCGCAGATCTATCGGTACGACATTTCATCCGCTTCGGTCAGCCGCGTGACCTTCGAGGGCACCTATAACGCCAGGGCTTCGTACTCGCCCGACGGTCGCATGCTCGTCATGGTCCATAGCGACAATGGCAAATATGAGATCGCGACCATGGAATTGGCCAACTCGGCCATGCAAATCTTGACCGACGGCATCCTGGACGAATCGCCGAGTTTCGCCCCCAACGGCAGCATGATCATCTACGCGACCGAGGCCAAGGGCCGCGGCGTCCTGGCAGAGGTCTCGGTCGACGGCCGTGTCCGGCAGCGCCTGTCGCAAGAAGGCGAGGACGCCAGAGAACCGGCCTGGTCGCCTTACTATCAATAATCCTTAGCGAGAGGCTTCATGAAGAACCGTATCACCCTACTGAGCGTCATCCTGATTGCGATCCTGCTTTCCGCTTGTGAAACCACACCGGAGAGGGGAGGCACCTCCAACCTGCCGCCGCTCGGCGCCGAATCGACCGCCGGAGGCGAGGGCGCCCAAGGCGGCGCCGCGGGCGGCGGATCATCCGGCGCGCAGGCGTTCGGCGCGCCCGGTTCCACGGTGGAGGGCAAGCCCGTCATCGAAAATCCCCTGGAGGACCCCGAGAGTCCGCTTTCGAAGCGCACTTTCTATTTCGATTTTGACCGCAGCACGATCCGACCCGAGGACAGGCCGATCATCGTGGCGCACGCCGAATATCTCGTCGATCATCCCCGTTTACACGTCACGTTGGCGGGTTATACGGATGAGCGAGGTTCGCGGGAATACAACCTCGCGCTCGGCGAGCAGCGAGCCAAGTCGGTGGCGGATCTGCTGCTGTTGCAGGGCGTCGGCCAGGACCAGATCAACGTGGTCAGCTACGGAGAGGAGCGGCCCGCCTCATTGGGACACGATGAGGATGCGTGGCAGCAAAACAGAAGAGTCGTCATCGTTTACTGAGACTAAGGTGACCGCATCATGAAACTCAGCGTTATTCGAATCCTGCTCGTGGGTCTCGCGGTTTGCCCGCTGTCGGGTGTTTGGGCCGAAGATCTGCCGCCCGTGATCGATACCCCCGGCGTCGGTTCGGTTGCTGCGCCGCCCTCCAACCGGACGAACGTCAAGGTCGCCGTTCCGGAGAAACAGGACGTGGAATCCAGGTTGTCCAGGCTCGAGCGAGTCCTGTCGGGCGGGACCCTCATGAATATGGCCGTCAAGCTGGACGCCATGCAGGAAGACGTCCGCCATATGCAAGGCGCCGGTGAAGAACTCGGGCATGAGATCGAGACTCTGAAACGTCGCCAGCGCGACCTCTACATGGATATCGATCGTCGTTTGAGCGATATCGAAAACGCGCTGAAGAACCTGCAGAAGGGTGGGGCGGCGCCCGGGACGACGGGTGATTCCGGCCAACAACCTGCCGGGACGGCCGAAGCGGGACAAGTCGGCGCTCCTTCCGGCGGTCCGGCCGCGGGTGTCATTATTGCCACGCCGGCGCCCACGACGCCTGCGCCTTCTTCGGCGGCGCCTCAAGTCGCGGAACCCGCAGCCCCGGCCGCTACCGAGACCCAGGGCGCCGCGCCGGCAACACCGGCCGCATCGCCCTTGCAGGAACAGTCCGACTACGAGGCGGCGCTTGCCGTTCTGCGCGGCGGCGACTACGAGAACGCGCAGCAGGCCTTCGCCAAATTCGTCGAGACCTACCCGCAGGGCGCCTTTGCCGATAATGCCTACTACTGGCAGGGCGAAGCCAATTACGTCATGCGCCGTTATGAGGACGCCATCGTCTCCTTCAACAAAGTCATCGCGATGTTCCCGGACAGCGCCAAGGTGCCGGCGGCAATGCTCAAGACCGGCTTCAGTTACTACGGCCTGAAGCAATGGGACAAGGCCCGCGATATTCTCGAGAAGGTCAAGACCCAGTATCCCCAAGGGTCGGTTGCACAGTTGGCCGAGAAGCGCCTGCACCGCATGAAGATCGAGGGGCACTAGTCCTGACGACGCGCATCGATCCGCCCGTGACCGGGGCGGCGGACAAGGCCGAAAGGCCGCTCTCGATCACCGAGATCTTCCACTCACTGCAAGGCGAGGCCCGACACAGCGGCTATCCGACCGTCTTCATCCGCCTGACCGGCTGCCCCCTGCGCTGCGGCTATTGCGACACGACCTACGCCTTTCAGGGCGGCGCGCCGATGTCGCGCGCGGAGATCCTCGATCAGGTGGCGGCCTACGACTGCGCGCGGGTCACCGTGACCGGCGGCGAACCGCTCGCGCAACGGGGCTGCCTTGCCCTGCTGACCGATCTCTGCGACGCGGGCTATCTGGTCTCGCTGGAGACCAGCGGCGCGCTCGATATCGGGTCCGTCGATCCCAGGGTGGAGCGTGTCATGGACTGGAAAACGCCGGGCTCGGGCGAAGCCGCCCGCAACCGGCCGGAGAACCTCGCCTTGCTGACGGCGCGGGACCAGGTCAAGTTCGTCCTCTGTGACCACGCCGATTACGATTGGGCGCGGGCGGAACTGAAGGCGCACGAGGTCGCCCGGCGTTGCGAGGTCCTGTTTTCGCCGGTCCAGGGGCAGCTGAATCCCACGGAACTTGCCGACTGGATCCTCGCCGATCGCCTCGAGGTCCGCATGCAGATCCAGTTGCACAAACTGCTCTGGGGCGACGAGCCGGGCAGGTAGAGGAGGGTGCGATGACGAACGCACAAACGGAAAGGGCGGTCGTCCTGCTCTCAGGCGGTCTCGATTCCGCCACCGCGCTCGCGATGGCGCGCGCCCGGGGCCTCGATTGCTACGCGCTGAGTTTCGACTACGGCCAGCGTCACGACGCCGAACTCAACGCGGCCCGCCGCGTCGCGGAGCACGCGGGCGTGATCGAACACCGCATCGTCTCCCTCCCCGGACTCGGCGCCATCGGCGACTCGGCCCTGACCGATCGCTCCATCGACGTGCCCAGCGAAGGTCTGAAGGAGGGCATCCCCGTCACTTACGTCCCGGCCAGGAACACCCTGTTTCTGGCCTTCGCCCTGGCCTGGGCCGAAGTGCTCGGCGCCAGACACATCTTCATCGGCGTCAACGCCGTCGACTATTCGGGCTACCCCGACTGCCGCCCCGAATTCATCGAGGCCTTCAACCGCATGGCCAACCTCGCCACCAAGGCCGCGGTCGAAGGCGCGACCATGGAAATCCACACCCCGCTGATCCATCTCAGCAAGGCCGACATCATCCGCCAGGGCGTCCGGCTCGGCGTCGACTACGGCCTGACGGTCTCGTGCTACGCCGCCGATCCCGAAGGCCGCGCCTGCGGCGTCTGCGATTCCTGCCGCCTCCGCGCGGCGGGGTTCAGGGAGGCCGAAGTCAGCGACCCGACACGCTATGCGCCGACAGGTGAATGACCAGGCAAGCCGCTCAGGGGACTGCGGACTCCGTGGGCCCCCTGATTGAGAACATGCGTATAAATCTCGGTCGTTTTAACGTCAGCATGTCCTAGCTGCGCCTGTACCGTACGGATATCCGCACCCGACTGCAGCAAGTGCGTTGCAAAGGAATGGCGTAGGGTATGGCTCCCGATCTCTTTTTCAATACCGGCGTTGCGACACGCTGATCGCAGAAAGCGGTTGATATTGGTTTCATCGGCATGATGGCGGCGCAGACAACCGCTGCCGGGATCGATGCTGAGGCGCGTCGAGGGGAAGAGATATTGCCAACCCAGGCCCTTCGACGCCGAAGGATATTTTCTGGCAAGCGCGTCGGGCATCCATACCCCCGCGTAGGCCTTGTTCAAAAGGTCTTCCCTAAGCGTGGCCAGAACCCGTTCCTTTTGAAGGCCAAGGGATGGGCAGAGTTCGGGGGCAAGGGTAGCCAGACGATGCTTGAAACCTTTGCCATTCCATACCTGAATCTGCAAATGGTCCAGATCGATATCCTTGATCCGAAGCCGAACAAGTTCGATACGCCGGAGTCCTGATCCGTACAGCAGGGACGCCATCAGCAATTGAACGCCGTCCAGCTTGGCCAGCAAGCGCGATATTTCATCCCGCGTAAGCACGACCGGTAGTTTTCTCTGTCGAGCCGCGCGCCGAAAGGGGCCAATATCTCCCAAGGGCTTGTTCAGAAACTGGTTGTACAGAAATACCAGCGCATTCAAGGCGATTCGTTGCGTGGCGGCCGATACGTGATGTTCCACCGCCAAAAAGGTCAGGAAACGCTCGACCGCCTCCTGATGCAACCGTTCAGGGTGTCTTTTGCCGTGGAAGACGATAAAATACCGTATCCAATATAGATAGGTATCGATGGTCCGGCGGCTATAGCGTCGAACCAGCATGTATTCTCTAATGGAATTGAGAAAAGGAGACTTGGACATGGTAGTGGCTTCCTCCCTGATGCCATCGAACCCCGCGGCCCATTCCGGGCCAACCGCCCCGATTATCGTGAATTTGTCACGATTTTTCCAACCCCCATATAACGACCGTAATTTATCTATGAATTACAATGGGTTATCCAGAGTCAATAATCCGTCCCCGGATTAAAGAGTAATCACGCTAATAATTATTATGAGGTCGGAGACCTCATAAACATACTGTAAGAGCGCAAAGGAGGGTATATGAGCAAGTTTGAGATTTTAACGATTTTTATATCGGCAATTTCACTTGTCATAGCAGTCACATCGATGGTGCGTACTCGGAAATTAGAGAAACTCACAGAAGAATTATCAAAAAAGCAAATACAGAAATTAGATGCTGAAGAAAATTTACTATCAAAAGCTAATATTGATGTTGAACTTGTAGGCGCAGATTCT
>WGNS01000050.1 GCA_016124415.1 Gammaproteobacteria bacterium | reverse complement strand
ACGATGGCGTCGACTCCGGGGCTACAAGCTACTGGCTGACGTTGTCCAGGGAGTGAAATTCAAGGATGGCGAACGGGTGAATATGGATCTGTCACAGGGTACAGCGGAATCGGCTGTACACCAGATTTGACTATAGCTCTACGCAAATAGGCGACCGATCTAGTTGGTTTCCGGCCGGAAATGTTCCGGTACGGATGCCGGTCAAGTGAAGGGGAGAATGGTATGCCTCGAAAGAATTTTCCGGACTTGGATATCAAGGGAAGAGGTCATTGGTGCAATAGCGCCGCCGCGCTTACCATCTTCTGCGGTCTTGCGATGATCTTCTATTCCGGACCAGCCGCATCCGCGCTTGCCTCGTTAAAGACAGTGGTTGTCCCCATGCCGTTGAATCTGAACAGCTACGTTCAGAATCAGTTCGCGGCCATACAATTGGGTAAGGCCCTGTTCTGGGATATGCAGGTCGGTAGCGACGGCGTTCAGGCATGCGGCTCCTGTCATTTTCATGCGGGTGCGGACAACAGAGTCACCAACCAGATCAACCCCGGCACGCTCGGAGGGGATGATCAATTCGGAAACAACGGTTTGGGGCTCCCCCATCCGGCGCCAGGTGCTATGCATCTCAATCAGACGCTGACCGCAACACACTTCCCGCTGCACCGTTTGATAGACCAACAGACAAACGGCGATCCCTTGGTCAATCCCGGTAATGTCGTCAGCGACAGCAACGATGTCGTAGGTTCTCAAGGCGTAAAGCTGACTCAATTCGTCGATGTCGTTCCGGGGCAGCCGGTCGATCTGGGAACCGAGATTCCCGATTCTGTTTTCAACGTCGCCGGTGCCAATGTTCGTCGTGTTGAACCACGCAATACGCCCTCGGTTATCAATGCGGTCTTTAACTTTGCCAACTTCTGGGACGGTCGCGCCAACAATATTTTCAACGGTAATAATCCCTTTGGTGCCGCCGACCCGCGTTCGCATCTGATCGCCAACGTCTCCGGAAGTTTACAGACGCAAGCACTGCGCCTGAGGCAATCCGCGCTGGCGTCGCAGGCGGTAGGGCCTCCTCTGAGCGACTTCGAGATGTCTTATCGTGGACGGTCCTGGCCCAAGATCGGAAAAAAGATGTTGAGCCTTAAGCCGTTGGGCCAGCAGGCGGTCTCGGGGACGGACAGCGTTCTGGGGGCATTGGCGGACTCGTTGAATGGCGCCGGGTTGACGACGACCTATGGCGACTTGATTCAGCAGGCGTTTCCATCCGCGTACTGGAGCAACGCCACCCAAAAGGTGATTTTCGATGCATCGGGGACACCGTCTTTTCAGTCGGGCGCTCCACAAAATACCGACGAATATACGCAGATGGAGGCCAATTTCGCCTTTTTCTTCGGGGTGGCCGTGCAGTTGTACGAGGCGACCCTGGTGGCCGACGATTCACGCTTCGACCGGTTCATGGAAGGCAACGGTTTTCTGTCTCAACAGGAACAGGTCGGGATGAATTTGTTCGCGGGTGCGGGCGGCTGCTCCGGCTGTCACTTCGGCGCCCCGATGACCGATATCGATGTCTTATCGATTCAGGGCCGGGATCCGATCACGGATGTGCTGGTTCCGTTTGACCAGAATCCGCTGGCCGCCAACGAGTTGATGACCATCAGTACCGGCGTCGGTTTGTACGACGCGGGTTTTCATAATACCGGTGTGCGGCCGGGTGGTAACCGGATACCGGGCACCCCGGACTATTTGTCGATCAACGAGGACATGGGCCGTGGCGCGAATACGGATTTGGGTGGCGCCGCTACCGACGTGCCGTTGTCCTTTGGTTTCCTGGGTTTGCAAAACATCGGGGTTCCTCTGGCTCAGCTTCCTTTCCAGGCGCCGTTGCCCGCGTCGATGACCCCCTGGGCGCCTCCGTTGCCGTTTGGGTTTCTACCCCAGGATACGTCGCCCTATGCCGGGCGGGTTACCAATTTCGGCGCGATGAAAACGCCGTCGCTTCGCAATGTCGAATTGACCGGGCCCTACCTGCACAACGGTGGCTTGTCGACGTTGCGTCAGGTGGTTGATTTCTATGTGCGCGGCGGGGATTTTCCGGCGACCAACGCCGAAAATTTTGATTCCGCCGTACTGCCCATCGGACTGCTGCGCGATGCGGGCGCGATTCCGGGAGGTACATTCACGCCGGAAGAGCTGAGAGATGATCTGGTTCGGTTTTTGACGGCGCTGACCGATCAGCGTACGCGAAACGAAAGCGCTCCGTTCGACCACCCGGAGATCTTCGTGCCGATTACCGGCAATGCTCCCGTTTCACCCGGAACACGCGCCGGATTGTTGGCGATGACAACGGATTTTCAAAAAATTCCCGCGGTGGGTTCCGGTGGCCGTAGCGCGCAAGGACTGCCGCCGTTGAGTACTTTTCTGGGCCTGAGTCCAAACAGTTCCTCGATCATTCCGGACATGGATTTGGACGGCATCGCGGACGATTTGGACAACTGTAAGGCTACCCCGAATCCTCAGCAGGAAGACGCCGATGGCGATGGCGTGGGCGATGCCTGCGACAACTGTCGCACGGTGCCCAACGCGAACCAACGCAATACGGACGGCGACGCTTTCGGGAATATGTGCGACGCCGATTTCGATGGCTCGGGCCTGGTGGGGCTATCCGACTATCTGGCATTCAGGACAGTTTACGCTCAGCCGGCGCCGGGCATACAACCCTACGGATTGGCGGACCATGCGGATCTTGACGGCGATGGCGTCGTAGGTCTTTCCGACTATATCCAGTTCAGGGCCATGTATGGCAAATCACCGGGGCCATAGTCGTGTAACGACTGCATGACGGGCACGCAAAGAACGAGACACGACCATCGGGAAAGGTAAAGCATTACGGTGAATGATTAAGTAGGTAGGTTTCCGAATTCGGAGGGGCCAAGACATGAAAGGATCAATTGTTGGAAAGAGAGATTCGGTATCTCTCGCCTTGTGTACAGTCCCATTCGTCCTGTGTGCCGCGATGCAGGCGGGTGCAGCCGTAAAGTCAGACATCATTGGCAAAGTCGATCGAATCATTGTCGACAATCCCACCGACACCTGGTCTCGAGGCACCATGGTGGTCAGCGGCCGAAATATCATCATCCCTCGCAACATGGTCATCGACCTTCCGGCCAATCGAATGACCCTGCAGCAATTGTTCGTCAACGCCCCGTCGCTCTGCGCAGCCATCGACGACAACGGCGACGGCATTCCGGACGAGACCGGTTTGGCGAAGGGCGATCACTGCAATGGAACCGGTACCGGTGCGGCCGCCACCATTCTGGGCAACAAAACGAACGCCGGCGATTTGATCGCGGGCGAGATCATGCTCGAAAAGGCCGCCGAGGTCGTCACTGGGGTCATCTCCTACATCGACTATAGCCAGGGATATTTTCGGGTCAACGGTATTCCCGGCGATACGTCCACCGGTCTCATGATCCGTATCGACGACCCGGAGGGGCGTCATACGCACCAGTTGGGGCTCGGTTGCAACGGCAGCGGACCGAACTGCAGCGCCGATACGCGATACGGCGTGGATCCGGACAATTACACCTTCACGGCAAGCACGGGTTACCCCATGTGCATCCCGAGCACCTCTGCGCGTGGGCCGTTCGACTTTGCGGTGATGAATCCCGACGGCACCATAGGGCCGGTCCAGACCAACTTGACGGCTCAGGCGGCAAGCGACGGAACGGGTGACATACTGTGTCCTGCGGGAAACCATGTCCCCGGGACTGTCGGCGGCGATGCGGTCGATTCCCGCCTCTTCGCCCCGATCCAGCTCGGTGACCATGTCGTGGCTGAAGGCAACTACGAACACATCGCCGGAGTGACGTTTCTTTCCGCGCATACGGCCACCGTCAGCGTCGGGATCACCACGCTCAACGTGCCGACTCAACCCGATTACCTGATCTTTGATGAAGTGGGCTGGGATGTATCCGGGTATCAGAATCTTCGCGCGCGTGATCTCCTGATCGGATTCACAACCATAGCGGATCCGGGTGTGGATATCTTCGGTCTGTATGGCGACCCGGCGACGAACACTTTCAAGGAGCTGGTGTTCGCCACCACCGTCGGTTGCGATATCGCGGCCGGCGTGGGTACCTGTACCGCACAGGGACTGGTCGGGAACAACGGGATATTCAAGATCGTGCATGACGTGGATTTCATCAACGCAAATCTGGGTGTGTTACCGATTGCCAGGCGTTCGCCTTGTCAACAACTGAACGCGGCCTATCTCAATGGAGGCATCCCGGACGCCAATGGGAATTTTATCACCACG
Organism: Gammaproteobacteria bacterium; assembly: GCA_016124415.1. GTDB lineage: Bacteria > Pseudomonadota > Gammaproteobacteria > SZUA-140 > SZUA-140 > RI-283. Next base: position 7,384 of record WGNS01000050.1, on the reverse strand, counting down.
GATCCGAAAGGGCGCTGCACGGGGGCGCTCACGATCAACAAGGAATTCGAAGTGTTGGTGCCGCCTACCCGTGACATCATCGGGCGTTCCCGTCACAAGCACACGCTCGCTCCCGGCATCGTCACTTTGGATTTTCATGGCCGGGAATCGCAAAACGGCCAGTACCTCAATCCGGTCGGCATAACGCATCCCGAATTCGTCGAGATCAATCTGGCTGCCTTGAACACGGCATATATCTTTTCGGGAGAACCCTGGAATCTCGACCGCCGCCTGGGTCCGGGTGGTTGTGATGGCGCTTGCGAATCGACCGCTACCGTACCGATGGGCGATCCGAGCATGAGGCTTGATCCCTTCCCCTTCTCCGCTTTGGATCCGGGGACGCCGGACGGACTCGCGCCTTCTCCGGCGGGTACAGGCGTACCCGTGGTCTCGCCGCATACGACGCAGCGCGGCCGGATATTGTCCTACTGGCCCCTGACGGGGCAGGAGTTGCCTTGGCCGCCTGCCGACCCGCCGTATCAGGGAATCGTCCCTACGGCCACTGTCACGAACCTGATGTGCACGACACTTTAGGGAGGAGGACGTCATGAAAACGATAGACAAGCAAACGATACGTACATGGCCGGTCCGCATGTTCGAGGCAGGTTCCGTGATGCAAAGGGTGGTGACGTTTCTGCTGGTGGTCACGGCACTCATGTTGGCGATTCACAGTCAGCGGGCATCCGCTGCGACCCCTGTGATGATCACATTGAGCGGTGAGATACAACGCATCACGGTCGACAATCCCCACGATACCTGGTCTCGAGGAACCATTGTACTTGGTGGAACAAACGTCATCATTCCGCGCAACATGGTCATCGACCTGCCGGCCAATCGCATGACGCTGCAACAGCTGTTTGCGAATGCGCCGTCGGCGTGCCCGGATATCGACGGCGACGGGGTTCGGGACCAGACCGGATTGGCCAAGGCCGACAGCTGTAACCCCAATTATACCGGCGCGATGGCCACCATTCTGGCGAACAAGACCAAAAACGGCGATGTGATCGCAGGCTACGTCATGATCGAAAAGGACAATGAGGTGGTCAGCGGCATCGTGTCCTATATCAACTACGATGAAGGCTGGTTTGTCGTTGACGGCGTACCGGGCGATCCTACCACCGGTGTGATGGTGCGTGTCGACGATCCGGAGGGGCGCCACACGCATCAGACCGGCAAGGGATGTGTCGGGAGCGGCCCGAACTGCAGCGCCGACACGAGATATGGGGTGGACCCGGACAACTATACCTTTACGGCCGCCACCGGTTACCCGATGTGTATCCCCAGTACGGTCGCCCGTACCTATGATCTGGATCTGGATCGGAACGGCACATTGGACGCCGGTGAAACCGGTCTGACCGCCCTGGCGCAGCCCAATGGTACCGGCGATGCATTGTGTCCGCTGACCAATCGTCCAGGCGGCGGCAATACACCGGTAGCCGACTCCCGGGTATTCGCCCCGATACAGGTCGGTGATCACTTGGAGGCGGACGGCAATTTCGAAAACATCGATGGAACCATCTTCCTGTCGGCGCATACGGTCACCGTCAGCGTTGCGCTGAGCACTGACGACAATCCCTTTCAGCCGGACTATATGATCTTCGACGAAGTGGGTTGGGACGTAGCGGGTTACCAGAATCTGCGTGCCAGGGATCTGCTTATCGGTTTTTCCACGCTGCCGAATCCGGGGATCGATATCTTCGGACTCTATTATGACCCGGCCAACAATGCCGTTCATGAACTGGTCTTCGCGACCACGGTGGGTTGCGAGCTTGCTGCGGGTGTCGGGACCTGTTCGAACCTGGGCATCGTCGGCAATACCGGTATCTTCAAGATCGTCCATGATGTCGATTTTCTCGCCGGTTTGCCGCGAGATAAACGTTCTCCCTGCCTGCAGTTGAATGCGGCGTATGCCAACGGCGGCATCCCGGACGCCAACGGTAATTTCATTACCTCCGATCCTAAGGGACGCTGCTCCTTACCGCTGACGCTGGGCAAGGAATTCGAGGTGCTGACGCCGCCTACTCGCGACCTTATCGGGCGCAGTCGACACAAGGCCGCCCTGGATCCCAGTGTGGTTTCACTGGACTTCAACGGACGCGTGACGCAAAACGGGGAATACCTGAATCCGGTCGGCATCACCCATCCGGAGTTCGTCGAAATCAACCTCAATGCCTTGAATACGCCGTATATCTTCACCGGCGAGCCCTGGAACCTGGACCGTCGTTTGGGGCCGGGCGGCGGCTGCGACGGGGAGCCGACGTGTGATACCGCCACGCCGATCGGGAGCCCGAGCATGTCCCTGGATCCGTTTCCGTTCTCCGGCCTGGATCCGGGTACCCAGGCAGGTGCCGCGGGCGCGGGGGGCGTACCCTTCGTGCCGGGCTACGGTTCCCTGCAGCGTAATCGCCTGTTGACTTACTGGCCGTTGACCGGCAGTCAAATCATGCCGTGGCCGCCTGTCGATCCCCCTGCCCAGGGCATATTGCCGACCCCGTTTGTCGGACCGATATGTACGATTCTCAGCGGAATCGACACTGACGGAGACGGCGTTGACGATGCGATCGATAACTGCCCGTTGACGCCCAACCCCGGACAGGAAGATGCGGATGGCGACGGCGTGGGTGACGTCTGCGACAACTGCGTGCAGAACGCCAATCCCGGTCAGGAGGACGTCGATGGAGACGGTGTGGGCGACATCTGCGACAACTGCGTACAGAACGCCAATCCCGGTCAGGAAGATGCGGATGGCGACGGTGTCGGCGATGTTTGCGACAACTGTCTGTCAGTGCCCAACGCGAACCAACGCAATACCGACGGTGATGCGTTCGGCAACATCTGTGACGCGGATTTCAATAACTCCGGACTCGTCGATCTCCCGGACTACCTGGCGTTTAGGAGCGTGTACGCGAAAGTCGCTCCGGGCGTGCAGCCCTATGTGTTGGAGGATCATGCGGATCTCGATGGAGACGGGATCGTAGGCCTGAGTGACTACATCCGGTTCAGGAGCCTGTATGGCAAACCGCCCGGGCCGTAGTCTGACGGGAAAAAGCGCCGGTGGAGCGGTCATGCACATGATTGCTCCACCGGCCGGCTTTTGGCGTCTCACCGAAAAGCTGTTTTTGAAAACCCCGGAACGGGTGTTTGGCGCGCTGGAGTCCGGGGAATCGGTACAGGCGGATATTGGCGCAAGTCAACGACGGTCTGATCGTTGGATGCAAGGGGTGTTGCGCCCTGGTTCAAGCAACTAGTGAAAGTTTGTAAGCCAATCTAGACAGGATCGTTTCCCAGGGATCGTGCCGAAACGATAAATCAGTTTATGCAAGTAAGGAGGGGTCACGATGAATATACGCAGACTACTTCGACATTTGGTATTTCAGTTCTTCACCGGCATTTTTGTCGTAGGCACGACGATAACGGCGGCGCAGGCTGGAAATCCCAATATACCGACCGATATGCCGCCAAGCCCGCTCTGGGCCGCGATTGAATTCAACCAGCAGATGCTGCGTTTTGAAGAGTTCGCCGTGCGCAAGGTGCCGGATTCCGGTTCCACGGTCGCCAAGACGTTCCCGGCGCCAACGGCATGCGACGGCAGGCCCAGCACATCGGCGATGGATAGTTTTCTGAATGCGCCGCTGTGGCCGGATCCGAGTGTACAGGCCAACGAGGCCCTGGATAATCCGTGGGCCGCTATGATCAACGCCTGTATCCCGGGGGCAGCTCCGTCAAACGGTGTCATTGAAGGGCGCCCGCCGGGCGTGGCCTTTGCGCACCAGCGCGCGGATGAATTTCCGCCCCAGTACTACTTCAATACCGCTCAGGGCGGCGCGCGCACCAGCAACGGTCGTCTGGATGGCGAGCAACGGCATCACTATGCGGTGGGCGAATTCGGCCCCGAGGTTTCCGGACTCAACGATGAAACGGGTCTATATAACAATACCGTCGGCGTCAGCGGATTCAACCACACGACGAACGGTATCCCGATCAAGTTCTGCCCCACCATGCCGTCCCAGGATCCCGTGAGCCTTTGGACCTTCGGCGATGGTACCTTGCCGCCCAAGCTGCTTCAGGCCCGTTACGGCCAGCCGGTCATGATGCGGCACTACAACGCGCTGCCGATCGACGAGGCGGCCAACGCGGGTTTTGGCGAGCATACCATCACGACCCATGAGCACAATGGACACAACCCGGGCGAGAGCGACGGCTTTGCCGGCTCCTATTTCTTTCCCGGCGAGTTCTGGGACTATCGCTGGCCGATGACGATGGCGGGTTTCGACACCATCAACAGGACCGCCTCGGATCCGCGCGCCTCCACGCCGTGCTCTCCCGGGGAAGTGTTGAATATCCCCGACCCGATCAGTGGACACCCGATACCGAAGACCTGTGATCCGGACACCTTGACGGTCAACGTGGCCGGCGACTGGCATGAGATCATGAGCACGCATTGGTTCCATGATCACATGATCGACCGGACCGCGCAGAACGTCTACAAGGGCAATGCCGCGATGATGAATTACTACAGCGGCATCGATCGGGGCGAGGAGGGGTTCAAGTGCAATTATGCGGATCCCTCGAACGTGAATCTGTGCTTCCCCAGCGGGACCGCCTTGGATTGGGGGAACCGCGATTACGACGTCAACCTGTTGTTGGCAGACAAGGCTTGGGTCCCCGTAACAGGGCAGCTCGCCTTCGCTCCGTTCAATACCGATGGATTTCTGGGTGATCGGATGACGGTCAATTGGCTGTACAAACCGCACTTTGACGTGCGTGCGCGTCGGTATCGCTTCCGGATTCTCGACGGCAGCGTATCGCGTTTCTTCAAGATCGCGATCGTGCGCGAGTACGACGATGCGACCAGCGGCGAGTTCCCCGGACCGGCCGGCTCGAACAAGTCGTATAGCCGCATTCATTTCCATATGATCGCCAATGACGGCAACATCATGGAACATGCGGTCCCGTTCCCGAACGCACAGTCCAATGATCTGCCCATCCAGGCCATCGCCGAACGGCACGATATCATTATCGATTTCAGCCAATTCCCGGTGGGTACGAAGCTGTACATGGTCAACACCCTGGCGTTCGACAACGGCAAGGGACCCAAGACCATTATCCCTCTGGCGTCCATCCTGGACGGAACCTTCGCGCCGATCATCAACAAGCCGGCCGACTGTTTGGCCAGCTGTTGGTCGGATGACCCGACGGTCGGAAAGTTCCTGGAGTTCCGGGTACAACCATACAGCGGCACCGACCTCAGCATGAATCCGGCGGATTACGAAGTGGGTAAAAAGGTGATGATCCCTCTCGTGAAGATCACCGATGCCGAGCTTGCCTCAGCGACCCATCGCACGTTCAGGTTCGGTCGCGGCGGCGGCGTCTCCAGTGACGGCAGCCCGATTCCCTGGACCATCGCCACCGATGGCGGCGCCGCACTGAATGCGGATACGGGCCGGGTCTCGGCCGCACCGGAGACCATGGGCGGTGGCTGGGAGATCTGGCACATCGTTAATGCCGGCGGCGGTTGGGCGCATCCCGTGCATGTCCACTTCGAGGAAGGACAGTATCTGTTGCGGAGAGATGTCAACCAAGTCGGAGGGGTTATCTCCGAACACCTGCCACCGCTGTGGGAGATCGGTGCGAGGAAGGATATGTACCGGGTCTCCGGATTGGGTATCGCTCTCGGTATTCCGGACAGCAGTATGGAGATCGACGTGGCCATTCGTTTCCGCGAGTTCGCCGGGACCTTTGTCGAGCATTGCCACAATACCCAGCACGAGGACAAGGCCATGTTGCTGCGTTGGGACAATGAGCACCCGGGACAGACGGTGCGCATCCCGACGCCGATCCCGACCTGGGACGGCGTGACCTATGTGGCGACCACGGAATTGGCCACCATCAAGACGGGTGACGTTCTCGCGGCATCTACATATGTCGCTCCCACGCAGTTGGTGGGAGACCTCGATTGGGACGGCATCGTCGGTCTGCCCGACTATCTGAAGTTCCGGTCTCAGTACGGCCAAGTCGGGCCGTTGGCCAGCGACTTCGATGAGAACGGCATCGTGGGGCTCAGCGATTACCTGACCTTCAGGGTGAACTACGGTAAGAGCGCCGGCTTCCCGGTCGCTCCGAATAATCCGCTGCCCTAAGGTTCGAGTACCGGCGGTGCAGAGCCAAGGGCATAACCGGTGTGGTGTCGTCGGTGGTTGTGATCAGCTACCGGCGACACCCGGGGGTTATTGGGTTCATCACGCAACAGAGAATGCGAAATCCATAACGATTTGCATCATCATGGAGGTCCCGAAATGACACATATACGATTCTCAATGGGTAGCGTGTTTCTATTGGCATTGCCCGTCGTTTTCGTCTTGTCCGTCTTTCCGTTTAATAAGGCCTTTGCCGGTGTGCCCGCGAGCTACTATCCCAACGTCGAATTGATCAATCAGGACGGCGAGCCCATGCGGTTCTACGACGACGTCATCAAGGGGAAGGTCGTCGCGATCAATTTCATGTATACGAGTTGCGGGGACTCCTGTCCGCTCGAAACCGCGAAGCTTCGTGATTTATATAGAATGTTGGGTGACCACCTTGGTAAGGATGTCTACATGTATTCGATCAGCGTCGATGCCGAGCATGACACGCCTGAGGTGTTGAAGGCCTATAAAAAGAAGTTCAAGGTGGGGCCGCTTTGGACATTCCTGACGGGCAAACAGGCGGATATCGATCTGATTCGCAAAAAGTTGGGGATGTTTAGGGAGGAGGAAGACGATCTGGACGAACATGCCGTCAATTTCATCTTGGGAAACGCCTCAACCGGACAATGGGTGAAACGTACTCCCTTCGACGTCCCACAGACATTGGTCGCCGTGTTGCTCGGCCGTCTGCAGAAGTATCCCATGCTGACGTCCGTTGCCCAGGGGAGTTACGCAACCGCTCGGAAATTGGCGAATGCGGACCTTGGGGAGAATGGACAGGATCTATTTGTGACACGCTGTACGACCTGTCATACCATCGGGCAGGGCGACGGTCTGGGTCCGGATCTGGCTGGTGTGACCGATAGGCGGGATCACGCCTGGCTTGTTCGTTGGTTGATGGAGCCGGATAAGATGTTGAAGGAAGGCGATCCGATCGCCCTGGAGTTGTACAATAAATACAATCAGATCGCCATGCCGAATATGCGTTTGACGGAGCCCGACGCCATCGCGCTGATAAAATTAAGGGTCTACGCGGATTCATGTGGGTTGATATTGGCATTTCTAGGTAATGGTGGAAGGAAAGCAGCCACGATTTTCAGCCTGAGATATTCCTCATCACGATAGCCATAGGCCCGTCGTTGCAGCACCCGGATCTTGTT
>WGNS01000013.1 GCA_016124415.1 Gammaproteobacteria bacterium | reverse complement strand
CTAGGCGCGAGAAGCGTGGTTTGGTTATTCCAAATGAGCGCCGAGCAACGACGAGTGGCGGCATTTTAGCCACAACCCGAAGGGCTGGGGCCATTTTTCCGTCCAGCAGCGTTATCGGTCGTTTATGTAGATTCACTACACAGCTCTCCCTCTGCCTTGCTGGACGAAAAAATGACTCCAGCAGCGACGATCGAATTAATGTTAACAGGCCCTAGGTTAAATCATGTTCGTTCCTGGCGAAACATTTGCCGCATGCAGCGGATCGCCTGGCGGGTACGATGTTCGTTCTCGATCAGGCCGAAGCGGACGTGATCGTCGCCGTAGGCGCCGAAGCCGATACCCGGCGAAACCGCCACTTTGGCTTCCTTCAGAAGCAGTTTGCTGAACTCAAGCGAACCCATTTCCCGATACTGTTCGGGGATCTGGGCCCAGACGAACATCGTCGCCTTGGGCTTTTCCACCTTCCACCCGATGGCGTTCAGGCCGTCACAAAGGACGTCGCGACGCTGGCGATAGATTTCCGCAATTTCCCCGACGCAATCCTGCGGTCCCTCCAAGGCGGTGATCGCTGCGACTTGAATCGGAGTGAACATGCCGTAGTCGAGATACGACTTGATACGCGTCAGCGCGGCGACGAGTTCACGGTTGCCGCACATGAAGCCGACTCGCCAGCCGGGCATGTTGTAGCTCTTGGACAAGGTATAGAACTCGACGGCGATCTCTTTGGCGCCGGGTACTTGGAGGATCGAGGGGGCTACGTAGCCGTCGAATACGATATCCGCATAGGCGAGGTCGTGCACGACCCAGATCTTGTGCTCGGCCGCAATCTGAATGACCTTTTCGAAGAAGTCGAGTTCGACGCACTGGGTCGTGGGATTGCCCGGGAAGTTCAGCACGAGCATCTTGGGCCGCGGCCACGAGTCCACGATGGCCTTCTCGAGTTCGGCGAAGAAGTCCACACCCGGAATCAGCGGCACATGCCGGATATCGGCGCCGGCGATGACAAAACCGTAGGGATGGATCGGGTAGGCCGGGTTCGGGACCAGCACCGCGTCCCCGGGCCCCATGGTGGCAAGCGCGAGGTGGGCCAGGCCTTCCTTGGAACCGATCGTGACGATGGCCTCATGATCTGGATCCAGGTCCACGCCGTAGCGCTGCAGATACCAATTGCAGATGGCCCTGCGCAATCTCGGGATGCCCTTGGACATGGAATAACGGTGGGTGTCGTCGCGTTGAGCGACCTCGACGAGCTTGTCGACGATATGTTTCGGCGTCGGCTGGTCCGGATTGCCCATGCCGAAATCGATGATGTCCTCCCCTCGGGCTCGTGCCGCAGCCTTCAGTTCGTTAACGATGTTGAAAACGTAGGGCGGTAAGCGCTTGATTCTAGCGAATTCGGTCATGTCTTATCTGGTGGTTAGGGGTTGATGGGGCCGGTTCGGACCAAAGGACTAATAATATCAGATAAGTAATACATCAGTTCAATATCCCCGTCGGAAACGGCGCTCGGCGAGTCGCGCGGACAAACGCCGCCGATCGGATCGTTCGACCTTCCTTCCGGCGTGGACGCGGATCGGTGGATCATATAGAATCGATGGCCGTTTGCGTGCGGATAAACATGACGACCGAAACAAGCCCGCGCCGGGCGTGGAAAGACGTTCCTTCTCCGGTTGGTGGCAGCCTTCGGGGTTTCCGCATGTGTTGATTTCGTGATCTCAGATAGTTTGGAGGTAGGGGTGTACCAACCGGCCTTGTTGGCGCTTGAAGATGGTACCTGCTTTACGGGCCTTTCCATAGGCCGGGCTGGTGAAACCATTGGTGAGGTGGTGTTCAATACCGCCATGACGGGTTATCAGGAAATCCTGAGCGATCCCTCATATTGCCGGCAAATCATCACCTTCACCTGTCCGCACATCGGCAACGTCGGATACAACGACGAAGACCTCGAACAGCCGCGCGTGCTCGCCAGCGGCATGGTCATTCGCGATCTGCCGTTGGCTTATAGCAACTGGCGCGGACAGGGCACGCTCGCGGAATTTCTCGAGACCCAGGGCGTCATCGCCATTGCCGGTATCGACACCCGCCAATTGACCCGCATCCTCCGCGACAAGGGCGCTCAACGCGGCTGCATTCAGGCCGGAAACGGTATCGATGCCGAAGCGGCCGTGGCCAAGGCGCGTTCGTTCGCGGGCCTGCAAGGTATGGACCTCGCCCGCGAGGTGACCACGCAACAGACCTATGCCTGGAGCGACGGGACCTGGGAGGCGGCCCATCCGAGCGGCATGATCGGCGCGCTCAAGCCGTCCGTACCGGGTAACTACAAGGTCGTCGTCTACGACTTCGGTGTCAAACACAATATCCTGCGCATGCTCGTCGATCGCGGTTGTGAACTGACCGTGGTACCGGCTCAGACCTCCGCCGAAGATGTGCTGGCGTTGGCGCCGGACGGCGTCATGCTGTCGAACGGTCCCGGGGATCCGGAACCCTGCGACTACGCGATCGAAGCCATTCGTACGCTGGTCGACTCTGGTATTCCGACCTTCGGGATCTGTCTCGGCCATCAACTGCTCGCGCTGGCCTCCGGCGCCCGTACCGAGAAGATGAAGTTCGGCCATCACGGCGCGAACCATCCGGTTCAGGAACTGGGAACGGGGCGCGTCATGATCACGAGCCAGAACCACGGCTTCGCCGTTTCGGAGCAGGGTTTGCCCGACACGCTCGAGGTGACGCATCGTTCCTTGTTCGACGGTACCTTGCAGGGCATACGTCGTACCGACCGCCCGGCCTTCGGCTTTCAGGGGCATCCCGAGGCCAGCCCCGGACCACATGACGCCAGCGGTCTGTTCGATCAGTTCGTGGCGCTGATGGCCGATTCCAAATCCTTGTTGAAACAATCTGCACAGTAGTAGTTACTTAGATGCCCAAGAGAACAGATATAAAAAGCATCCTGATTCTGGGCGCCGGTCCGATCGTCATCGGTCAGGCGTGCGAGTTCGATTATTCCGGGACCCAGGCCTGTCAGGCCCTGAAAGAGGAGGGCTATCGGGTCATCCTCGTGAACTCCAATCCCGCGACCATCATGACCGATCCCGGACTCGCCGACGCGACCTATGTCGAGAGCGTCGACTGGCGCACCGTGGCCAAGGTCATCGAGAAGGAGCGCCCGGATGCCTTGTTGCCGACCATGGGCGGACAGACGGCCCTGAATTGCGCGCTCGACCTCGATCGCGAAGGCGTGCTCGAGAAGTACGGCGTGGAACTGATCGGCGCATCCAAGGACGCCATCGACATGGCGGAGGATCGCGACCGCTTCCGCAAGGCCATGAACGAGATCGGCCTCGAATCGGCGCGCGCGGCGATCGCACACAGCCTCGAGGAGGCTTTCCAGGTCCAGGTTCAAGTCGGTTTCCCGACGATCATCCGTCCGTCGTTCACGCTCGGCGGCAGCGGCGGCGGTATCGCCTACAACAAAGAGGAATTCATCGAGATCTGCGAGCGCGGCCTGGACCTGTCGCCGACCAACGAATTGCTGATCGAAGAGTCCTTGCTCGGATGGAAGGAGTTCGAGATGGAGGTCGTGCGCGATCGCGCCGACAACTGCATCATCGTGTGTTCCATCGAAAACCTGGATCCGATGGGTATCCACACCGGCGACTCGATTACGGTCGCGCCCGCGCTGACGCTGACGGACAAGGAGTATCAGCGTCTTAGGGACGCTTCGATCGCCGTGCTGCGCAAGATCGGGGTCGACACCGGCGGTTCCAACGTGCAGTTCGCGATCAATCCCGAAGACGGCCGCTGCGTCATTATCGAGATGAATCCCCGGGTTTCACGGTCGTCGGCCCTGGCATCGAAGGCAACCGGCTTCCCGATCGCTCGCGTTGCGGCGAAGCTGGCTGTCGGCTACCGGTTGGATGAGCTGGCCAACGAGATCACGGGCGGCGCCACGCCGGCCTCGTTCGAACCCGCGATCGATTACATCGTAACCAAAGTGCCGCGATTCGCCTTCGAGAAGTTCCCGCAGGCAGAGGCCCGTCTGAGCACGCAGATGAAGTCCGTCGGCGAGGTCATGGCGATCGGCAGGACGTTCCAGGAATCCTTGCAGAAGGCCTTGCGCGGGCTCGAAACGGGAGTCGACGGGTTCGACGAGATCCTCGATCGCGAATCGTCGTCGCTTGATGACGATCTGGTCGAGGAACTGCGTTTCGCCGGGCCGAACCGGCTCTGGTATGTCGCAGACGCATTCCGGATGGGGATGACTCTGGAACAGATCCAAGAAATTACCCGTATAGACCCGTGGTTCCTGACCCAGATACAGGAAATCGTCGCGACCGAGGAAGGTTTGCGCGGCGGCTCGCTTCACGCGCTGGATGCGTTCCAGCTGCGCGCGCTCAAACGCAAGGGCTTTTCCGATCGCAGATTGGCGACGCTGCTGGCCGTTTCCGAACGCGAGGTGCGCGAAACCCGTTGGAAACACGGTGTCCGTCCGGTCTTCAAGCGGGTCGACACCTGCGCGGCCGAATTCTCCACGAGTACGGCATACCTGTATTCGAGCTATGAGGCCGAATGCGAAGCGGCGCCTTCGCAGCGGAACAAAATCATGGTCCTCGGCGGTGGTCCGAACCGTATCGGCCAGGGTATCGAATTCGACTATTGTTGTGTCCACGCGGCCCTGGCCATGCGCGAGGACGGTTACGAGACCATCATGGTCAACTGCAATCCCGAGACAGTCTCGACCGATTTCAATATCTCGGACCGGCTCTATTTCGAGCCGCTGACGCTCGAGGACGTGCTCGAGATCATTCATGTCGAGAAGCCCGCCGGCGTCATTGTCCAGTACGGTGGTCAGACCCCGCTGAACCTGGCCCGCGCGCTCGAGGCCGCCGGCACGCCGATCATCGGCACCACCCCGGACGCCATTGATCTGGCGGAGGACCGCGAACGCTTCCAGGACATGATCGAGCGGTTGGGGCTTCGTCAGCCGCCCAACCGGATCGCGCGCAACATCGAAACGGCGATCACTGCGGCTCGCGAGATCGGTTATCCGCTCGTGGTCAGGCCTTCCTACGTGCTCGGCGGCCGCGCCATGGAGATCGTGCACAACGAGAAAGAGCTCGATCATTACATGCGCACGGCCGTGAAGGTCACGCCGGATGCCCCGGTACTGCTGGATCGTTTCCTCGATGACGCCATCGAGGTCGACGTCGACGCCGTCAGCGATGGTAAGACGGTGATTCTGGGCGGCGTCATGGAGCATATCGAACAGGCCGGCGTCCATTCCGGCGACTCCGCGTGTTCGCTTCCACCCTACAGCCTTGGCGTAGGACTGATCGAGCGCCTTCGCGAGCAGGTCGTGGCCATGGCGCTCGAACTCAAGGTCGTGGGACTCATGAACGTCCAGTTCGCGATTCAGGAGGACTCGATCTACGTGCTCGAGGTCAACCCCAGGGCGTCGCGTACCGTTCCCTTCGTGTCCAAGGCGACGGGACGTCCGCTGGCCGCGATCGGTGCGCGTTGTATGTCTGGTAAGACACTTGAGCAACAAGGGGTTAGCGGCGAGATTTCACCCCAATTCGTATCCGTGAAAGAGGCCGTGTTCCCGTTCGCCAAGTTCCCCGGCGTCGACACCATCCTGGGTCCCGAGATGAAGTCCACCGGAGAGGTCATGGGTATCGGTCGCAGTTTCGCGGAGGCCTTCGCCAAGTCACAGAAGGAATCCGGCATTCACCTGTCCGCAGGGGGGAAGGCCTTCCTGAGTGTCAGAGACGCGGACAAAGTCCGGATTATCGAGGTCGGACGCTCGTTGATTCGCTTAGGGTTTGAGATTCTGGCGACGAGGGGAACCGCGGCCGCATTGACCGAGGCCGGGGTCGCGTGCGAGACCGTCTTCAAGGTGGGGGAAGGCCGTCCGCATATCGTCGACATGATCAAGAATGGCGACATTCAACTGATCATCAATACGACCGAAGGTCGCAAGGCCATCGCCGATTCGGGAGCGATCCGGCGGGCGGCCCTACAACATAAAGTGACCTATACAACGACGGCTGCGGGCGCGAGGGCGATGTGCATGGCCATGACCTGCGAGGACGACTTCGAGGTCAAGAGCCTTCAAGATCTGCACAAGGGGATGTCATAACGATGCAAAAAGTACCGATGACCGCCGCCGGCGCAAAGCGCTTGCAGGGCGAATTACAGGATCTCAAGAACGTCAAACGGCCCGCAGTCATCGCCGCGATCGCCGAGGCGCGGGCGCACGGCGATCTCAAGGAGAACGCCGAGTATCACGCCGCGCGCGAACAGCAGAGTTTCATCGAGGGCCGGATCAACGAGCTGGAAAGCAAGCTCTCGCTTGCCGAGATCATCGACGTTTCGGCACTCAACGCCCAGGGCAAGGTGGTCTTCGGGGCTACGGTCGAGCTGCTGAACGTCGATACGGACGAGACCGTCAATTATCAGATCGTGGGCGACCTGGAGGCCGACATCAAACGCGGCAAGATCTCGGTGAAATCTCCGATCGCGCGCGCCTTGATCGGAAAGGAAGAGGGCGACGTCATTACCTATGACGCACCGGGCGGCATGCGTGAATACGAGATCGTTACGGTTCGCTATCTAGCCGACTGAGCGGGAAGGTTTGCCCTTTCGGAACAGCGTTGCGACATGGCCGACGACCTGCACGAGCTCGCTGCGGGTCTCGTCGCAGATGCGGGTGATCATATCGGAACGCATCTTACGGTCTGCGCAATTGACGCGTACTTTCAGAAGTTCGTGGTGTTCGATCGAACGGTCGATTTCTTCGATCACTGCCGGCGTCAGGCTTGCGGAGCCGACGATGACGATGGGTTTGAGCTTGTGGGCGAGGGCCTTGAGTTCTCTTTTTCGTGCGGGTTCGAGTGTCATCGGCGAATCATACCTATATCATTTACAGAATGAAATCCCACAAGAGTAAACAGCGTTGGCTCAACGAGCATCACAACGACGACTACGTCAAACGGGCCCGCAAGGAAGGCTACCGGTCGCGCGCGGTCTATAAGCTTCTCGAAATCGACGACCGTGACCGCATCCTGAAACCGGGCATGACCGTCATAGACTTAGGCGCGGCGCCAGGCGGTTGGTCCCAGGTGGCGGCAATCCGGCTTCAAGGCAAGGGGAGGATTATCGCCAGCGATATCCTGCCGATGGATCCTCTGGCTGGGGTAGAGATCGTTGAGGGCGATTTCCGTGAACAGGCGGTTTTTGACCGGATCATGGCGTTGCTCGGAGATGCCAAGGCCGACCTTGTAATCTCGGATATGGCCCCCAATATCAGTGGTGTAGCCGCCATCGATCAACCCAGAGCGATGTTTTTGACCGAACTGGCGCTCGATTTGGCGCTGAAGATACTGAAACCCGGCGGGAATTTACTCGTAAAGGTGTTTCAGGGCGCGGGCTCGGATGACTATATTCGCCTCTTGAGGCAACATTTCAAGGTGGTTACTGTGAGAAAGCCGAAGGCCTCGAGACCGCGTTCACGCGAGGTATACGCGCTGTCGCGAGACCTGATTTCATAAAATTGACCGATTACCGATAAAATCTTACGAACTACGCCCCGTAACACCGGTGCGGAAATACCCGGGCCCGATAGGCCACCTGAAGAGGACTTCGATTTGAACGACATGGCAAAAAACATCATCCTGTGGGTGGTCATCGCGGTAGTCCTGATCTCCGTATTCAATAATTTCAGCCCCCCGCAGGTGTCGTCGCACCAGCTTTCGTACTCACAGTTCATCTCGAGCGTCAAACACGGCGATGTCCGCGAGGTGGTCATCAACGGCCGCACGATCCAGGGCACCACCCAGGCCGGCGAGAAGTTCACGACCTTCAGCCCCGGCGATCCGGGTCTTGTCGGCGATCTCCTGAACAACGGCGTTACCATTCAGGCCCGGCCCCAGGAGCAGCAAAGCGTCCTGATGCAGATCTTTATCTCCTGGTTCCCGATGCTGCTGCTGATCGCCGTCTGGATCTTCTTCATGCGCCAGATGCAGGGTGGCGGCGGCGGCCGTGGTGCGATGTCGTTCGGCCGCAGCCGCGCCCGTCTGTTGAACGAGGACCAGGTCAAGATCACGTTCCAGGACGTTGCCGGCGTGGAAGAGGCCAAAGAGGAAGTCGGCGAGCTCGTCGAGTTCCTGCGTGACCCGAGCAAGTTCCAGAAACTCGGGGGCAAGATTCCGCGCGGCGTGTTGACGGTAGGTCCCCCGGGCACCGGCAAGACGTTGCTCGCCAAGGCGATTGCCGGCGAGGCCAAGGTGCCGTTTTTCACGATTTCCGGTTCCGATTTCGTCGAAATGTTTGTCGGCGTGGGTGCCGCGCGTGTCCGTGACATGTTCGAACAGGCCAAAAAGCACGCTCCGTGCATCATCTTCATCGACGAAATCGACGCCGTCGGACGTCATCGCGGCGCGGGCCTCGGCGGCGGTCACGACGAGCGCGAGCAGACGCTGAACCAGTTGCTGGTCGAGATGGACGGATTCGAGGGCAGCGAGGGCGTCATCGTCATCGCCGCGACCAACCGTCCCGACGTGCTTGATCCGGCCCTGCTGCGACCGGGCCGTTTCGACCGCCAGGTCGTCGTTCCTCTGCCCGACATTCGCGGCCGTGAACAGATTCTGCGCGTCCATATGCGTAAGGTGCCGATGGCCGACAACGTCGAGCCCGCGATCATTGCTCGCGGTACGCCGGGATTCTCGGGTGCCGATCTCGCCAACCTGGTTAACGAGGCCGCCTTGTTTGCCGCCCGCGCCAATAAGCGTACCGTCGATATGGGCGACCTCGAGAAGGCCAAGGACAAGGTCATGATGGGCGCCGAACGTCGCTCCATGGTCATGAGCGAGGAAGAGAAACGCCTTACGGCTTATCACGAGTCGGGCCATGCGATCGTGGGTCGCCTCGTACCTTCGCACGACCCGGTTCACAAGGTTACGATCATTCCGCGCGGCCGTGCGCTCGGCGTGACCATGTTCCTGCCCGAAGAAGACCGTCACAGCTACAGCCGCCAGCGCCTCGAGAGCCAGATCTCGAGCATGTTCGGCGGGCGGATCGCCGAGGAACTGATCTTTGGCGTGGATGCCGTCACGACCGGCGCTTCCAACGATATCCAGCGCGCCACGGAGATCGCGCGCAGCATGGTGACGAAGTGGGGCTTGTCCGAGCGTTTGGGCCCGCTGACCTACAGCGAGGACGAGGGCGAGGTTTTCCTTGGCCGGTCCGTGACCCAACACAAGACCATTTCCGACGAGACCGTCCACACCATCGACGAAGAGGTCCGCGCCATCGTAGACCGCAATTACGAGCGTGCGCGCAATCTGCTGATCGAGCATATGGACAAGCTGCATTTGATGGCGGAGACGCTCATGAAATATGAGACCATCGATGCCCACCAGATCGATGCGATCATGGAAGGCAGAGAGGTTCCGCCGCCTCGCGATTGGCAGAATCCCGACCATTCGACGGGCAGCGGTTCGGGCGAGGGGGGCGTCAAGGTCGAGGGCGATAAGTCCAAGAAGGACAAGGATTCCGACAAGCCGATCGGGGATCCTGCCGGACAACACTGATGATCCGCATCCCCGGGAAGGATTTTAATCATCTGACAAAATGAAGCTCGATTGCGCGGGAAAGCCGCTTGACCTGAATATCCCCCGGGTCATGGGCGTCCTAAATGTCACCCCTGATTCCTTTTCGGACGGGGGTGTTTTTTTTAGCCTGGACGCGGCACGCAGGCAGGCCGGTCGGATGGCGGCCGAGGGCGCCGCCATTATCGACATCGGTGGAGAATCCACTCGTCCGGGCGCTCGGCCCGTTTCCGTAGCGGAAGAATTGGATCGGGTCATTCCGGTCATCGAGGCCTTGCATCACGACCTCGATATCCCCTTGTCGATCGATACCAGCAAGGCCGAAGTCATGAAAGCCGCGGTTGTAGCCGGAGCCGGCTTGATCAACGACGTACGGGCGCTCAGGGAGCCGGGCGCGCTTGAAGTCGCCGTTGCAAGTCATGTACCGGTCTGTCTCATGCATATGCGCGGTGAGCCTCGCAGCATGCAGAAGGATGTACATTATGCCGATGTCACGACCGAGGTGATCGATTTTCTGCGGAGCAGGGTTCAGGCTTGTCTCGCGTCAGGGATTGATGAGGCGCGCATACTGATCGATCCGGGGTTTGGGTTCGGTAAGGACCTGGACCATAATCTTCAGCTCTTCAGGGACCTGCCGAGGTTTGTCGAGTTGGGGTTCCCCGTGCTTGTCGGCGTGTCGCGCAAGACGATGATCGGAAAGATATTGGGGCACGACGTGGGCGACAGGCTTTACGGCAGCATCGCCTTGGCCACGCTCGCAGCGAGTCGCGGCGCCGCTTTGATCCGCGCTCATGATGTCGGGGCGACGGTTGATGCCATACGCATTTGTCAGGCGATTTTTGAAAAGGAGATGAGTGACCATGGGTAGACGGTATTTCGGGACCGACGGTATTCGCGGACGGGTCGGCGAAGCGCCGATAGCCGCCGAGTTCGTATTGAAGCTCGGTTGGGCCGTCGGCCGCGTGCTGGCCGGCGAAAAGGCGCCGGGCGGGCGCAAGGTCCTGATCGGTAAGGATACCCGGATTTCAGGTTATATGTTTGAGTCGGCCTTGCAGGCCGGTTTGTCCGCCGCGGGCGTTGACATCCTATTGCTGGGGCCGATGCCGACGCCGGCGATCGCCTATCTGACCCGTACCTTGCGGGCCCAGGCCGGAATCGTCATCAGCGCCTCGCACAATCCCTACTACGACAACGGCATCAAATTCTTTTCGGCCGACGGTTGCAAGTTGCCCGACGCACTGGAAGAGGCAATCGAGGCGGAACTGGACGAACCGATGGTCACCGTGGACTCCGCCGCGCTGGGCAAGGCGGAGCGTGTGGTCGACGCGGCCGGTCGGTACATCGAATTTTGTAAGAGCACGATTCCGTCCACGCTGACGCTGCGGGGGCTTAAGATCGTCGTCGATTGCGCGAACGGCGCCACTTACCATGTCGCGCCGGACGTGTTTACCGAACTCGGCGCGGACGTGATCAAAATCGGCGTGCAGCCCAACGGACTCAATATCAATAAGGACTGCGGCGCAACCGCGACCCAGGCCTTGCAGAAGACGGTGCTGGAGCATCATGCGGATCTCGGCGTCGCGTTGGACGGAGACGGTGATCGCGTGATCATGGTGGACAACAAGGGCGAGGTCGTGGACGGCGACGAGTTGTTGTTCATCGTCGCCCGTTCCCGATTCCAGCAGGGCCATCTCGGCGGCGGCGTCGTCGGCACGTTGATGACGAATTTCGGTCTCGAGCTGGCGTTTAAAGGCTTGGGTATCGATTTCGAACGCGTCGCGGTGGGCGACCGCTACATCATGGAGCGGCTCAAGGAGAAGGGATGGCTGCTCGGCGGCGAATCGTCGGGGCACATCATCTGTCTCGATCGGACCACCACGGGTGACGGTATCGTCTCCGCCTTGCAGGTCTTGGCGACGCTGATTCAAAGCGGTTGCACCCTGCACGAACTTCGTCAGGGTATGAGTAAATTCCCGCAGCGCATGATCAATGTGCCTTTGAACAACGGTTTCGATTTCCGCAAGTCGGATGCGGTCACCGAGGCCCTCAAGGCGGCGGAATCCGCGCTGGGTTCGGAAGGGCGGGTTCTGCTCCGAGAATCGGGCACGGAGCCCCTGATCCGGGTCATGGTCGAGGGCAGCGACGCCCAGCTTGTGAAGCGTCTCGCGGCAGGGATCGCCGAGGTCATCTCCGGGCAACAAACCGTGGCCTGAGTCCCGGCCCAAGGGGCCGGCTTATCATTACAATCCGGGGCGAGTTGTGTAAAATACCCGCTTTTAGCTCGGAACCCTTAAAGTAATGATAGAGATCGCGCCCCACCTTAACCGAATCAAAGACATGGAGGATCGTAGCAAGACCCTCAGGGGGTATCTTTGACTACGAAAATCGTCGTGAACGCCTGATCGAGATCGAGCGGGAGCTCGAGGACGGCGACATCTGGTCGCAGCCCGAGCGGGCCCAGGAACTGGGCAAAGAGCGCGCATCGCTGCAAACGCTTGTGGATACGATGACCCGACTGGGCGACGGTCTGTCCGAGGGGCGGGAGTTGTTGGAACTCGCTGCCGAGGAGAATGATCAGGCCACGGTCGACGAGGTCTGCTCGGACATAGACAGCCTGGAAAAGGAACTGTCGTCCCTCGAGTTCCGGCGCATGTTCTCCGGAGAGATGGATCCCAACGACGCCTTCCTGGATATTCAGGCAGGCTCCGGCGGCACCGAGGCGCAGGATTGGGCCGAAATGCTCATGCGCATGTATCTGCGTTGGGGCGAGCGGCGGGGATTCGATACGGAGGTCATTGAGTGTTCGCCGGGTGAAGTGGCTGGCATCAAGAGCACCACGATCAATTTCCGCGGGGACTATGCCTATGGCTGGTTGCGCACCGAGACCGGCGTGCACCGTCTCGTGCGTAAATCCCCGTTCGATTCCGGAAACCGCAGGCATACCTCGTTCGCCGCTGTCTTCGTCTCGCCCGAGATCGACGACGATATCGATATCGAGATCAATCCCGCGGATTTGCGCATCGACACCTATCGCGCCAGTGGCGCCGGCGGACAGCACGTCAATAGGACCGAGTCGGCCATTCGTATCACGCACGAACCTACGGGCATCGTCGTTCAGTGTCAGAACGATCGTTCCCAGCACAAGAATCGCGCCACGGCCATGAAACAGCTTAAGGCCAAGCTCTATGAGCTGGAGATGCAAAAGCGGCAAGGCGCGCAGCAGGCCATCGAGGATTCGAAGAGCGATATCGGCTGGGGCAGCCAGATCCGCTCCTACGTGCTCGATCAATCGCGCATCAAGGACCTCCGTACGGGGGTCGAGACCGGAAACACCCAGGCCGTACTCGACGGTGATCTGGACGATTTTATCGAGGCTAGCCTCAAGAGCGGATTATAGGATTCAAGATGAGTGAAACGACGAATACGGTGCCCGTCGAGAAGGCGCCGGAACGCGAACATAACGAACAGGTCGAATTAAGGCGGGAGAAACTTTCGGCGTTGAGGGAGACCGGGATCGCTTATCCGAGCGATTTTCGCCGCGACCGGCTTGCCGCGGATTTGGCGGCCGATTACGCCGACCACGGCGAGGCAGCCCTTGAAGCAGAGCAGATCCACGTCCGGCTCGCCGGACGGCTGATGACCCGGCGGGTCATGGGCAAGGCGAGCTTCGCGCATATTCAGGACATGACCGGGCGCATGCAGATCTACGTCCAGCGTGACGTCGTGAGCACCGATGTCTATTCGGATTTCAAGAAATGGGACATCGGCGATATCGTCGGCGTGGTCGGCGTTCTGTTCCGTACCCGAACCGGAGAACTCTCGGTGCGCGTCAGCGAGATCCGTTTGTTGACGAAGTCCCTGCGTCCTCTCCCCGAGAAGTTCCACGGCCTCGTCGACCAGGAGGCGCGTTATCGTCAGCGCTACCTGGATCTGATGATGAACGAAGCCACGCGGGAGACTTTCCGAGTCCGTGCGGCCACGATCGACTTTATTCGCCGCTATCTCGTGGAGCGCCGCTTCATGGAGGTCGAGACTCCGATGATGCAGGTCATGCCGGGCGGCGCCGCAGCCAAGCCTTTCGTGACCCACCACCATGCGTTGGATATCCCGCTTTACCTGCGGATCGCACCGGAGCTCTATCTCAAGCGGCTGGTCGTCGGCGGCTTCGAGAAGGTTTTCGAGATCAATCGTAATTTCCGAAACGAGGGTCTTTCCACCCGGCACAATCCGGAATTTACGATGCTGGAGTTCTACCAGGCCTACAGCGACTATCATGACCTCATGGACCTCACGGAGGACATGATGCGGCAGCTGACGCAGACGGTCCTGGGCACGCATACCGTGGTCTACCAAGGTGAAAGATACGATTTCTCGCGGCCGTTTCAGCGCCACACCTTGCGCGAATCGGTGCTGCATTTCAATCCGGAGCTCAGCGATGCGGACATCGCCGACGAGTCCGCATTGCGTGCGACCGCGAAGAAACTCGACGTGCCGCTGCCCGATGGTTGCGGTCCGGGTAAAATCCTGGTTGAAATATTCGAAAAGACCGTCGAACATCGTCTCATGGCGCCGACGTTCATCACGGCCTATCCGACGGAAGTATCGCCTTTGGCGCGACGCAACGACGACGATCCGTCGGTGACCGACCGTTTCGAATTGTTCATCGGTGGACGTGAGATCGCCAACGGCTTTACCGAGCTCAACGATCCCGAGGACCAGGCAGAGCGTATGCGTGCCCAGCTAGAGGCCAAGGCGCGTGGCGATGAGGAGGCCATGGAGTTTGACGCGGACTACATCCGCGCCCTTGAGTACGGGCTACCGCCGACCGCCGGCGAGGGTATCGGGATCGACAGGCTCGTCATGCTGCTGACGGATTCGCCGTCGATTCGCGACGTGCTGCTATTTCCGCACATGCGTCCCGAGAAGCGGGGCGAGGCAAACATCCCGTCAGAGTAAACGGGATCGGAGGCAATAAGATGGAACAGACGCTGGAATTTGATCTTGAACTGATTAACCGCTACGACAAGAGCGGTCCCCGCTACACTTCCTATCCTACGGCGGTTCAGTTCCATGAAGGGTTTGACGAAGCGGCCTACATCGAGGCCGCCAAGGCGAGCAATGCGAGCGGTCGTCCGCTGTCGCTCTATTTCCATATCCCGTTCTGCGACACCGTCTGTTTCTACTGCGGCTGCAACAAGATCGCGACCAAGAACCGGGCGCTCACCGTGCCTTATCTCGATTACCTGCATCGCGAGATCGCCATGCAGGCGGAGTTGTTCGACCGCAGCCGGAGGGTTGAGCAGCTTCATTGGGGCGGCGGCACGCCGACCTTTATCGATCACGGTCAGATGCGCGCTTTGATGGCGCATACACGTCAACATTTCACGCTTTGCGACGACGACGAGGGCGAGTATTCGATCGAAATCGATCCCCGCGAAGTCCGTAGCGACACAATCGCCTTGCTCAGGGAACTCGGTTTCAACCGCATGAGCATGGGTGTCCAGGATTTCGACCCCAAGGTCCAAAAGGCGGTCAACAGGATTCAAAGCGAAGGTCAGACCTTCACGGCCCTGGATGAGGCCCGCCGCGTGGGATTCAAGTCCATCAGCCTGGATTTGATCTACGGTCTGCCGTTCCAGACCGTGGATCGCTTCATGGCGACCCTGGAAAAGGTGATCGCGGTCAGCCCGGATCGCCTGTCGGTGTTCAATTACGCCCATCTTCCGGAGATGTTCAAACCTCAGCGTCGTATCAACGCCGAGGACCTGCCGTCGGCGGCCGAGAAACTCGATATCCTGCAAGCCACGATCGAGCGCCTGACTTCCGCAGGCTACGTTTACATCGGCATGGATCATTTCGCCAAGCGCGACGACGAACTAGCGATCGCGCAGCGGGAACGCAGCCTCTATAGAAATTTCCAGGGTTATGCCACGCATGCCGATTGCGATCTTATCGGACTCGGTGTTACCTCGATCGGTAAGGTCGGCAATACCTATAGTCAGAACCTGAAGGCGACCGATCCGTATTATGCGGCCCTTGAAGAGGGTAGGTTGCCGGTGTGGCGCGGAATCGCCCTGAACGATGACGACATCGTGCGCAGGGCCGTCATGACCGAGTTGATCTGTCATTTTTCGCTGCGGTTCGACGAAGTCCGTATTCCCGGCGCTCAGAGCTTCGCCGCCTATTTCGCTCCCGAGCTCAAGGAGCTTGAAAAGATGCAGGCCGACGGCCTGATCGAAATGGACGCGCAGGGTGTCGTGGTGCAATCCCGGGGCCGTCTGCTGATTCGTAATGTCTGTATGGTGTTCGACCGCTATCTCAAGGGGCACGGCGGCCAGCGTTTCTCCAAGGTGATATAAGCGCCCGGCTGGGCCGAAGATATGATCTCCTCCTCGGTGGTATTAGTGTTAACAGGCCCCAATCCTGATTTAGGCCTAAAGGCGTGAGACGGATTGACCGATAAGGCATTCGGGAGCGGTGAATATTCCTGTCTTGGAGTATATCCGCTGAGAATGAACACACCGAAGCCTAACCGATATAACTAGGTTCGGTGTTTGCAGGAGAATCGATCATGCCTCAGATTATTAATACCAATATTGCCTCACTGACGGCTCAGCGCAATCTGAATCGTACTCAGAACGAGATGTCGACGGCCCTGACCCGGCTGTCCTCCGGTCTGCGTATCAACAGCGCCAAGGACGATGCCGCAGGTCTGGGTATCGCGGAGCGTATGTCCTCCCAGGTCCGAGGCTTGAATCAGTCCATTCGTAACGCCAACGACGCCGTTTCTCTGTCTCAGACCGCCGAAGGCGCGCTGAGCACCGCCAGCGGTATTCTGCAGCGTATTCGCGAACTGGCCGTTCAGTCCGCCAATGCCACGAACTCCGATTCCGACCGTCTGACCCTCAACTCCGAAGTCAGTCAGCTGGTATCCGAGTTGGATCGCGTCGCCCAGACCACCGAATTCAACGGTACCAAGCTGCTCGACGGCACCTTCGGCACGGCGGCCTTCCAGGTCGGCGCCAACGAAGGCCAGACCATCATCGCGAGCACGGGTAACTTCCGTACCAACCAGTACGGTAACTATCGTGTGACGGGTACCGCTGCTTCGGCCTCCACGGCTGCCGCTTCGGGTTCCGAAACCTCGCGCGCCGCGACCGCTCAGGCCCTGACGATCAACGGTTCCCTGGGTACCGCAACGGTTACCCCGGTAACCAACTCGAGCGCCAAGGCCGTGGCAGAGCAGGTGAACGCCCAGACGAACAACACTGGCGTCACCGCAACCGCCGAGACCTCGATCGATCTCTCGGTGGCCGCCACTGGAGCCTATCAGCTGTCGATCGTTTCCGATAACACCACCGCTCAGTCGATTTCGTTCAACGTCACCGCAACTTCCGGCGCTTCCGGTTTGTCGTCCGCCATCAAGGCCTTCAACGACGCCTCGTCGAAGACCGGCGTCACGGCCGAACTGAACTCCGCCGGAACGGGTATCACGCTGACGAACTCCACCGGTAACGACATCATCGTCCGTGATGGAACCACCGCCAACGCCGGTGCCGTGACGGTCGGTACCGCCACGCTGGCGGCCGATTCCGTCGCCAATGGTACCCTGGTTACGGGTCAGGTGCTGTTCAACTCCGACAAGTCCTTCAGCGTCAACGAGGCGACGGGTGGCCACTTCGCCTCCGTGTCCAACACCTCCGCGCTGCAGGCCGTGTCGACCCTGGACGTCTCCACGCTGACCAACGCCAACGCCGCACTGAGTATCGTCGATAGCGCGATCACGAATATCGTGGCGCAGCGAGCGTCATTCGGTGCCTTGCAGAACCGTTTGGAATCGACGATCTCCAATCTGTCGGTGACGTCGGAAAACCTGGCCGCTGCAAGATCGCGTATCCAGGACGCCGACTTCGCATCCGAAACGGCGGCGATGACGAGAGCGCAGATCCTGCAGCAGGCCGGTGTCTCCATCGTCCAGCAGGCGAACTCCTTGCCGCAGCTAGCACTTTCTCTCCTGAGATAAGGACTAGAGGCACGGTCACCTCCGGGGCCATTCGGCCCCGGAGGGCAGCCTAGAGGAGTTCCATAGGATTTGCGTGAGGCGGACGCCATGTCATCGATCAATACACCTACTCAGGTGAGCTCGATAAGCAACGGAAGAAGGGCCGAATTTTCCGCTGATCCCTCGACGCTCAACCCCAACTCTAATGTCCGGGAGTTGAAGATCGCTGGAAGCGCAACTGCGCCAGTCAACGGTGTGACACGCTCGGAAGACGTCCAAGCGGCTATGACTCAGGTCCGCGAACAATTTCAAAATGTTCGCCGCGAGCTTGAGTTCTCAGTGGACGAGAAACTACACAAAGTCATTATCACAGTCCATGACGGCGCGACGGGTGACGTCATCCGTCAAATTCCTTCCGAGGAATTCATTCGCATGGCACGCGCGATGCACGACGCGGATAATCCGCACATACTCGATGCACGCGCCTGAAACAGGTAACAGTTACGATCGCTAAGACAAGAAGAGACCTTGCTTGCAGGGTCTCTTTTTTTTTAAGTTTTGATGTGGTTCCCGGCTTTAGGCACGGGAATTGCTTTTTTCCAAACATGGAATTGGCAACGGCTCTGACGCCAAGATGATTTGAGGCTTTAGATGGTAGGAATTACGACTTCAACGGGTTTGGGCTCAGGTCTCGATATCACCGGGATCGTGAATCAGCTCGTCTCAGCGGAAATCACGCCCAAAGCCAATCGCTTGGATCAGAAAGAAGTCAGGCTGCAAGCCCAGATTTCGGCTGTCGGCACCCTTAAGGGATCGATGTCGAACTTTCAATCCAGCCTGTCGGCGCTCAGAGGCCAGTTGAACTTCGATGGCCGCAGCGCCATATCGAGCAATACTTCCGTTGCCGACGTCACGACGACCGAAACTGCCGCGAGCGGCAATTATAACCTTTCCGTGACACAATTGGCCGACGCCCATTCGCTGGTGACGGATTCGAGCCTGACCGCGGCCCAGTTTACCAGCGAGACCGATGTGCTCGGGACCGGAACGCTTACGTTCAAGTTCGGGACCACGGCCTACGATCCGGTGACCGACACCTACACCAGTTTTACGCAAAACGCGGATAAGGGCAGTCAGAGCATCACGATCACCGACGGCAGCCTGGTGGGTATTCGCGATGCCATCAACAACGCCGGCATGGGGGTCACGGCCTCGATCATCAATGACGGCACCCATTACCGTTTGGCGATCACGTCCACAACCGGCGAAGCCTCCAGTATGGAGATTACGGTCGCCGACGACGACGGCAATAATACCGACGCGTCCGGCCTGTCGCTGTTGGATTTCAGCAGTTCGGCAACGAACCTTTCTCAGACCCACGCGGGGCAGGACGCATTGCTGTCGATCAACGGTGTTTCCGTTACCAACGCCAGTAATACTTTGACGTCCACGATCAGCGGGTTAAACGTGACGCTCAACAGCGCGGGCACGTCTACGATCACGGTGAGTCAGGATACGTCCTCGGCGAAGAGCGCGATCAACGGCTTCGTTAAGGCCTACAACGGTCTGGTCTCCACCATGAACAAGCTCTCCGCGTACGATCCGGCCACCAAGGTGGGTGGACCGCTGCAAGGGGACGTGACCTTGCTGAGTATCCGGTCGCAACTGAACACCATTCTTGCCAGTGCCGTCGACGGCCTGCCTTCCGATGCGCCGTATCGCATCCTGGCCGACGTCGGCATCACGCGCAGCAGCAGCGACGGCACCATGACGATCGATAGCGCCAAGCTGGACGCGGCGTTGCAGAACAATCCCAAAGACGTCGCGAATTTGTTCGGCGATCAAGGCAACGCCACGGACTCGCAGGTGAGTTATGTCGAGTCGCTTTCGGATACGCCAGTCGGCAACTACGCGGTTGACGTCACTTCGCTCGCGACTCAAGGGACCTTTGTCGGATCGGCGGCGGCGGCGCTTACGATCACGTCCGGGGTCAACGACACCTTGGATATTTCTCTTGGCGGCGTGGCCGGTGGAATTACCCTGACGCCCGGCACCTACACGGCCGCCACGCTCGCGGCGGAAATTCAAGCGGCGATCAACGGCATTCAGACTTATTCAAATGCGGGCTTGTCCGTTACCGTATCCGAGAACGCGGGTGTCCTGACGCTGACCTCGAATCGCTACGGATCGTCCTCGGCAGTCTCGGTGACCGGAGGCACGGGTCAAACCGATCTGTTCGGCTCAAGTCCGGTTGCGACGGACGGGACCGACATTGTCGGATCGATCGGGTCGGCGGCGGGGACGGGATCCGGTCAGGAATTGACCGGCGACGCCGGTGCGCTGGGACTCAAGATCAAGGTGACAGGTTCCGCTACCGGTTCAAGAGGCTCCATCACACTGACCAGAGGCATCGGGGTACAGCTTGATGCATTGATGGCCAGTATGCTGGATACCAATGGCATGCTGAACGACAAAACCAACAGTATCAATTCGTCGATCGACGATATCAACGCGCAGCGCGACCAGTTGCTGGTGCGACAGACGGCGCTTCACGATCGGCTACAGAAACAATTTATCGCGCTCGATACTCTGGTGGGTCAATTGACCGCGACGAGCAATTCGCTGGCAAGCCAGCTGGCGTCCCTGCCGAAGATCGGAGGATAGGAATCGACGGCGGGGAGCCGCGTCGGACATTCGATCGAAGCGGTGACGATATAGGGATAAATCTTTGGTGCACGTAGTCATAACGAGGAGAGACCATGAACCACAATGCAGCATTGGATGAATACAGACGATTTGGATTGACCAACCGGGTCGAGTCGGCTACGCCGCATCGTTTGATTCAGATGCTCATGGAAGGCGCCTTGCAGAAGATCGCTTCGGCCAAGCAGCAAATGCAAAACGGCGATATCCCCGGCAAGGGTCAGCAAATCAGCTGGGCCATCTCGATGATCGACGGTTTGCGGGCCAGCTTGGATAAGTCGGGCAGTGGCGATCATACCATCGCTCAGAATCTTGACGATCTGTACGACTACATGATTCGCCGATTGTTCGAAGCGAATCTGCGTAATGAATCCACGTATCTCGACGAGGTTACCGGTCTGCTCGATCAAATCAAGGATGCGTGGGACGCCATTCCCGAGGAGATCATCCAGAATCACGCCAAGCAGCACGGTGTGCAAGGTTGACGGAGGTCGTCTTGGCCGCTGAACAACGTGTTTGGGCGGACGGTATACTGAACGAGATTCGCGTCAGGACGGCGCGAATGTCGGATCTGGCCAGAGACGAGGCCTGGGACGACCTCGTCACCTTGGTACGCGAGCGGCACGATCTCATCGAACGATGTATGGAGCTCGAGTGCGCGCCGGAGGATAAGCGTGCGCTCCTTACCGCGCTACAATCGCTCTTACACGATGACTCTGCGCTCATCGCGCGATGTATCAAGGAGCGTGACGCCGCTCGGGACAGTCTCGCGACCTTGGGCCGTGCCAGAAAAGCCAGTCGTGGCTATCAGCTGGCCTGAGCCTCGAAACACCATAGGAATGAATCGACAGTGACGGATGCCGAAACACCATCATTGATCAACGCCTGCCTCGGCGAGGGGTTGACCTATCTGGATGTCATTCCCGTCCAGTGGGAACGGTTGGATGGGCCTCCACCGGAGGCGACGTTCGCCGTTCTCAATGAAGAGAACGAGCGCCTCCTGCGTTACATGAGTTCTCTGGACGAATATATGCACGAAGGCAAGGATGCCGAACCGTTGGCGCACGACGTGGCCCGCCTTGAGTTCAAAGTCAACATGCTCATGGAAATGGTGTCCCAGGTGCTCGCGCAAAGACTGGAGCTACCGGCGCCATCGGCGGTAGAGATGAAGTCCAATGGCATTTCCTGCGTCATGCCGGAAGCGCCGGAACAGGGACGGTATTTTCAGCTTGCCGTATATCTGAACAGACAATATCTCAAGCCTCTGGTCGTGTGCGGACGTGTTGCGGGCGTAGAAAAGGCGACCGACGGCGTCTGGAAGGTGGTCTGCACGTTCGAAGGGCTATCGGACATTGTCCGTGACCATTTGGAAAGGATGATTTTCCGCCAGCATCGCCGCATGGTGGCCTTGCTTCATCAGACGGAAAAATAACTCGTCACACTTCAATGGGGCCCGGCGTTTTACATCCAAGCCGGGACCCGGTACTATACCCCTACAATATGTGTGATTTGATGCATCCATCGAGTAAAAGGGGGAGCGCGGGTTATGGCGCACTTTTATGAGATCTTTGCGGCCATCGTTGTCGCTGCGATCGGTTTGTCGTTTTTTCTGGAAAGGAGCCATCGGGTTATCTTCTCGATGGTTATCGTATGTCTCATCCTGGTCGCGATCGATGCGGTGTATTTTATTTCCTGGATGGCGATGTTCCCCTGTCTCTTCATGATCGCCTTCGTTGCCGTGATCATGTCGCATCCCCAGATGAAGGATGGGGCGCCCGAATTCCCCGACGAATAGCAAATCCCTAGACCTCGCATCGGCGAGCTGAACGGAAACATTGTCGTCAGATGCCTTGCAGCATCGCCAGGATACCAAACAGGGTGCCGGCGATGCCGAACAGGATAATGAATACGTCGCCGCCCTTGCGCTGCGCGCCCTCGATCACCGATTTCCCATGCGCGTCAGGATCGTAACGGACTTCAACGGTCTTCCCGACCGGGTAATCCCGGGCCAGACGTTTGGCGAGTTCCTGTGAGGGCAGGGTGCCCGCGGGCAACTCCAGCTTGTTCCGATACGAAACCGCCTCCACCTCATATCGATAGACGATCTCCGGCAGCAGATCGTCTTCTACCGATTGTGCTGTCGATGATTCGATCGTTCCTCCGGTTCCGGGCCAAGCGGCGATGCGTTGAGTGTTGCGCAAGCTTTTCAGGCCCCAGATCGTGGTCGCCAAACCGCCGATCGTGAGGAGCCCCAGGATAATCAGGTAGTAGTTCATGTATAGGCATGCCTCGGATTGTGCATTCGGGTCGACTGCGCGCGGGCCTCGACCTCGAGGCGCGCTGATCTTCTTAGGTTCGCGGATTCCCCGTCTCCTTTCAACCCCGTATCGATCAGCGGCGCCAAGGTCCCGGCCAGGGCGCGAGGCTGGCCTTTTTGCGATTTTGCGGCTATCCTCGCGACTCGGGGGTATTCATCAACAAAAACGAGTGATAAAGAACGCGCGATATGAATGGAGGAGACAATCAAATGATCAAGTTGTGGACGACGGGATTACTCGTTGGCGGGGCATTAATGGCTTCGTCGATGTCATCTCATGCCGGCGATGCGATGGGTTGGTCCCATCCCAACGTCACGGTAGAGGAGGCGGCCCCTGCGCCGCAGGCAAAGGACGCCGCTCCCGCACCGGCCGAACCGGCTGCGCCAGCCGAGCCTGCCGCGCCTGAAGCCGCTCCGTCCGTGGTTCCTCATGCGACTTTCGGCGAAGTGTTCATGGGCCACAAGGAATCTTCCGCGCATGAAGACAAGGAGATGGCGCACCATGACATGACCAGCTTCCATCATTCCCTTCACTGGAGCTATACCGGCATCGGCGCGCCTCAGTATTGGGGCGATCTCAAGGAAGACTACGCGCTCTGTAAGGACGGCACGAAGCAGTCTCCGGTCGACATTTCCGCTGCTACCATCACGAGCCTGGACGACATCAAGACCGATTACAAGGCGACTCCCCTGGATATCGTCAATAACGGCCACGCGATTCAGGTCAACTATGCCCCCGGTAGTTCGATGACCGTTGACGGCAAGACCTATCAGCTGTTGCAGTTCCATTTCCATTCGCCCAGCGAGCACACCATCGGCGGGAAATCCCACGCATTGGAAGCGCATCTTGTTCACAAAGCCGATGACGGGCAGCTGGCCGTTATCGGCGTCATGATCGATGCCGGCGGTCCGGACAACCCCTTCATCGCCAAACTCTGGTCGGCTTTCCCGGCCGCGAGCGGCGATCACAATACGCCCGAGGGCGTAGAGGTCAACGTCGCGGATCTGTTGCCACCGGATCTCAATCATTTCAACTACACCGGCTCTTTGACGACGCCGCCTTGCAGTGAGAACGTTAACTGGCTGGTGTTGTCGGCCCCGATTCAGATCTCCGATGCGCAGCTCGAGCAGTTCCGCGCCAGCATCGTCCATGACAATCGTCCGGTCCAGCCGCTCAACGGCCGGGTAGTTCGCCTGGGCAACTAATGTGTCCGATCGGGAGCGGCAACCGCCGCTCCCGAATCCGTTTTTACCCAAGCCCCATATATCGAAGGTGATAACGCTATGGTGAGTCTCGAAACCCCCGTCTGCGAGTTCGATCTGCCGGCCCCCGGTTTCTCGCTGCCGGGCGTCGACGGCAAAATCTGGTCGCTTGACGACTGTTTTGGCGAGAACGGCCTCTTGGTGATGTTCATTTGCAATCACTGTCCGTACGTCAAGGCCATCCGCGATCGTTTGATCCGGGATACCCGGGAACTCCTGGATTTCGGCATTCGTAGTGTGGCGATCATGTCCAACGATCCCGCCGATTATCCCGAGGACGGCTTCGAGAACATGAAGCGCGTCGCCGAAGAGTATCAATACCCGTTTCCCTATCTTTTCGATGAAGATCAGTCGGTCGCGAAGGAGTTCGGTGCCGTGTGCACCCCGGATTTTTTCGGGTATAACGCCGACCGCGGTTTGCAGTACAGAGGGCGGCTTGACGCCAGCCGAAAGGAGCCTGCTGCCGCAGACGCCAGACGGGACTTGTTCGAGGCGATGAGGCTCGTGGCGGAAACGGGAGAAGGACCTCGGGAGCAGATTCCGAGCATGGGGTGCTCGATCAAATGGCGGGGATGACCGGCTTTACAGAGCGGCGGGAGTGATTGTACTTGCCGAATTCGCTCAGGTAAGCGAGAATGTACGCCGTCAATTCGAGTCCCCACCGATGATCAGTCGGGCTCTTGGTCAGCCAGAGAGTTCGGGGCGGTTACAAGCATAATAATCACCCACTATATAAATGAGTTAGGGTAGTCTTTTAAACTATTACATTAATGATGTTGCTCGCTCCGGCTGTAGATTTCTCGGATCCTCGGGTATCCTTGGACACCCCTATTGTCCGTTGCCATCCACCGTTCGCGGGCCAACGCATACAGATTTCTTTAGTTCTTTAGGAGGCGTATATGTCCACCCGTAAAGTGTTAGCCAATGCCGTTCGTGTCCTGAGTATGGATGCCGTCCAAAAGGCCAAATCCGGCCATCCCGGTGCCCCGATGGGCATGGCGGATATTGCCGAGGTGCTGTGGAATGATTTCCTCAAGCACAACCCCGGTAATCCGAATTGGGCGGACAGGGATCGTTTCATCCTGTCCAACGGCCATGGCTCGATGCTGCTGTATTCCTTGCTGCATCTTACCGGGTACGACCTGAGCATCGACGACCTCAAGCAGTTCCGTCAGCTGCACTCGAGAACGCCCGGCCACCCGGAATACGGTTATGCGCCCGGTGTTGAGACCACGACCGGCCCGCTGGGTCAGGGCATCACCAACGGCGTCGGCATGGCGATCGCTGAAAAGGTCCTGGCCGGACAGTTCAACCGCGACGGTCACCACGTCGTCGATCATTACACCTACGTTTTCATGGGCGACGGCTGTCTCATGGAAGGTATCTCCCATGAAGCGTGTTCGCTCGCCGGTACGCTGGGTCTGGGCAAGCTGATCGCGTTCTGGGACGACAACGGCATCTCGATCGACGGCCATGTGGAAGGCTGGTTCACGGACGACACCGCGGCCCGTTTCGAGGCCTACAAGTGGCATGTTGTTCGCGGCGTCGACGGGCATGACCCCGAGTCGATCCGTCAGGCCATCCTCGAGGCCCGTTCGGTCAACGACAAGCCTTCCCTGATCTGCTGCAAGACCGTCATCGGCTACGGCGCGCCCAATCTTTGCGGCAGCCACGATTGCCACGGCGCCCCGCTGGGCGAAGACGAAATCGCCGCGACCCGTAAGAACCTCGACTGGAACTTCCCTCCGTTCGAGATTCCTTCCGAGGTCTATGCGGGATGGAACGGCAAGGAAAAGGGCCAGGCTGCCGAATCCGCCTGGAACGACAAGTTTGCCGCTTACGAGGCCGCCTATCCCGAGCTGGCCGCGGAGCTCAAGCGTCGCGTGGCCGGCGAATTGCCCGCCGATTGGGAGGCCAAGGCCGGCGCATTCGTGAACGCCGTCAACGACAAGGCCGAAACCATCGCCAGCCGCAAGGCTTCGCAGAACGCCATCAACGGGTTGGGTCCGATCCTGCCCGAGTTCCTCGGCGGTTCCGCCGACCTCGCCGGTTCCAACCTGACCCTGTGGTCCGGTTCCATCGCGGTCAGCAACACCGAATCCGGCGGTAACTACATCCACTACGGCGTGCGCGAGTTCGGCATGGCCGCGATCATGAACGGTATTACGCTGCACGGCGGGTTTATCCCCTACGGTGCGACCTTCCTGATGTTCTCGGAGTATGCGCGTAACGCGTTGCGTATGGCCGCGCTCATGAAGCAGGGCAGCATCTTCGTGTTTACCCACGACTCCATCGGTCTGGGCGAGGACGGCCCCACGCATCAGCCGGTCGAGCAGACCGCTACCCTGCGTATGATCCCGAACATGGTCGTCTGGCGTCCTTGCGACGCGGTCGAGAGCGCCGTGTGCTGGAAGGATGCCGTCGAGCGTCGCAGCACCCCGACCAGCCTGATCTTCTCCCGCCAAAACCTGCCGCATCAGCAGCGCACCGCGCAGCAGATCGCCGATATCGGGCGCGGCGGATACGTCCTTCGCGACACCAACGGCACGCCGGATGCGATCATCATCGCAACGGGTTCCGAAGTCGGGCTGGCCATGGACGCCGCCGAGGCCTTGCTCGCGAAGGGTAAGCAGGTTCGCGTGGTCTCTATGCCGTCGACCAACGTCTTCGACGCTCAGGATGGTGCTTATCGCGAGTCCGTGTTGCCTTCTTCCGTCACGGCACGTGTCGTGGTCGAAGCCGGTATCGCGGATGGCTGGTACAAGTACATCGGCACTCAGGGCAAGGCCGTGGCGATGAACACCTTTGGTGAATCCGCCCCGGCCGGTGAACTCTTCAAGCAATTCGGTTTTACCGTTGACAATGTCGTCAAGGCTGTGGAGTCTGTTCTCTAAATACAACGATAACCATCCCCGTTCCGTCCCTGGGCGGGCGGGGAACAAGGATTTTCTTTAAATTAGTTTGTGGAGGATAAAACATGACAACTCGTATCGGTATTAACGGTTTCGGTCGTATCGGTCGTATGGCTTTCCGCGCGGTTGCAAAGGACTTTCCGGATATGGAAATCGTTGCGATCAACGATCTGCTGGACGCTGACTATCTGGCCTACATGCTCAAGCATGACTCCGTTCACGGCAAGTTTGCCGGCGACGTGGCCGTCGATAACGGCGCGCTGATCGTTAACGGCAAGAAGATCCGTCTGACCGCCGAGCGCGATCCGTCGAATCTGGCTTGGGGCGATATCGATGTCGACGTCGTTCTGGAGTGTACCGGGTTTTTCCTGACCGAAGAGACTTGCCAGAAGCATATCGATGCCGGTGCCAAGAAGGTCGTCCAGTCGGCGCCTTCCAAGGACTCCACCCCGATGTTCGTTTACGGTGTCAACCACGATTCGTACGCGGGTCAGAAGATCGTTTCGGCGGCCTCCTGCACCACGAACTGTCTGGCTCCGTTGGCCAAGGTTATTCACGACAAGTTCGGTATCAAACGTGGCCTGATGACGACCGTCCATGCCGCTACGGCTACCCAGAAGACCGTAGACGGTCCGTCCCAGAAAGACTGGCGCGGCGGCCGCGGTATCCTGGAGAACATCATTCCGTCGTCCACCGGCGCCGCCAAGGCCGTCGGCAAGGTCCTGCCGGATCTGAATGGTAAGCTGACCGGTATGGCTTTCCGCGTGCCGACCTCCGACGTTTCGGTCGTCGACCTGACCGTAGAACTGGAGAAGAACGCCTCCTATGACGAGATCTGCGCTACGGTTAAGGCCGCCGCCAATTCAGGCACCGCGATCAGCGAGACCTTGTCCTACACCGATGAGAAGGTGGTTTCCACCGATTTCCGCGGTTGCGGCTACTCCTCGATCTTCGATGCCGATGCCGGCATCGCGCTGGACGGCACCTTCGTCAAGCTGGTGTCCTGGTACGACAACGAGTACGGCTATACCTGCAACATGATGCGCTTCGTGCGGCACGTTGCGGCGAATTAATAGGGAAAGAACAGCTACGAGAGGAACTAAAGCAGTCGGTTGGAAACCTGTAGGTGGCGGGCATATGTCCGCCGCTTACGCTTTGATCTTCCGCTCTTTGTTCTACATTTATTGAGGAATTTGAAATGTCCGTAATCAAAATGACCGATCTCGATCTTGCCGGCAAACGTGTATTGATCAGGCAGGATCTGAACGTCCCCGTAAAGGACGGCAAGGTGACTTCCGATGCGCGTATCCGCGCGTCGTTGCCGACGATTGAACATGCTTTGAAAGCAGGCGCGAAGGTGATGATCATGTCTCACCTGGGACGTCCGACCGAGGGCGAGTATGCGGAAGAGTTTTCGCTGGCGCCGGTTGCCGCTCACATGGGAGGAATGCTCGGCAAGGACGTTCGTCTGGTCAAGGACTACCTGAACGGTGTAGATCTTGCTGACGGCGAGGTCGTGATCCTGGAGAATGTTCGCTTCAACAACGGCGAGAAGAAGAACGAAGATGCGCTTGCCAAGCAATACGCCGCGCTGTGTGACGTATTCGTTATGGACGCCTTCGGCACCGCACACCGGGCACAGGGTTCCACCTATGGCGCCGCTCAGTTTGCTCCCGTTGCCTGCGCCGGCCCGCTGCTCGCGGCGGAACTCGACGCTTTGGGCAAGGCGCTGGACAATCCGGCCCGCCCGTTGGTCGCCATCGTCGGCGGTTCCAAGGTTTCCACCAAGCTGACCGTTCTGGAATCGCTTTCCAAGGTCGTCGATCAGTTGATCGTCGGCGGCGGTATCGCCAATACGTTCATCGCGGCGGCCGGTCACAACGTCGGCAAGTCGCTTTACGAGGCCGACCTGATCGATACCTGCAACAAGTTGACGGCCGATGCCCAGTCACGTGGTGGCGACATTCCGGTGCCCGTCGACGTCGTTTGCGGCAAGGAGTTCTCAGAGAGCGCCGCCGCGACCCTGAAGAATGTCGCCGACGTCGCCGACGACGACATGATCTTCGATATCGGTCCTCAGACTTCCGCCCAGCTGGCGGAGATCCTCAAGGGTGCCGGCACCATCGTCTGGAACGGTCCCGTCGGCGTTTTCGAGTTTGACCAGTTCGGCGAAGGCACCAGGGCGCTGTCCATGGCGATCGCCGATTCGAGTGCGTTCTCGATCGCCGGTGGCGGCGACACCTTGGCTGCGGTTGATAAGTATCAGATTGCTGATAAAGTATCGTATATCTCGACCGGTGGCGGCGCCTTCCTCGAATTCCTTGAAGGCAAGAAGCTGCCCGCCGTTGCCATTCTGGAAGAGCGCGCCGGCTGATCGCTAAAACCACCATTCTATTGGAGGATAAAGAGACCCGCCGTCCCAGTGGCGCGGGTCTACTGTTACTATGAGCAATTCAGTTTTGCGTAGGACCAAGATCGTAGCGACGTTGGGGCCGGCAAGTGACGATCCCGCGATCATCGAGGAGATGATCCGGGCCGGAGTCGACGTCTTTCGCCTCAACTTCTCGCACGGCGAGTCGAGCGAGCACATTCGTCGCGCCGAGGCGATTCGTGCCGCTGCTGCGTCGGTGCGTAAGGACGTTGCGATTCTGGTCGATCTTCAGGGGCCCAAGATTCGCTTGACCCGATTCAAGAGCGGGCCTGTCACGTTGAAGGAAGGTGATACGTTCACCTTCGATATCGACTGTCCCGACGACGACGGCGATCAGCACAGGGTCGGACTCACTTATAAGGATATGCCCAAGGACGTCTCCTCGGGCGACGTCCTGCTTGTCGACGACGGTAAGGTCGTCCTGCGCGTCACTGAGTCCGACGATCGCGTAATCCGCTGCAAGGTGCTGGTTGGCGGTGAAGTCTCCAATAACAAGGGTATCAACCGTCAGGGCGGAGGCCTTTCGGCCGCGGCCATCACCGAGAAGGACAAGTCGGACATGGCCACGGCGGCGAAGCTCAAGGCCGACTATGTCGCGATATCCTTTCCGCGGGACGGTGAGGATGTCCACGAGGCCCGGCGCTTGCTGCGAGCTGCGGGAGGCGAGGGCGGTATCGTTGCCAAGATCGAACGCGCCGAATCGCTGGGCGTTATCGAAGGCATCATCTCCGCTGCCGACGTCATCATGGTCGCGCGCGGCGACTTGGGCGTCGAGATCGGCGATGCCGAGCTGCCGGGGGTCCAGAAACACCTGATTCATCTGGCCCGCGGCATGAACTGTGTCGTGATCACGGCGACCCAGATGATGATGTCCATGGTCAACAATCAGATCCCTACCCGGGCCGAGGTGTTCGACGTGGCCAATGCGGTGTTGGACGGCACCGACGCGGTCATGCTTTCCGACGAGACCGCGATCGGCAAACATCCCGTCAAGGCCATTGTCGCCATGGACCGTGTGTGTAAGGGCGCTGAACGTCAGAAGGTTTCGGTGATCGCCCGGCAGCGCATCAATAACGAATTCACCCACGTTGACGAGGCCGTGGCCATGGCCACGATGTATACGGCCAACCACCTAAGGGTTCGCGCGATCGCGGCCATGACGGAGTCGGGCGCCACGGTCCAGTGGATGTCGCGCGTGAGCTCCGGGATCCCGATCTACGCCCTGACGCGGCATGAGTCGACGCGTCGTAAAGTGGCAATCTACCGGGGCGTCTATCCGGTTGCGTTCGACGTCGATCCCGACAAGTCCCATATCGAGATCAACAAGGCCGTTACCAACGAATTGTTGCGCCAGGGTACTGTCCGTGAGGGCGAGATGGTCATCATCACCAAGGGTGATATGATGAGAATGCTGGGACATACGAATACGATGAAGATCCTGAGGGTGGGGGAGACCTGATCGGTATCCCGATCCCGTTCGGGATGCACAACTCGACGGACTATAACGAGTCACGAAATAAACAAGAGATTTTTTAGCGGAGGATAACCACTATGGCACTCATCTCACTTAGACAACTTCTCGATCACGCTGCGGAGCATTCCTATGGCGTCCCGGCGTTCAACGTCAACAACATGGAGCAGGTGCATGCCATCATGCAGGCTGCCGCCGCTTGCGACAGCCCGGTCATCATGCAGGGTTCCGCCGGCGCCCGCAGCTATGCCGGCGAGCCGTTCCTGCGTCACCTGATTCTGGCTGCCCTGGAGGCCTATCCTGATGTGCCCATCGTGATGCATCAGGACCACGGTTCCGAGCCGGCCGTCTGCCTGCGCTCTATCCAGAGCGGTTTCAGCTCCGTCATGATGGACGGTTCGCTGATGGCCGATATGAAGACCCCGTCTTCCTATGAGTACAACGTCGACGTGACCTCCCAGGTCGTCGCCATGGCGCATGCCGGCGGCGTCTCCGTCGAGGGCGAGCTCGGCTGTCTGGGTTCGCTTGAGACCGGCGAAATGGGTGAGGAAGACGGCCATGGCGCCGAGGGCAAGCTGGACAAGTCCATGCTGCTGACCGACCCCGAGCAGGCCGCCGACTTCGTCAAGAAAACCAAAGTCGACGCGCTGGCCATCGCCATCGGCACCAGCCATGGCGCATACAAGTTCACGCGTCCGCCCACAGGCGACATCCTGGCGATCGATCGCATCAAGGAGATTCACGCCCGTATCCCGGACACGCATCTCGTCATGCACGGTTCGTCCTCCGTTCCCCAGGATTGGCTCAAGGTCATCAATAGCTACGGCGGCGACATGGGTGAGACGTACGGCGTTCCCGTCGAGGAGATCGTCGAAGGTATCAAGCACGGCGTTCGCAAGGTCAACATCGATACCGACCTGCGTATGGCCTCCACGGGTGCGATTCGTAAGCATCTTGAGGAGAACAAAGCGAATTTCGATCCGCGCAAATTCCTGAAGGAAGCCACGAAGGGTATGACGGAGATCTGTAAGGCCCGTTACGAGGCCTTCGGCTGCGCCGGCATGGGCTCCAAGATCAAGCCCGTCTCGCTGGAGAAAATGTTCCAGCGTTATGTCTCGGGTGAACTGGATCCGCGGATCAACTAAGGTCCGCTATTGACCGGTCGGAACGTTCTTCGGGAACGATCGGTTACAACCAGGGGCGGTCTATGACCGCCCCTGTCGTTTTGGGGAACTGGAAAACGGCGTTTTCCGGTTCCTCGCCGAGGGTGACACATGCAACACGACTTCTCTCTGATCGACTCACATTGTCACTTGAACTGTCTGGAGCTGGAGAAGCTTGGGACGGACCTGGATGGGGTGCTCGCCGAAGCCCGCGGGTTGGGTGTGAATGAGATGCTGTGCGTCTCCATCGATCTGGAAACGCTTCCCGAGGTACTGGATATTGCCCGGCGTTATCCGAAGATCCATGCTTCCGTGGGCGTGCATCCGAACGTCAGCGAAGGCGAGGATCCCGATCTGGATACGCTCCTGGAACTGGCGAGAGAACCCTCTGTAATCGCCATAGGCGAAACGGGCCTCGATTATTTTCGGAGCTCCGACGAGCATCTTGAGGTTCAGAGGCGGCGTTTCCGGACCCATATCGGTGCAGCCAAGGTCAGTCGAAAGCCTCTGATCATTCATTCGCGCGAGGCGGACGACGACACGATACGCGTGCTCAGGGAGGAAGGTGCAGAGAATGCGGGGGGTATCATGCACTGCTTCGCAAGCGATTGGGCGCTTGCGCGAGCTGCGCTGGATTTGGGCTTCTATATCTCCTTCTCCGGCATCATCACGTTCAAGAGCGCGGACAGTCTGCGGGAGGTTGCGGCAAAGGTACCGGCCGATCGGCTCCTGATCGAGACCGACTCGCCTTATCTGGCCCCGGTACCTCATCGCGGCCGTACCAATCAGCCGGCCTACGTCCGGTATGTTGCCGAAGCGCTCGCACGAATTCGCGGTACGGATCTTCAGACCATCGCACGGCAGACCTCGGCAAATTTCCACACCTTGTTTTTCCCAGGCTGATCCTGGTCGAGCGGACGTTATCCCGTCACGCCGAGATCTTCGAACGCTGCATCGAGTTCTTCGAACAGCCGGGAAATATCAGCAAGCTTTGCCTCGCGGTGGACGGCCCCTTCGATCTCCGCCGCCGCCATGGCGATTCGCGTGTGCCCGAATATGCCGGCAACACCGCTGATGTCGTGGCTGTGCTTCAGGATTTTAACCCGGTCGTCGTTTCCAATCGCATCGGCAATGGCTTGCCTTCCGACGACAAATTGCTGTTCGAGTTCGGGTAGCAGTCCGGACGGATATCCCGATGCGCCTTTACGCTCCCGTTCCTTTGCGCGCACGCGGGTTTCCCTGAATGCCTTGGGATCGTCCTGCCCGGGCCAGCATCTGGGGGAATCGATACCCTTTAGGGCATCGCCGACGCAGTCCCATAGCGATGCCTCGTCGATGGGCTTGAAAACGCAACCGTTGAATCCGGCATTCTTCAGATTGTCCTTCTTTCCGCGGTAGATATCCGCCGTCAGCGCGATGATGGGCACTTGTCCCATGCTTCCCGAAAGTCCCCGGATCTGTCTCGCCAGTTCTATGCCATCCAGCTCCGGCAGATGCAGGTCGAGCAGGATCAAGTCCAACGGCTCGGCGCAGGCGATGCTCATGGCGTGCTGTCCGTCATGTGCGGAAATAACCGTGGCGCCTTTTTGGTCGGCGAGCGTGGTCAACAGGCGTCGATTGAGGTCGTTGTCTTCCGCGAGCAGAATGCGCAGGCCGCGTATCGGCGGGCTTCGTTTTGCCAGGGGGGCCTTGCTCGGGCCGGGTTTCGGTTGGGTCTCAGGCTGCATCATGGCGCGGATCTGCTCATACATGAGACGATGCCGGATGGGTCTGCAGATCGGTGTTATGCGGTCGTCAACGTTTAAACGGGGATCCTTGGCCTGTTTTTCATGCGTCAACAGTAACATTACCGGACCTTGATAGTGTTTCCTCAATGTACCCACGGCGCTTGCGAGGTCATCGATATCGTTCTGGCGCAGCCGAAGGCCGCCGAACACGAAATCGACACGACGTCCGGATCGAATTTCGGCATCGAGTGTCGGAATGACGGTGTCGAGGTGCGCCGCCTGGATCGCCTCAACCTTCCAAAGGCGAAGTAGCGCGGTGACGGCTTGCCGCTCGATTTCGCTGGAATCGTAGAGCAGACAACGGGTTCCAGTCAGCGCGTCGTCGGACTTTGCCTTTGCGGGCGCTCCGTCCGGAACACTGAGCGGTAAACGGAACGTAAACGTCGTGCCACGACCTTCGGTGCTTGCTACGTCGATATGCGCGTCCATGAGCCTGGCGAGTCTCGAAACAATGGCAAGGCCCAGACCCGTACCGCCGAAGCGCCTTGTGATCGTATTGTCGCCTTGCTGGAATTGCTCAAAGATATTCGACTGCGCCTCCTGGCTCATCCCGATTCCGGTATCGCGAACGGCGATCCTGAGCGTGGGTTCATCGCGCGTCTCGTCGATACCGATCTCTACGGATACATGTCCGAGTTCGGTGAATTTGATGGCGTTACTGACGAGATTCGTGAGGATCTGGGTCAGGCGATTTGGATCGCCCAGAACGGTTTCGGGGAATTGGCTGGTCAGGATCAATGCAAAGTCGAGTTCCTTCTCCGCCGCCAGTGGCGTCATGAGCGCCATGACGTCCTCACAACATTTCAGAAGATCGAAGGGCACTTCCTCGAGAATGACCTTTCCGGACTCCAGACGGGCGTAGCTGAGGATGTCATCGATCACGCTAAGAAGTTGTTTCGAGGCCTGGTGCACAATCTGGGCATATTCCTTTTGCTGCTGATCCAATTCGGTTTTTTCGAGCAGCGAGTTGTAGCCTAGAACGGCGTTGAGCGGCGTCCTGATCTCGTGTGACATATTGAACAGGAAACTCGATTTTTCGTCGCCCAATTCGATGGCCTTTTTCCGGGCTTGATCGAGTTCGATGTTTTTCTTTGCGAGTTCGATGAGGTTTCTCCGCAGTCTTTCCGTCGCGTCATCCACTTGTTTGGTCAAATCCTGTTGGGATGCACTGATGACGTCGGCGAGCTCATTGAATCCGCGCTGCAGCTGCCCGAGCTCGCCCTTGGCGTGTCCTTCGGCACGCGCGTCCAGGTCACCCGCCTGCATGCGTTCCATCGCCCCGGTGAGATTTAGAATGGGCTTGGAGATACCTTTTTCCAGGCGGAGACCGATAAGGATGCTGACAAGGGCGCCGAGTACTCCGATCGAGAGCCCGTTTTCGAGAATTTCCTTTCTCTTGCGTATGGCCTCGTCCTGGCTGATCTCGACCTTGACCCACCCGATGACCGCGTTCTTCTGAAGTCCTCCGACGTATTCGTCGATCGGCGTCCCGGTTTGATATACGGGTTCGGTGAAGAGCAGGGTGTGAGGGGTTTTGAGTACCGGACCGGTCATCGAAATAGACTCGGACCTGGAAGCGAATACCTGCAGATGCACGCGACGATCCGCGGAGACGATCGACACCGATTTGACGATGGGGTCGCGCAGCGTGTTGTCGGCGAGGCGCTGCAGCAGTTCATTGTCGCCGGCAAAGAGTCCCAGTTCACAGACCGGCGCGAGGTTGTGGGCGATCAACTGTCCTTGTTTCAACAACGATTGGAATATATCGTTCATGCGCGTCTGCACCATGTGGACGCTCAGGACGAGACTGATGGCGATCACGGGGAGACATGCCAGCAGGATGATCTTCATACGGATGTTTAGAAAGTGAGTCTTCACGGCTCGATTCCTTTTCCGTTCAGGTGGCGAAGCCGGT
The DNA here is from genome assembly GCA_016124415.1 of Gammaproteobacteria bacterium. Lineage (GTDB taxonomy): Bacteria > Pseudomonadota > Gammaproteobacteria > SZUA-140 > SZUA-140 > RI-283. Next base: position 4,804 of record WGNS01000013.1, on the reverse strand, counting down.
CCGCGATCAGATCGGGGTCGATTCCCCAAAGTGCGAATGAATCGGCCACGTTGTTATTGAGTTCTATGGAAAATTCGTTCGGATATTCCGGTTTGGGCAGCTTTATGTCCGCCGTGTGGTATCGGGGACGCAGTCCCGCTTTCCCAAGCATGGATGAGACCTGGCGGCCGATTTGATCATTCGACGAATAGAGCGCCGCCAACGCGCCGGCGCGGACATAGGTCTTCGAGTAGCCGATAACGGGTATCCGGCGCTGGTAGGCCATATAAAGCAACCACTTGGCGTGGTTAGGCGTCAGCAGACTGGAATCATGCAGTGCGAGGACGAAGTCGCTGCCTGCGAGCATGTCTTTAATGGCATCAGGTATTCGATCCTCGCGGGCGTCGCCGATCGTTACGCTGAGGCCGCGGGCGGACGCCAAACGGGTTAACGGTTTTACATACTGAAAGGAATGTTGGCCGACCAGTACGCCCATCCGTTTCTTGTCCGGCATCAACAGATGAACGAACGCGACCTGGCGTTCCAATGGCTGATCGGGAAAGACTGCCGATACCTTGCCCGGTTTGAGCACATCCTCGTGGGTCTTCAGTAAATCCTCGTAGGCATTGCTGGGTACGAGCGTGGCCAGCAATGGAATATTCGGCATCGTCTTTAACGCGTAATCCATCGCTCGGCTGCCGACGGCGATATTCAGCATGCCGGTATCGGAACCGGGGGTATCCGAATCGGGACCAGGCGACCCTACGTCGATGATGGAAAATGTCTGTCCATCGATATACGCGCTGATCGAATCCGCGAGCGCGCGGTAGGGCGGGGTGGAGTGGCTAAGCAATATTCGGACGTGCGCAGAGACCTGACCGGTAACGCACAGCAGCGCCACCATAAAAAGCGCGCGAACGATCGGTGTCAGGGCAGACATAGCGGTGCGCTGAACGAGGTCGTCATTGTCACTTGCATCATCTCCATTCCGTGGATGCCGTCAACAGGATGAAATAATCGTCTTGAAGAAAATAGATGCTACGGCCGATCCGGTTGTTTTCCCCATAACGGTCTATCGGCCGTTAGGGAATGACGTGACTGCACCAAATCATCTCAACTTCAAAGACTAAATCGGGACATAAAATGTTCCCGCCATACGTATCAATACTTTAGATTGACATTCATAAACATACGCTGTCCGAACCGATTGTTTTTTACCGTATCGATATATCCGTCATCAAACAGGTTTTGGACCAACAGTTCCACCGAGGCCGTCGAATTGAACAGCGAAAACCCCTTGGCCAGACGCAGGTCAAATCGATCGTAGCCCTTTACCGGATCTCCGTCGCCGAGCCACTCCATATCGCTGACATGGTACCAGGTCACGCTGGTGTCGATGTGCCTGGGAAAGTGGTGGCTGGTCATCAGGCTCACGGTATGCCGCGGAACGCTGTTGGCCTGTTGATTGTTTCCGGGTTCATTGGGCCAGTAGATCGTTTTGTTGGTATCGAGGTCCCATCGTTTCAGAATACGTCCGTCTGCACGCGCGTAGCCGTAAGCCAGGATCACTCGAGTGTTCGGGCTCGGCTGAAAATCGAGCCCCAAGTCCAGACCGTGGATCTTGATATTGCCCGAGTTCATCCAGACGAATGCCTTTTGGTCGTAAAGGTCGTTGAATGGGCGTAGGGTCGGCCCGGATATCACCTTGGTGATCTCGTCCTTGTAGATTTTTGCGTCCAGTTGCAGTTTTTTTACGGGCAGGAACAAGACATAGCCGATTTCATAAGTGTCGAGCAACTCAGGACGTACGTCGAGGTCGGGACTTACGCTTTTGATGTTGGTCGTCGTGATGTCGATGATGTCGCCGCTGTCGAATCGAACGATGTTTTCTCCCCTGGCCTCGTAGATCGATGGCATACGCGCCGATCGGGCAACGGCGAAACGCAGGGTCTGGGCGTGGTCCAGATGATAATTGAGCGCCAATCGCGGCGATATCTCGGTGTCACTGAGATCGTTATGTTCAATCATCACGCCTGCGTTGGTGACAAGACGCTCGCTCATCGTCCATTCCAGGTGTCCGTTGAGACGGCGGCTATAGTTGTCGATAGGATCGGGACGATCCAGATTGAGCAGCGTCTTGAAACGGTCGCGACGCAGTCCGCCACCCCAGATCAGTCTGATATCGCCGGTGACTTGAATGGTATTCCTGAAATCGAGGTCCATACGCTCGGCCTCGCCGTCGTAAAGGCCCAGAGGGACGGTTTGGTCCGGATTTCCCGTCAGGGCAAGAATCGTCGCGGGTGAGACTCCAAAGAGGCTTGAAAGCGGGCCGACGATGTCTTCCTTGTCGCTCCAAACCAGGCGATTCTGATAGAACTGGACGTATAGATCGTTGGTATCCGAAAAGATCCGTTCCCAGCGAATGAATCCGTAGGACGCGTGCGTTTCCTTGTATCGCGCGGGATCCAAAGGATCGTCGAAGGATCCTATGCCTTCCGGTCCTCTGCTGTAACCGAGTTGGAAATCGAACGAGTCCTTCTGGGACGGAAAGTAGCTGCCTCTGTAGGCGACCATGTCGAGGCTTTGCGAGTCGTAGACCTGATCAAACCCGTTGTCTTCCCGGTGCTCCAGGGTCAGGCGTTGCTCGACAGGCCCGGTTTCGCCGGCGATACGAAGCATCTCCCTGCCGTAACCCTGGGCGCCTTTGGTTCCGCTGATATAGACGCCTTTATCCTGAAACGGCTGGCGGGTGATGATGTTGATCGTCCCGATAAAGGCGTTCGTGCCGTCGATGGGGGTATTGCTGCCGCGAATGACCTCGATGCGTTCAATATCCTCTATGGCGATACCCAGGTGGGTCCAGTCGACGACGGAAAACAGCGGAGAATAGACCGACCGGCCGTCGATCTGCACCTGCATACGTCGGGAAAAGGTGCTGCTGTTACCATGATACGTCACCGAAAAGTTGGCGCTCGAACCGTGCCCCACCTGCATGCCCGGCACGAGCCTGAGCAGGTCGGCGATATTCGTGGCGCCCATGTTCTGAATGGTTTGGTGATCGATGATAGTCGTCGATACCGGCGTTTCATTAATGGGCTGCAAAAGGCGGGTGGCGGTCAGGATAATCGGGATCTCGGAGACGAAATCCGCCTCGTTGGCCGTCGGTTCGGCGCTTGCGAATCCCAATGTCGGCAGGGCGATCATCCCCACGGTACACAACGATTTTTGAACTAAATTTCTATAAAAGCAAAAAGACATGCGGTAACTATCCCAATATCAGATTTTATTGGCTCATCACATCCGTGGCGTGATGAATTATTGTTGTGAAGGAACGTGGTCGATCCCCAATTGTTGTGCGACAAGCACGGCCTGCATACGGCTGCTCACGCCGAGAACACGTAGGATCGACGTAACGTGCGATTTGACTGTATTCTCCGACAGGCTCAGTTTTCGCGAAATCGTCTTATTCGAATCGCCGTGAGCGAGCAGCGCCAGGACATCCCGCTGGCGTTTGGTCATTTTATAACGAGGATCCTCCGTCGTTCCTTCGGGAGCATTATCCTCGGCACTCGAGCTATCAAATCGTGACAACAGCAGTTCAGGGGGCTTGTAGGTGCCACCCGCCAATATGTGCCTGATCGCCGCGATGACGGCCTCATGGGCCGTTTGTTTGGTGACGTAGCCCGAGGCACCAAGCGCGAGACAGCGTTCGATCACGTCCGGCTCCATGCAGGCGGACAGCACCAGGATCGAAAGCTGTGGAAAGCGATCCTTCAATAAAGCGATCAATCTACCGTCCTCGCTTCCCGGCATGTAGTAGTCGAGCAGGATAAGGTCGAAGGCCGGATCCGCGGCTTCCAGCACGGCGATGACTTCCGCGCCGTTTGCCGCCTCGTCGAGCTGAGCGTCCGGACATTCCGTGATCAGCAGTTGTTTCAGGCCCGCTTTAACCAGAGGATGGTCGTCTGCCACCAGAAAACGCACATTCAGTCCCTTAATGGATAAAAATCATCATATTACCCGATCCGGTACAGGTAGAACAAACCGGTATGCCCCCTAGGGAAATCGGCGCGCGAGGGTGCCGTGCGGAAGAGACCGGAAACCAAACTCATACTTTAGTAGTAATCCTTTTGGGCAATTGTGCTCCCCACCGCAAAGGCCCCAAAATCTAACCTCGGACACGGAACCATAGATGATCTGTCCTCGACATCGTCCGTTTCGGGTACATGGATGTACCAAAATTCAGTGTCGGCAGTGGACATGGATGCCTTTGCCGACACAACTTTTTGCACGAGTACCGAGGGCCTGCTGCAACCACTACTAAGGAATATCAATATGTCCAGGAACGGGACTGCATCATTATACCCTTTCAGCCATCCCCCCGCGCCATATTGTTTCTCGGATGCCCTTGAAACGATCTTGGATATCACGGGATGCCAATATGGCTTCCTTGGCGGATTAAGGTATGGAGGGAAAGGGCAGGGTTGTATCATGGCGCCCAGATTGGTCGTCATGCGTACACGGGTTTCCACCATCCGTCTTGATCAATTCGAACAAAGCCCCGTCTTTCCGCATTCTGAGGACTTGTTCTATAGGGCCATCATGGCTCGGAGTGTCCAGATTTTTAAACGACCGGAATCGATCCTGGGGCGTTACGGCTTGTTGCCGCAAGGAAAAGGCTTTACCGATACTGCGAGCCATGGAGAGCGACGCGAAGGCGAGTAGACCGGGATAGGTGCAGCTGGATTTAGATGTCGGAATCCGGAGGGCGGAGCCTGACGGGTGTAGATCATCTAAATTCAGCTATATGCGCCGTAGAGTCATT